>NZ_AP024745.1:1052500-1357500 GCF_019704555.1 Actinoplanes sp. L3-i22
CCGCGGTCACCAGCACGATCAAACTGGGGTCGTACGTGCTGAACGCCGGCATCCGCGAGCCGATCCTGATCGCCCAGGACGTCGCCACCCTCGACCTGATCTCCGGCGGCCGGGCGATCCTCGGCCTCGGCGCCGGCCACACCCCGGCCGAGTGGGCCGCGGTCGGGCGGGAGCGTCCCGGCGTCCGCGCGCGTGTCGACCACTTCATCGAGGTGGCCGAGGCGACCGTGCGGATGCTGGCCGGCGACGGTCTGGCCACGCCGCGCCCGGTGCAGGACCGGGTGCCGCTGCTGTTCGGCGGCGGCAACACCCGGCTGCTGCGCTGGGCCGCCGGGCACGCCGACCTGATCGGGCTCTCCGGGCTGGGCCGCACCCTGGCGGACGGGCACACGCACACCGCGAAGTTCTCGCCGGCCGTGGTGGACGCGCAGGTCGAGCTGGCCGGCGGGACTCCGGTCGAGGCGCTCGTGCACTACTTCGAGGTGACCGGCGACGCGGGTGCGGCGTACGCGAAATGGGCCGTGGACGCCGAGATCAGCGAGGCGGAGGCGGCCCTGACGCCGTACATGATGGCCGGAACGCCGAGTGAGCTGACCGCGAAGCTGGAGCAGAGCGAACGCCGGTGGGGAATCTCGCGCTACGCGGTCCGCCGCCCGGCCTTCGACGGCGTCGCGGCCCTGCTCGCGGCCGGGCCCGTCACTGCGTCGTGACGGTCGTCGTCGAGGCGCTGCTCTTCAGCCGGAACGCGTTGAGCGTCAGGGTCAGCGTGAACGGGTCCGGGTCGCTGGCGTCGCCCAGGGTGTTGCCCTGCTTCAGGTCCGTCGACTCGATCAGCACCGCCCGTGGCTGGGTGGTCTGCAGCTTCTTGATGAACGTGCTGATGTCGTCCACGTTCCCCTCGGCGGTGAGCGTGATCGGCAGTTCCCGGGCGGCGGTGACCGCCTTCGACTCGTCCCGGCCGGTGGCGGTGTAGGCGTTGACACCCAGGCCCAGGTTCGTGCCCATGGTCTGCAGCTGACGCAGGAACGTGGGGATGTCGTCGTCGGTCGGCAGCGCGTTCTTGTACTTCTTCAGCAGCGAGGCGTAGTCCGGCAGGTTCGCGCTGTCCGCCTTGAGCTGGGACAACTGGGTCCGCAGCGTGGACAGCTGGGTGCTGGCGTCCTCGGCCTGGGCCCGTACGTCCGACGCCTCGGTGTACTTCGGGCCGATCATCAGGAACCAGCCGGCCGCGATCAGCACCGCGGTCAGGGCCAGGCCACCGAAGAGCCAGAGCCGGTCGGATCGGAGCGCGCCCATCACTTTCCTCCGGAGGACTTGCACTCGGTCGCGCTGAAGCGCCCGCAGAGCGACTTGTCGGTGATGTAGACGGTGAGCGTGAAGGCGACCTTGCCCTTCTTGACCACCTTCTCCTGCCCCTTGCTGGTCAGGCTGGTGACGAACGGGCCGTCCACGTAGGTGAGCTTGTCCAGCGCGTCGACGTAGGCGGCGACCGCCTTCTTCTGCGGCGCGTTGCCGGTGATGGTCAGCTCGCCGACCTCGTCGGCGTCCAGGGTGCCGGAGCTGCCGGTCGAGTCGTTGGCCAGTTCGCCGCCGATCTCGGTCACCTCCACCCCGGCGTCGTCACCGGTGGCCCGGAGCAGGTCGAGCAGGTTCTGCCAGGACAGGTCCTTCGCCAGCAGGGTGGCGAGCTGCTTCTTCATGACGATGTTGCTGTTCTTGGTCTCGGTCAGCGTCTTGTACTGCCGCTGCTGCAGCTGCACCGCGGCCACCTGGTGGGTGATCTGCTCGAACTCCAGGTCGGCGTCCTGCTTCTGGCCGGCCGCGGTCCAGTACCAGCCGCCGAGCAGGCCGAGCACCAGCACCACCGCGATCAGCACGACGGTCCGGGTCCGCCGCGCCCGCCGCCCGTCGCTGATGTCCTGCGGCAGCAGGTTCGCGCGGATGGTCAGCACCCGGGACGCCTGCTGCGGTGAGACCGACGGGTCCACCGGCATCAACGCGGTCGTGGTCATCGGGATCCTCCGAGGGTGAGGCCGATCGAGACGGCCGCCGACGGGACGAAGCTGTCGAACCCGCGCTCCCGCGCCCGGCGGGTGTCGCGCAGGCGGGAGGTGCTGTCCGCGTACATCACCGCGATGCCGCCGAGCTGCTCCTGCAGGTGCTCGGCGAGACCGGGCATGAGCGCCCCGCCGCCGCACAGGGCCAGCCGGGTGACCTGCTTCTGCCGCTCGCCGGAGGCCAGGTAGGTGAACGAGCTGCGCAGCTCGCTGGCGAGCGGGCGGACCGCGTCGGTGAGCGCGGCGACGCTGTCCGGGGTGCCGTCGCCGTGCAGGCCGTACCGGCACTTGAGCTCCTCGGCCTGGGCGGCCGGGATCCCGAGGCGGGTGGCGATGCTGTCGGTGATCTCGGCGCCGCCGCGCGGCAGGGTCCGGACGAACAGCGGCTCGCCGTCCGCGTGCACCACCACGCTGGTGATGTCCGCGCCGATGTCGACGATCGCCTCGACCTGGGTGTCCAGCCGGGAGGCGGCCCGCAGCAGGGCGAACGAGGCCAGGTCGACGCCGGTCACGTGCAGGCCGGCCTTCTCCACCGCGTGCACCAGCTCGACCACCGCGTCCTTGGGCATGGCGATCAGCAGGCCACGCACGGTCGGGTTGTCGCCGGGCTGCTCCAGCGGGTAGAAGTCCAGCAGCGAGCGCTCGACCGCGAGCGGGAGCGCGTCCTTGACCTGGAACGGCAGGGCCTGGCGCATCTGTCCGGAGGGCAGGTTCGCGATCGACATCTCGCGGACCACCAGCTGCGGGTTGGTCACCCCGAGGCTGACCCGCTTGGTGCCGAACCGGGAGGCGGCCCAGAGCTGCTTGAGCGCGTGCGTGACGGCGAGCGGGTCCTGCACCACGCCGCCGTGCACCGCGCCCGGGTCGAGCGGGATCTGGCCGAAGTTGATCAGGGTGTAGTCGTCCCGGGTGCGGCGGACCTCGACCGCCCGGATCGAGGATGAGCCGATGTCCAGCCCGATCGGTGTTGCGCCTGCCATCGGCTTTCCTTTCTGGTCGTCTTCCTACGGGGGCTATCGGTCGTTACGCGATCGGGGTGAGCAGGTTGGCGTACCAATCGGCGATCGGCGCCGCCGCGAACACCGCCAGCAACGCGCCGGCCAGCATGTACGGCCCGAACGGGATCCGGCTCTTGCGCCCGGCGGCCCGGGTGAGCAGCAGGATCGCCCCGGCCACGCCACCGAGCAGGAACCCGGAGAACGCGCCGACCGCCACCGCGCCCCAGCCGAGCCAGCCGAGGTAGAAGCCGAGCAGCGGGGCGAGCTTGACGTCGCCGCCACCCATGCCGAACGCGCCGAGCACCCGGTAGACCAGGTAGAGCAGGATCGCCGCGACCGCGCCCCGGAGCAGGGCGCCCGGGTCGCCGGCGAGCAGGGCGGCCGGGACCAGCAGGGCGGCGGCCACCGCGTACGACGGCAGCACGATCTTGTTGGGCAGCCGCATCACGTCCAGGTCGATCATCGCCAGCGCGATCGCGACCGCGGCCAGGTAGAGGTAGCCGGGCAGGGCCCAGGACCAGCCGAAGCGCGCGGCCACCGCGACGAACAGGGCGGCGGTGCCGGCCTCGACGAGCGGGTAGCGGGCGCTGATCGGGGTGGCGCAGTCGGCGCACCGGCCGCGCAGCAGCAGCCAGCCGAGCACCGGGACGTTGTGCCGGTTGCGCACCGCGTGGCCGCAGTTCGGGCAGTGCGAGCCGGGCGAGACCAGCGACTCGTCGCGGGGGACCCGGTAGATCACCACGTTCAGGAAGGAGCCCACCGCGAGGCCGAGAATTCCGACGACGACGAGCAACGGGATCAGCGGCATGCTCGGGCTCCTCTCACGTGGGCTGGGGTGGCGCCGCCGCCGGCGGCGCCACCCCAGGGGTCACTGACCGGCGTCAGGCGCAGGTGGTGAGGCTGATGCCGCTGACCGCCTGGACCGAGCCGCCGCTCGCGGAGAGGTAGCGGTAGGTCTTGCCGCTGCCGCCGCCGTTGGACGCGCAGAGCTTGTAGGTGCCGTCCGCGTTGTTGATGTAGGTGAGCTTGGTCTTGTCGGAGAGCGTGATGGTGCCGGCGGTGCCGCCGGAGATCCCCGGGAGGGCGAGCGAGGCGACGGTGCCGTCAGCCGACGCGCTGGCCGGGTACGTGTTGTTGTTGCTGGTGTAGAACTGCTCCACCGCGCTGATCGCGCCGCGGACGTCGGACTGCGCCGACTTGTCGGCCGCGCCCTGGCGGTAGTTCAGGTAGACCGGCACGGCGATCGCGACCAGGACGCCGATGATGACGACCACGACCAGGAGCTCGATGAGGGTGAAGCCCTCGTCGTCCTTCTTGGCGAGGAGGTCGGCGCGCTTGACGGCCAGACGGTCGATGACGTTCTGCATGATGGGGTGCCTCCAGGGCGAAGGGGTGGGTGGAGCGGGGTGGGAGAGCCGGGCTCGGGCGCCCGGTGGAGCTCCGGCCGTCGGGAAGCGGCCGGTATTACCTCGCGTGCCGTACCGCACGCTGGGTCAGTTCGACTGGATGTTCTGGTAAATGCTGAACATCGGCATGTAGAGACAGATGACCATGCCGCCGACCACCGCGCCCATCAGCAGCACCATGATCGGTTCGATCGACGCGGCCAGGGACTCGGCGGCGGAGTCGACTTCTCTGTCGTAGAAGTCGGCAACCTTGTCGAGCATCTGACTGATCTGACCGCTCTCTTCCCCGACCTCGATCATCTGGTTGACCATCTCGGGGAAAACCTTGTGGTTGCGCATCGCCGTGGACATCGGCTGGCCGTCCCGGACGGTCGCGCCGATGTCCTTCATGGCGAGGTTGATCACCTCGTTGCCGGTGGTCTCGCCGACCACCGCGAGCGCCTGCATCACCGGCACGCCGACGTTCAGCAGCAGGCCGAGGTTGCGGGAGAACCGGCTCATCGCCAGTTTCTGCAACAGCTGGCCGAAGACCGGCAGGCCGAGCTTGATCCGGTCGACCCGCAGGCGGAAGTCCGCGCTGGTGCGCAGCCGGCGCTTGTAGACGACCGTGGTGGCGATCCCGGTGCCCAGTACCAGTGGCCCGCCCCACCACATGTTGTGGCTGGTCGTGACGAGGAACTGGGTGATCGCCGGGAGCTGCCCGCCGAGGCTCTTGAACATCTGCTCGAAGATCGGAACGATAAAGATCAACATCGCTGCGATCAGTACGAACGTGAAGCCCAGCACGATCGCCGGGTAGGTCAGCGCACCCTTGATCTTGCCGCGTAGCGCGGTGTCCTTCTCCAGGCTCTCGGCGATCTGCTCCAGCGCCCGGTCGATCATGCCGCCGGTCTCGCCGGCCCGGATCATCGCGATCATCAGGCGCGGGAAGACCCGGTCGTGCTTGGCCATCGACGTGGAGAGCCCACCACCGGCGGCCACGTCGGTGCGGACCTCGCCGAGCGCCCGCTTGAGCGCCGGCGCCGAGGTCTGCTCCTCCATGATCGACAGCGAGCGCAGCAGCGACATGCCGGAAGCGGTCATCGTGGCGAACTGCCGGGCGAAGACCGCCAGGTCCTTGAGCTTGACCCGGTTGCCCAGCCCGGGGATCTTCAGCTCGCGCTGCAGACCCTGCCCGGCCTCGGTGAGCCCCAGCGGCACCTCGCCACGCTGCCGCAGCATGTGGGTGGCCGCCGCCTCGTTGGGGGCCTCGATGGTCCCCTTGGACTTCTTCCCCCGGGCGTCGATGGTGTTGTACATGAACGTCTTGTTGGCGGACATGATCAGCTCCGCCCGACGAGCCGCTTGAGTTCCTCCGGCGAGTGGCTGATCTCCAGGGCGGTCTGCATGGTGATCGCGCCCTCCCGCACCTTCTCGGCCAGGTGCTGGTCGAAGGCGAGCATGCCCTCGTTGCCACCGGCCTGCATGAAGGACGGGATCTGGTGCGACTTGCCCTCCCGGATCAGGCTCCGGATGGCCGGCGTCGCGCTCAGGATCTCGCAGATCACCGCCCGGCCCTTGCCGTCCGCACGCGGGGCCAGCGCCTGGGTGATCACGCCCTGGAGACTGGCCGCGAGCTGCGCGCGGATCTGCAACTGCTGGTGCGGCGGGAAGATGTCGATGACCCGGTCGATGGTCTGGGTGGCGCTCTGCGTGTGCAGCGTCGCCATCACCAGGTGACCGGTCTCGGCGGCGGTCAGCGCCGTCGCCGTGGTGGTCAGGTCCCGCAGCTCACCGACCAGGATGATGTCCGGGTCCTGCCGCAGCGCGTGCTTCAGCGCGCTGGCGAACGTCTCGGTGTCCGAGCCGACCTCGCGCTGGTTCACGATGCTGCGCTTGTGCGGGTGGAGGAACTCGATCGGGTCCTCGATGGTGATGATGTGGTCGGCGCGGCTGCGGTTGGCCAGGTCGAGCAGGGAGGCCAGCGTGGTGGTCTTGCCGGACCCGGTCGGGCCGGTCACCAGCACCAGGCCACGGGGCAGATGGGCGAAGCGGCCCACCGACTCCGGCATGCCCAGCTCGTCCAGCGGCTTGATCTTGTGCGGGATGGCCCGGAAGACCGCGCCGCACGAGGTGCGCTGGCGGTACAGGTTGCCGCGGTACCGGGAGACGCCGACGATGCTGTGCGCGAAGTCCATCTCCTGCTCGCGCTGGAACGTCTCCCACTGCATCGGCGTGACCGCGGCGCGGGCCAGCAACTCGGTGTCCGAGGCGTTGAGCTTGCCGTACCCGGGAACCGGGCGCAGCGAGCCGTCCACCCGCATCATCGGCGGCGAACCCACCGTGAGGTGCAGGTCCGAGCCGCGCGACTCGACCAGCGTGATCAGCAACTGGTCGAGCACGGCGAGGTCGTCCGCGGTACCGGCGGACTCCGCCTGCATCGCCTCGTGCTCGATCGTGTCCATCTGCCGTTCGGTCCCTCTCCAGTTCGTGTTCCGACACTTTCTGAATCGGCACGACGGGAGTCCGGTTTAGTTGCGACCCGGGTGCGGTCACACCGCGACTCGGGAGACCTCGCGTACCGAGGTCAGTCCGCCGGACGCTTTGGCCAGGCCGTCGGCGCGCAGGTCGTACATCCCCTGGGCCACCGCGACGTCCCGGATCTCGCCGGCCGGAGCGCGCCGGATGGTCAGTGACTCGATCTCCGGGCTGATCGGCATCACCTCGTGCAGCGCGATCCGGCCCTTGTACCCGGTGTTCGCGCAGTTGCGGCAGCCCACCGGCCGGTACAGCACGTGCGGGAAGGCCAGGTCCTCCAGCGGCCAGCGGGCCGCGTAGATCTCCTCCTCGGTCGGCGCGTACGCCTCCTTGCACCAGTCGCACAGCCGCCGCGCCAGCCGCTGGGCCAGCACGCAGTCCAGCGACGAGCCGACCAGGAACGGCTCGATGCCCATCTCGGTGAGCCGGGTGACCGCGCCGGGCGCGTCGTTGGTGTGCAGCGTGGAGAGCAGCAGGTGACCGGTGAGCGCCGCCTCGACGGCGATCTGCGCGGTGGTGCCGTCCCGGATCTCACCGATCAGCACCACGTCCGGGTCGGACCGCAGGATGGCCGGCAGCACCGCCGCGAAGGTCAGCCCGGCCTTCACGTTCACCTGCACCTGGTTGACCCCGCGCAGGCGGTACTCGACCGGGTCCTCGATGGTGATCACGTTGACCTCGGGCTTGCTGATCCGGCCGAGCGTGGCGTAGAGCGTGGTCGACTTGCCGGAGCCGGTCGGGCCGGTGACCAGCACCATCCCGTGCGGCTTGGTGAACGACCCCTCGAACCGGCTCAGGTTGTGCTCGGTGAACCCGAGTTTCCGGATGTCCAGGTCGATGCCGCCGGTGTCCAGGACCCGGAGCACGATCTTCTCGCCCCACACCGTGGGCAGCGTGGCGGTCCGCAGGTCGACGCTCCGGTCCCGGATCATCGCGGTGATCCGGCCGTTCTGCGGCACCCGCTTCTCGGTGATGTCGACGCCCGACATGATCTTGATGCGCGAGGTCAGCGCGGCCATCACGCCCTTCGGCACGATGTCCACCTCGTGCAGCACGCCGTCGATCCGGTACCGCACCCGCATGTCGTCCTCGGTCGGCTCCAGGTGCAGGTCGGACGCGCGGTTCATGACGGCCTGCTCGATCAGGCTGTTCACGTACCGGACGATCGGGGCGTCCTCGGTGCTGGTCTGCTGCGCGGTCATGCCGGTCGACTCGGCCGCGGCGTCGGCCAGGTCGCCGAGGTCGCTGTCCTCCCGCTGCAGCTTCTCGATGATCCGGCGGACCTCGCTGCGGGCCACCACCACCGGGCGGACCGTCATGCCGGTCGCGGCCCGGACGTCGTCCAGCGCCACCACGTCGGCCGGGTCGGTCACGCCGACCACCAGCTCGCCGTCGTTGATCGCCAGGCCGAGCACCCGGTGCCGGAGCACCACCGGCAGCGGGATCCGCTTGAGCGCGGTCGGGTCCGGGGTGAAGCCGACCAGGTCGAGCGTGTTGATGCCGAACGCCGCGGCGGCCGCCTGGGTCAGCTGCTCCTCGGTGACGACCTGGTCGTTGATCAGGACGGCACGGACCGGGCGACCGCTGCGCAATGCCTCTTCGGCAGCCGCGTCGATCGCATGCGCGTCGACGCCGATCTGCTTCAGAGCATCGAGCAGCGGACGGAAGGTTTGGTCCATGGAATCCTCAACCGCGGCGGCACAGGGTATACACCCCTCCATCGGACATCCCGCCGCAAACCTGAGCAGCTAGGACGCGTGGCGGAAGGTGCGGCGGTAAGCGGACGGGGCGACCCCGATGGTCGCGTGCAGGTGCTGCCGGAGCGCGGTGGCGCTGCCCAGCCCCGCGCGGCGGGCCACCACGTCCACCCCGAGGTCGGTCGACTCCAGCAGCAGGCGGGCGTGCTCGACCCGCTGGCGCAGCAGCCATTGCCGCGGGCTGGAGCCGGTCTCGTCGCGGAAATGCCGGGTGAACGTGCGCACGCTCATCCGGGCGTGCGCGGCCATCTCCTCCAGGGTGACCGGCTCGCTCAGCCGGTCCAGCACCCAGGCCCGGGTCGGCTCGGTGCCGCTGCCCGCGGCGGCCGGCACCGGGCGCTCGATGTACTGCGCCTGCCCGCCGTCCCGCCACGGCGGCACCACGCAGCGCCGGGCCGCCCGGTTCGCCGCCTCGGAGCCGTGGTCGGAGCGGATGATGTGCAGGCAGAGATCCACCCCGGCGCCGACCCCGGCCGAGGTCAGCACGTCCCCGTCGTCGACGAAGAGCACGTCGAAGTCCCAGTTGACGCCGGGGTAGAGCCGGCGCAGACGCGGCTCCCAGCCCCAGTGACTCGCCGCCGGACGGCCGTCGAGCAGGCCGGCGGCGGCCAGCACCGAGGCCCCGGTGCAGATCGACACCATCCGGGCGCCGCGCGCGGCCGCCGCGAGCAGCGCCTCCCGGATGACCGGATCGAGGGTGCCGTCGGTCATCGGCCCGGTGCCGTGGATGCCGGGGATCACCACGGTGTCGGCCACGGCCAGGGTGTCCAGGCCGTGATCCGGCACGACGGTGAAGCCGGCCGAGCTGTGCACCGGGCCCGGGCCACAGACCCGCACGTCGTAGAGGTGATCGGTGTCGGAGCGGCGGGCGGCCCGGAACACCTGCGGCGGCACGCCCAGATCGAAGCCGACCACATCGTCCAGGACCAGGACCGCGAGCACATGGGGCATGGCCTGATTCTTGCGCATGATGGCTCTCCGGCCACTCGTCCGGGAGGTCCGAAGTACGGAGAATTCAGATTGTGAAAGCACGCCTCCACCCCGCCTGGTCGGTCGCCGCCGTCGCGTTCATCGCCCTGATCGGCGCGGCCGGCTTCCGTTCCACCCCGTCCGTCATGCTCCAGCCACTGCACGACGAGTTCGGCTGGTCGCTCGGCACGATCTCCGCCGCCGTCTCGGTCAACCTGCTGCTCTACGGCCTGACCGCCCCGTTCGCCGCGGCGCTGATGGCCAAGTTCGGCATCCGCCGGGTGGCCGCCGCCGCGCTCGGCCTGGTCGCGCTCGGCTCCGGCCTGACCGTGTTCATGACCGCCAGCTGGCAGCTGATGCTCTGCTGGGGCGTCCTGGTCGGGCTCGGCACCGGCTCGCTCGCGCTCGGCTTCGTGGCGACGATCACCGGACGCTGGTTCGTCAAGCACCGCGGCCTGGTCACCGGCGTGCTCACGGCCGGCGGCGCCACCGGCAACCTGATCTTCCTGCCGGTGCTGTCCCGGATCACCGAGGCGCACGGCTGGCGCACCGCCGCGCTCATCGTGACCACGATCGCGCTCCTGGTCGTTCCGCTGATCCTCTGGCGCCTGCGGGACCACCCGCAGGATCTCGGCGTGACCGCGCTCGGCGGCGTCACCGACCCGCCGGCCAAGCCCACCGGCAATGCCGCCCGGACCGCGCTGGTCGCTCTCCGGGACGCCGCCAGGACACGGGCGTTCTGGCTGCTCGCGGGTGGTTTCGCGATCTGCGGGGCGACCACCAACGGGCTGGTCGGCACGCACTTCATCCCGGCCGCGCACGACCACGGCATGCCGAACACCACGGCCGCGAGCCTGCTCGCCCTGGTCGGCGCGTTCGACATCGTCGGCACGATCGCGTCCGGCTGGCTCACCGACCGGGTCGACAGCCGGATCCTGCTCGGTGGCTATTACGCGCTGCGCGGGCTGTCGCTGCTGGTCCTGCCGTCGATCCTGGCCGCCACCGCGCACCCGAGCATGCTGGTCTTCATCCTCTTCTACGGCCTGGACTGGGTGGCCACCGTGCCGCCCACGGTCACCCTGTGCCGGGAGTACTTCGGCGCGGCCGGCCCGGTCGTCTTCGGCTGGGTCTTCGCCTCGCACCAGTTCGGCGCGGCGATCGCGGCCACCGCCGCCGGCCTGGTCCGCGACCAGCTCGGCGCGTACACCTGGGCCTGGTACGGCGCCGGCGCGCTGGCCATCCTCGCCTCGCTGCTGAGCCTGATGCTCTTCGCCGGCAAGCACCTCAAGCCGATCGCGCCCGGCCTCGGTCTGGCGGTCCCGGCAAAAGCCTGAAAAACAATTATTCGGTACGGGCGTGGCCCGCGCCCGCGCCGGGACCCTGGGCGGGTCGCGTCGCGGCCCGGTGCGCGGCGGCCCCGCGACGGGATCGCCACGGGGCCGGGCACACGTCGTACCGAAAGCGGATCTTGATGTTGATCTTGATCGACGGTCAGGGCGTGACCTCGACGACCTCCATCAGGCCGCTGAGCATCAGAATCTGGCGTACGTTGTGGCTGGGGCGGGCCAGCTGGAACGCGATCGCCTGGTCACGGGCCCGCTGGAAGCCGGAGATCAGCGCGCCGAGCCCGGTCGAGTCGATGAAGGCGACCTCGTGCATGTCGACCACGATCTGCCGGGGCCGGCCGGCGACCGCCTCGCCGAGGGCCAGGCGCACCTGTTCGACGGTCAGGACGTCTATCTCGCCGCGTAGCGAAACGGTGGTAAGGGTGCCGTCGGCATCCAGGCTCGTCACTTCTTCGATCACCGGGGGCCTTCCGTCTCGCCGGGCGGGTGCCCGCTTTGCTGTGGCGGGGGTTCCACGTACGGTAATCGGCATCACCAAGACGTGAGGAGCACGGTGTGCCGATCCGTGGCGGTCTGCCGCCGCGCAATTCCCGCTTCGTGGGTCGTGAAGATCTACTGTCCCGCGTGCGTGGCCTGCTCGGCAACGGTCCGGTGGTGCTGCTGCCGAGCCCGGACCATCAACTCGGCGGAACTGGACGTACCCAGTTGGCCGTGGAATATGCCTACCGTCATGCGGATGCGTATGACCTCGTCTGGTGGATCCCCGCCGAGCAGAACGCCGGGATGCGGGCCGCGCTGGCCGGCCTGGCCCAGAAACTCGGCCTGCCCGAGGTCCGCGACCTCAACCGCACGCTCGGCGCGGTCCGCGACGCGCTGAGCCGCGGCGAGCCCTACCGGCACTGGCTGGTCGTCTTCGAGAACGCGAACCGGCCCGAGGACATCATGCCGTACCTGCCCTCCGGCGCCGGCCACGTGCTGGTCACCAGCCGGAACCCGCGCTGGACGGCCGAGGTGGCGCAGGCCCTGCCGGTCCCGGTCTTCGACCGGACGGACGCGGTCGACCTGCTCCGGGCCCGCGCGCCGGAGCTCACCGCGGCGGACGCCGACCGGATCGCGGCCCGGCTCGGCGACGTGCCGATGGCGCTGGACCTGGCCGCCGCGGTGCGCACCGCCACCGGCTGGCCGGTCGCCGAATACCTGGACCGCTACCACCACCGGGCCGCCGAGCTGGCCTTCCCCACCCCGATCCGGGTCACCTGGGGCCTGGCCGCCGACGCGCTCGGCGAGGCCGCCCCGGCCGACCGGGCACTGCTCGAACTCTGCACGTTCCTGGCCAGCGCCCCGGTCTCCTGGCAGCTGCTCTGGGCGGCGCGGACCCTGCCGCTGGAGCCCGAGGTGGCCCGGACGGTCCGGGTCGAGCGCCGGCTGCGGGCCGCGATGCGGCGGATCGCCCGGTTCGGGCTGGCCGGGCTGGACCCGTCCGGCGAGCGGCTCACCGTGCACCCGCTGGTCCGCGGCATGTTCGGCCAGGAGCTCAGCTCGGAACGGCACGCCGAACTGCTGCGGACCGTGCGCGGCATGCTGTCGGCGGCCGACCCGGGCGACCCGGACAACCCGGCCGGCTGGTACCGGTATGCCGAGCTGGCCCCGCACCTGATCCACTCCGACCTGCTCGGCGGCGACGCCGAGGAGGTCCGCCAGCTGGTGATCAACTGTATCCGGTTCCACTACGCCCGCGGCGACTACGACTCCAGCCGGGAGCTGGCCGGCTCGGCGGTGGCCCGCTGGAAGGACGGCCTGGGCGAGTCCGCCGAGCAGACCCTGCTCGCCTCGTTCCACCTGGCGAACGCGCTGCGCGCGGTGGGCCGCTCGGCCGACGCGCGGAACCTGAACCTGCAGACCCTGCGCACCCAGCGGGAGGTGTTCGGCGCCGACGACGAGGCCACCCTGGCCACCGCCAACAGCGTCGGCGGCGACCTGCGCATGCAGGGCCACTTCGGGCAGGCCCGGCAGCTCGACGCGGACAACCTGGTGCGCTACCGCCGGCTCTTCGGGGAGAGCTTCCCGACCGCGCTGCGCTGCGCCAACAACCTCGCCATCGACCTGCGGCTGCTCGGCGACTTCCGGGGCGCCCGGGCGCTCGACGAGCAGACCCTGCGGCACCGGCAGGCGATCTTCGTGGACGGGCATCCGGAGACCCTGTCGTCGCGGGCCGCGCTCGCCTACGACCTGTTCGGGCTCGGCGACTGGTCCGGGGTCGCCGAGGTGCTCGCCGGGCAGGCCGAGCAGGTCGCCGAGGACCATCCGTTCGCGCTCTGGGCCGGCCGGTTGACCGCGATGGCCGCGTACCGTCTCGGCCTGGCCGAAGCCCGCGAGCTGGCCACCGCGAACCTGGCCGCCTGCCGGCAGCGGTTCGGCGACCTGAACGTGGACGCGCTGGCCACCGCGGTCTCGCTGGCCAACTGCGTACGCGCCGCCGGTGACCTGGTCACCGCCCACGAGCTGCTGGAACGCGCGGTGATCCGGTTCCACGCGGTGCTCGGCGACGAGCATCCGTTCACGCTTGCCGCGTCCGCCGGGCTGGCCGGTGTGGTGCGGGCGGCCGGGCGGCACCACGAGGCGCGGACCATCGACGAGGAGGTGCTCGGCGGGCTGCGGCGCAGCGTCGGCGCCGATCACCCGTTCACGCTGAGCTGCGCGAACGGGCTGGCCGCCGATCTGTTCGCGGCCGGTGAGGCGCAGCCCGCCCGGGAACTGGCCGCGGACACGTTGCGGCGGTCCCGGGTGGTGCGCGGCGCCGATCATCCGGACACCGCGGCCTGCGCGTGGAACCTGGCGCTGGCCGATCGGGACGAGGCCGGGCGGCAGCAGGCGCTGGCGGCGCTGACCAAGGCGTACGGCGACGGCCACCCGGTGTTCCGGGTGACCGCCGCCGGGCAGCGCTTGGAGACGGATATCGACCTGCCGCCGTTGTAGCCGTTGTTGCTCAGGAGGCCAGCGGGATCTCCTTGTCGGCCTGCTTGTCGAGCAGCTCGGTCACGCCGAGCGCCGGCATCGGCCGGGCGAAGTGGTAGCCCTGGGCCCGGCTGCACGCCAGCTCCCGCAGCCACTCGGCCTGCGCCGCGTCCTCCACACCCTCGGCCACCGGCGCCAGGTTGAAGGTCCGGGCGATGTGCAGCACCGCCTCGGCCACCGACGCGTCGCCGCTCTCCGGCATCGCCTGCACGAACGACCGGTCGATCTTGATCACGTCCACCGGCAGCGCGCTCAGGTGGCTGAGCGAGGAGAAGCCGGTGCCGAAGTCGTCCAGCGCGATCCGCACCCCGAGGCCCTTCAGCTCGCTCAGGATCCGGGCCGACTCCGCCAGGTCGACCAGCGCGACCGACTCGGTCAGCTCCAGCACCAGGTGCTCCGGCTCCAGGCCGGTGCGCTCCAGCACCGAGCGGACCTCGGCGACCAGGTTCGGGTTGCTCAGCTGCGAGGCGGACAGGTTGACGTTCATCTCGAAGCCGGGGAACTGCAGCTGCCAGAGCACGGCCTGCCGGCACGCCTCCTCCAGCACCCAGCCGCCGAGCCGGGGGAGCAGGCCGAGCCGCTCGGCCAGTTCCAGGAACAGGCCGGGCGCGACCAGGCCCTTCTCCGGGTGCTGCCAGCGGATCAGCGCCTCGACGCCGACCGTCTGCTCGCCGTCCAGGTCGACGATCGGCTGGTAGTGCACCTCGAACTCGCCCAGGTCCAGGGCCCGGATGATGTCGCCCTCGGCCTTGCGCCGCTGCTCCTCCAGGGCGAACACCTCCGGGTCGAACTTCCGGGCCGAGGCGCCGCCGTCCAGCTTCGCGCTGTGCAGGGCCTGGTCGGCCTCGCGCAGCACGTGGTCGACGCCGCTGCCGCCGGCGGTCAGCGCGACACCCGCGCTGGCCCGGACGGTCATCTGCATGCCGGCCACCTCCAGCGGCCGGTGCAGCTCGGTCAGCACCCGCTCGGCCACCGCGACCGCGGCCTGCTCGTCCTCCAGGCCGGGCAGCAGCACCACGAACTCGTCGCCGTCGAGCCGGGCGACCACGTCGTTGGCGCGGACGTTCGCGGCCAGCCGGTCGGCCGCCGCGCGCAGCAGCTCGTCGCCGACCTCGTGCCCGTACGTGTCGTTCAGCTCGCGGAAGCCGTCCAGGTCGACGACGATCACCGCGGTCATGGTCCGGCTCGCCTCGAACAGCTCGTGCTCGGCGCGCTCCAGGAACATCTTGCGGTTGCCGACGCCGGTCAGCGGGTCGCGATACGTCTGCCGGGCCAGCATGGCCCGCTGCGTGGTCATCTCGGTCATCAGGGCCCGGTCGGTGCCGGCCCCGAGCCAGCGCCGGGCCAGCACCGCGACGGCCATCCCGAGCAGCAGCCAGATGGCGCCCGGGGCGAGTTCACCCTGGACATGCCGGATGCCGCTGACCGCCAGCGCCGCCGCGGTCGGCGCGAAGCGCAACATCGGCCGTTCCGGCGCGATGAGCAGCATGGCGATGCCGAGACAGAGCGCCGCGGCCAGCGGTACCAGCCGGGACGCCAGGCTGACGTCCGCCGCGTTCGCTGCCGGCCACACCAGCAGTACCAGCGAGGCCAGCACGACGCCGTCATCCACGACGCGCCGCATCCGGTCCAACGTTGCTTTGCGAGCCACGATCCACCTCCGGACGCTCACATCGGTCCGGCGGCGGATGGGTTAAGTGATCCGGCTCGCTTTTCGCGGTTCGCTACCGAGCACAAAACTGCAGCTCACCGAGTTGCAACCGGGCGCGGCGCGGCTACTTTTCCGCTGCACGTGCACCTGCCGTTGCGCCCCGCCTAAAACAGCCCCCGCCCTCACCTTGGGGGGCGGCCCCACATCCATTATCGCGGATTCCTCAAGATCATTCTGAGGCCCTGTGGGCAACGCGCTGGTGTGGAAAACCTGCCCCAGCCCGTGATCTTGTGCTGCCGCGCTCGGTCGCGGCGCGACAACCTGCCCAGGCCCGTGATCCCGTGCTGTCGCGCTCGGTCGCGGCGCGACAACCTGCCCAGGCCTGTGATCTTGTGCTGTCGCGCTCAGCCGCGGCGCGACAACCAGCCCAGGCCCGTGATCTTCCGCGGTCAGCGGCTCAGCCAGGCGGCCAGGGCCGCGACGTCCGCCTCGGGCACGGCCACGGCCGCGGCGCGGACCAGCTCCGGCCTGCGGCGCAGGGCGGGGTGCGGGGAGACCAGGGCGAGTCCGCTCCAGGCCGCTTCCCGGTCACGGTCCTTTCCCAGGCTGATTTGGTACGACATGAGCGCGGTCCCCGAATCCCCGCGCACCGCGGCGACGTCCCCGGGCTCGTCCCCGTGCACGGCGTCACCCCGCAGCCGCGCCCGGATCATCCGAAGCCGGGGACTCGGCTCGACCACCCGTTCCCGGGCGGCCACCGCGGACCGGACCGGCGGCGCCGCGCGTCCCCGATCCCAGGCCTCGGCCAGCGCGGCCACGTCCTCGGGCGCGATCGTCAGGTTCCGCAGCCGCCAGCGCGCCCGATGATCGTCGCGGGCCAGCTCGGCCAGCCGCGCCACCTCGGTATCCACCGGCTCGTCCAGCCAGGACCGGACCTCTGCCCGCAACGCTCCGGCCAGCCGCGCCCCGGCCGGAGTCAGCGCCCCGCCGCCGAGCAGCTCGCCGGCGGTCTCCTGCACGGCGGCCCGCCAGCGGGCGAACTCGAACTCGGCCTCGCTCCGAGGCCGGCGCGGCCCGGCGTGCCCGGGTTCCTCGGCGTGCCCAGCGTGCCCGGGTTGCCCAGCGTGCCCAGCGTGCCCAGCGTGCCCGGGTTGCTCGGTGTGCCCAGCGTGCTGGGTGTGCTCTGCGTGCTCGGCATCCGCAGCGTGCTGGGCGTGCTCGGCGTGCTCCGCGTGTTGGTTGTGCAGTTCGGCGCGCCAGAAGCGGGTCACGGCCAGGAACGCGTACACACCGTGCAGGATGCCGAGGGCCGGGCGCGGATCCTCCCGCCACGGTGAGTAGCCGAGCTCGCCGCCCGGCCGGACCAGGTCGAACAGGCCGTGCACCGCGTTCAGCACGCTGTGTTGCGTCTCGTGCAGCAGCGCGACGGCCAGCCCGGTCGCGGTGACCGGCGCGGACATCGCGATCGCGCCGAAGGCCTCCGCGGACGTGGCGCTCACGCCCTCGGCGCGCGGATCCGGGCGGGCCGGGACGATCACCCGCAGCACCCCGCCGACGAGCTCGGCCGCGGTCGGGTGCCGAGTGATCAGAATCCGCCACGCCTCGGTGAGAAGGTCACGCCAGTGAGCCACCTCGGCGGGGCTGATCGGCTCGGCGGGCGCCAGTCCGAGCAGGTGCCGGAGCGGGCCGCGGTCGTCCAGTCGCACGGTCAGGGTCCGGCCCGCATGGGTCACGGCGAGTACCTGGCCGGCCGGTTCCGGCAGCTCCGCGGGCACGGTTGCCGCGCCGGGCACGGTTGCCGCGCCGGGCACGGTCGCCGCGCCGGGCACGGTCGCCGGCACGGTCGCCGGGGCGGGCGCCGGCTCGCCGCGCCGGGTGGCGAGGGCTCGGGCCGCCCAGAGGCCGGTCATCGGGTCGGCGATCAGGGTGCGGGAGTCGGCGGGTGGCAGGGCGCGCACCTCGTCGTACCAAAGCGGATTTTTGCCGGCCTCGAGCCGCAGCTGCCGCAAGAGAAGCAGATGGCGGCTGAGCTGCGCTCTGCGCAGCAGGGCGAGGGTGGCCGGCGACGGGCGGCCGGCGCCGAGCGCGGCGAGATCGGGGTCGGACAGCCGGAACGTGCGCACCGCTGCCCCGGTCAGAGGGCCGAGTTGAAGCCGGCGATCTGCTCGCTCGGCCCGCCCGGATCACCGGCCAGCCGGCGCAGGCATCGATCCAGCGCGGAGTCGTCGCGGGTGACCAGCTCGGCGAGGGTGGACTCGGAGACGTCGAGCATCGCGGACCGCCACTCCGGCGCGTGTCCGTCGTCCGGCTGACCAGTCTCCACGGCACCCCCTCGATCGTGGCGGTCGATGCGTTGCTTGAAGGTTACGGCGGTCGCCGGGTCGGGTGAGCGCCGGGAGTCGCTACCGTGGGTGCTCGCGGGGATGGCGTGCTCGTGATCTCATGGGACATCACCGCCGTAAGTCGGTAACGGAGGGCGAAATCGTGCTGGGTGGAGAGCTGGGTGCCGGTGACGGCGTGTCCCGACCGCGGGGTGCGGCCGCCGCGCTGGCCGATCGGGTGGCGACGCTGCGTGCGTCGGCCTCCGGTGCGGACGGCGCTGTGCTGGTCACCGTGGCGAGTTCCGGGAACGTGACGGATCTGGAGCTGGACGACCGGTCCCTGGGTCTGGGTGCGCCCGGGCTGGCGACCGAGATCCTGCGGACGATCCGGCGGGCCCAATCGGCGTTGGCCGGCGAGGTCGCCGACGCGGTCGAGGCGACCGTCGGTGCGGGCACCGAGACCGGCAAGGCGGTGCTGGACAGTTTCACGCAGCGTTTCCCGTCGTCGGCCGTGCCGGACGAGCCGGCCGCTCCGGTGATGCCGGCCCGGGCGCCGTTCCCGTCGTTCAACCCGGTGCCGTCGCTGCCGCATCAGGCGCCCGGCAACGGCTTCGAGAGCGGGCGGGACAGTCGTGCACGCTGAGCCGAATCCCCGCCTGCCACGTCGTGGGCCGGCCCCGCCGACCGATCAGATGAGCAACGCCGAGCTGGCCCGGATGATCGAGGCCGAGCATCCGTACCGGGGGCGGGCGCTCTTCGAGCTCTGCGACCGGGTGGCCGCCGACGACGACGCGGTGGCCAAGGTGGCGATGCTGAGCCGGCTCACCTCGCTGCGCCGGGCGCGGCTCTTCGACCGGGTGTCGCTGGCCTGGTCGGCGATCATCGCGTTGCTGGCGGCGGAGACGGAGAACGCCCGCGAGGAGGCCTATGCCGCCTTCGGGGCGCTGGATCCCGAGGAGCAGCGGGACATGCTGGACTATCTCGAGGTGACGGTGATCGAGGAGGCCCACCCGCGCATCGCGTGAGCGGGCCCCCGTGTGCCGGACTAGATCTCCACTTTCACGTCTTTGCGGAACGCGACGCGATCGCGGACCGCCGAGGCGTCCGGTTTCGGGTCCGGGTAGTACCAGGCGGCGTCCGCCGCGGTCTCCCCGTCGGCGCGCAGCGAGTAGTAGGACGCCTTGCCCTTCCACGGGCAGACGGTGTGCGTGTCGGAGGGGATGAGCACGTCCGCACGCACCGAGGCAACGGGGAAGTAGTAATTCCCCTCGAGTACCACCGTGTCGTCGCTCTCCGCGATCACTTCGTCGTTCCAGATGGCCTTCGGCATGTCCCGAACCTAGCGCGCCGTCGGTTTTGTGACTGATATGCGCGTTTTATTCACCTCTCGCGGGTGAAACGCGGCCGGATTGCCGTCGTCCCGTAGACTTCCCCTGATTTGTCGATCAAGAAGGGCGCGGATGACCCGGCTTGACGAGCTGCGCGGCTCAGGCAAGGCGAAGCGGCACAACGCGCGTACGATCGCCGCCCTCACCGGCAATCCCGGCTGCAACCGGCGTGCCGTCCTCGACGCGGCCGGCGTCGACAAGCTGAAACTCGCCGAGACGGTCGGCTTCCCGGGCAGCTTCGGACAGTCCCGGTTCGCGCTGTCCCGCGGCAACGCGTTCGAGGCGATGCTCAAGGCCGACAACTGCGCGCTGCTGCGGTCGGTGCTCGACGTCCCGGAAGACTTCTTCGAGTATCAGGACCTCGGCGCGGACTCCGACGACACGCTCGGCGACCGGCACTCCCGGACCGCCGAGCTGCTCTCCTCGGCCACCGCCGCGCTGATCGACCACCCGCTGCTCACCCTCGAGGTGGCCGGGCAGACCGTCTACCTCGAGCCCGACCTGGTGGCCTACGCGTACCGGGGCCGCCTGCAGGTCGTCGAGATCAAGTCGTTCGCGGTCGTGGACGGGCAGGCCGACAGCGCCAAGGTGTCCGCGGCGGCGACGCAGGCCGCGACGTACGTGCTCGCCCTGCGCCAGCTGCTCGAACGGCTCGGCCTGGACCCGCTGCTGGTCGACCACGAGATCGTCCTGGTCTGCCCGGAGAACTTCGCGATGCGCCCGGTCGCGGTCCGCGTCGACGTCCGCAAGCAGCTCGCCACCCTGCGCCGGCAGCTGTCCCGGCTGGCCTCGGTCGGTGAGATCATCGACGCGCTGCCGGCCGGCCTGACCTTCG
Source organism: Actinoplanes sp. L3-i22 (assembly GCF_019704555.1). Taxonomy (NCBI): domain Bacteria; kingdom Bacillati; phylum Actinomycetota; class Actinomycetes; order Micromonosporales; family Micromonosporaceae; genus Actinoplanes; species Actinoplanes sp. L3-i22. Next base: position 1,072,761 of record NZ_AP024745.1, read on the forward strand.
ACCTGAACCGCCCGGCCGAGGAGCTGACCGTCGCGCTCGAGACGGTCGCCCCGCACTACGCGCCCGAATGTCTGTCCACCTGCGAGCTCTCGATGTTCTGCCGGCACGAGGCGGGCGGGACCACCGGCGCGCTCGGCCGGCCGGTCCGGGAGGCGCTCGGCGGTATCGAGAGCGTCGGCGAGGTGCTCGAACTCGCCGCCGGCACGCGCGCCCCGACCCCGGATCAGGAGGAGGCCGCGGCGTTGCTGCGGCAGGCGCTCCGCCTACGGTCCGAGGCGCTTTCTTGAGTACGCTGACCGCCCTCGCCCGGGCGCAGGCCGTCGCCGCCGGTCGGGCCCAGCCGATCGCCACGGTTCGCCACCTGCACGTCCACGACCACCCGCTGGTGCTGGTCCCGCTCGCGATGGCCGGCGAGGCGAACGCGCCGCTGGCCGCGCTCGCCGGCACCGACCCGGCCAAGCCGGAACTCCTGGTCGTCACCCAGCCGCGGGACCGCGACGAGCGCTTCCGGTTCGCCGACCGCCTCGGCCAGATCCTGGTCCGGTACGTCGACTCGTTCGCCGACGTCACCGAGGACATCCCGATCGACCGGGGCAAGGACGTCCGCACCCGGTACGCCGACGCCCCGCAGCTCTGGGTCCCGAACCCGGCCGGCATCGACTTCCTGCGCCTGTTCGGCCGGTCCACCCGGTTCCGCACGATCGACGGCGAGTACCCGGTGCCGGTGACGGTGCCGCTGCTCGGACGCTGGCTCACGTTCTTCGCCACCAGCGCCGAAGTGCCCGGATCGGCGCTGCTGCTGAACGCGGTGCAGGCGCTCGGGCTGCACTGGGTGACCGGGCAGAGCAGCGCGGAGGACGCGCAGCTCGGCGTGCTGCTCGCCTGGATCGAGGAGGGCGCCGCCGCGGCCCGCGCGGTGGAGAACGGCCCGGTCGCCGGGCCGGCCACCGACCCGGACTTCGACAACCGGGTCCTGGCGCCGCTGATCGAGCGGTCCGCGCCGGAACTCCCGGCCGTCCTGCGCGACCTGATGCTGCCGACCTGGGAGCGGATGTGGCGGGTCCTGACCCTGCTGCGGACGCTGCCGGTGGGGGAGCGGGTGGCGCAGCGGTGGGACGGGGACAAGGACGTGTACACGGCGTTCGCGCAGCACGTGGCCGAGGGCGGGGCGCCGCAGCCCCGCCGGGACGGCGCGGTCGCCGCGGCGGGCCGCCTCCAGCGCCTGGAGTCGGCGGCCTCGCGGTACGCGGTCCAGCGGGCGTTCGACGATCCGCTGGTCCTCGCCGAGTACCGGCTGGCCGGGGCGGCCTTCGCCGGGACGGTCACGCTGGCCGCCCCGGACCGGGTCGACGACAGCGGGAAACGGCCGGTGCTTCGACCGCGGATCATGGTCCGCACCCCGGAGCCGGTCCGGATCGAGCTGGGCACGTCGCTGACCTCGCCGTCCCGTCCCGGGCAGAAGGCCCGGGTGATCTCGGTCGCCCCGGCGCCGGTGGCCGGGGAGTCGGACGTCCTGCTGGAACTGTCCGGCGGAATGGGGCGCAAGCTGATCGCCGAGCCCGGTTCGGTTCCGGCGGTGGGGGAGCGTTTGATCCTGACCACGCTGAGCGAGGAGTTCCGGCGCAGCGGGACCCTGCCGGACCCGTCCGAGACGCCGTGGACCCACGGCGGCCCCCCGATCTACGACGATCCGGCCCCCACCCCGGAGCCACCGACCGCCGCGCCGGAGTCACCGGCCGTCGCCCCGCAGCCCACGAACTAAACCGCGCACCTCGCGCCCGCCCCCGCGCACCTCGCGCCCGCCCCCGCGCACCTCACGCGCCCCGCGCGCCCTGGCGCCTCACTCGTTCTGCCGACCCCGCGCACGTCGGTCCCGCACTCCGCCCCCGCGCGCCCCGCAGCTCGCCGCATCGCAGGCCAGGGCCCCGCCGCATCGCAGGCCAGGGCCCCGTCGTGTCGCAGGCAGGGGCCCGCCCACCGGGGGTTCCCCCGCCCTCGAAATCACGCTATCGAAGCCGGCCTTGATCATGTAGACGGCCTGTGGACAACCCTCTGGTGTGGATAACCGGATGGGTCGGCATTCACGGGTTTAGGGTCTTTGTAAGCGCGCCCACCCACGGACATCGCCCTTGCGGGTCTCGTGTTCTGGGCGCCCCGCGCCCTTGCGAGGCCCGGAAGGGTCCCCGCGGGAGCGACGATCCGTACCCCAGCGAACCTAGGAAATAATGAATTTGATCTTGATTTGAACGGGATTACCCGGTGAGGCGGACGAGCAGCAGGGCGATGTCGTCGCTGCGGCGCGGCGCCACCTCGAGAAGGCGCGTGCACAGCTCGTCACCGGGATAGGCGCAGCTCTCGCGGAGGCGCTCGGCCAGGCGGGCGACGCCGTCGTCCAGGAGCTGGTCGCGGTCCTCGACCAGGCCGTCGGTGTAGAGGACCAGCGTCGAGCCGGGCGGGACATAACGGACGGTCGTCGTGCGCGGATCCTGCGGCGGCAGGCCGAGCAGCGGCTCCGGGGGCACCCACCAGACCTGGACCCGGCCGTCCGGCAGGAGCAGCAGCGGCGGCGGGTGGCCGGCGTTTGCGAAGCTGATCGCGTAGCCCGACCAGGACTGCCGGACCCGGGCCAGCACCGCGGTCGCGGCGGCCGGCACCCGCAGGCCGTGCAGCGCCTGATCGAGCTGGGTGAGCAGGGCGCCGGGCTCGTCGGGCCGGCCGTAGGCGTCGCCGCGGACCAGGTTCCGCAGCTGGCCCATCATCGCCGCGGCCTCGATGTCGTGGCCGGAGACGTCGCCGACCGCGACCATCACGCTGCCGTCGGGCTGGGCGAACGCGTCATACCAGTCGCCGCCGACGGCGGCGCCGTCCTGCGCCGGCAGGTAGCGGGCGTGCAGCTCGACCCCGGGCAACGTCGGCAACTCGGTGAGCAGGCTGCGCTGCAGCACCTCGGCGACGTGCCGCTGCTCCCGGTAGAGCCGGCTGTTCTCCACCGCGAGCCCGGCGCGCCGGCCGATCTCCGCCGCGATCCGCTCCTCGGCCTCGGTGAACGGCGGCCGGTCCGGCCCGTTGACCAGCAGCACCGCGCCCAGCACCTGGCGCCGCACCGGCGAGATGATCGGCGTGACCATCGTCGACCCGAGCCCGGCCGAGGCGGCGATCTCGGCGATCTCCGCGTCGCTGAGCTCACCGCGCAGGTCCGCCGGGCCGTGCTCGCGGCGCACCGGGCGGCCGTGCCGTCGGGCCGCCACCACGATCGCCTGCAGGTCGGTGCGGGAGCGGGCGGCCAGCTCGGCCAGCCGGGCCATCTCCGCAGCGTGCGCCGGATCCCGGTGCGCGGCCGTGACGTGCGGCGCGGCGCCGGGCTCGTCGGCGTACGCCACCACGCACCAGTCGGCGAGCCGGGCGGTGACGATCTTCCCGAGCCGCCGCATCGCCTCCTCCACGTCCATGGTCGCGGCCAGCGACTCGGTCAGGGCGGTGAGCAGCGCGAGCTGGTGATGGGCGGACTCGGCGGCGCGCCGGGCGTCCTCGGCGGCGGCCCGCTCGATCCGCAGGCAGACCTCCGACGAGCAGAGCGCGGCCAGCTCGGCGAGCAGGGTGATCTCACTGTTCGTCCAGGTGCGCGGCTCGTGGTCGACCGCGCACAGCGCGCCGACGACCAGGCCGTCCGGGTCGGTGATCGGGGCACCCGCGTACGCGATCGCGTTGAGCTGGTCGATCGACGGGTTCCCGCGCATCCGCGGATCGGTGCGCACGTCCGGCACGAGCAGCATCTCGCCGGCCACCACCACGTGCCGGCTGAACGAGTGGGTCAACGGCATGCTGCGGTCGGTGGCGAACGGCTCCGGCATGCCGACCTGGCCGGCCAGGTGCTGATGCTCCGCGTCGACCAGGCACACCACGCCGAGCGGTGCGTCCACCAACTTGCGGACCAGCATCGCGACCCGGTCGAACGCCTCGTCCGGCCCCGGCTTGCCCAGCCGGCGCACCGAACGCAGGCGCACCGGATCGGCGAGCACACTCTGCTCGGTCTCACCGATGACGTCCCACTGAAGCACCATTGCCCCCCGGCGGTCGCCTGCCAGGCTACCGGCGCCGGGGTCGCATCAGCCCGTGTGCTCCTGACCCGATCATCCGTTTCCGGTCGCCCGATCGGTCACCCCCGCCCCCTCATCCATGCCATCCCAGGTCGGGGCGGCGTGGGCCGGATCACGATCCCGCTCGTCTTCCGCCTCCGGTGGTCCCACGGCCCGCGCCGACCGTCGCCGGCACGCCGAGGTGCCAGGGGAAGTCGCGGTCCTCGCCCGGCGCGTGCGGTTCACACTCACCGGGACCCAGCAGAATCCGGACACCCTCGGCGCGCAGTTCCTCGACGCTGCGCCGGAACGGAGCCCGCCCGGCCAGCGCACTGTTGACGAACGGCAGGACCACGACGGGAATGCCGAGCCCGGGCGCTTCGGCGAGCAGCCCCAGCGCGTAGGTGTCGGCGATCCCCCGGGCGAACTTGTTGATGGTGTTGAAGGTCGCCGGCGCGACGACGATCGCGTCGGCCCGCCGGCTACGCGGCTCGCTCGGCTTGCGGTACCAGCTCCGCACCGGCCGCCCGGTCTGCTCCGCCAGCGCGGGCACGTCGATGAACTCGACCGCCGACGGCGTGGCGACGACCTGAACCGCCCACCCGGCCGCCTGCGCGAGGCCGACCAGCCGTCCCACCCCGCCGGCCGGCCCAGCGGCGCACACGATCACATAGAGGGTCCCGCTCTCATCACTCACCCCAAAATTCTCGAACACCCCGATTTTGTACGACGGTGAGCACCGCCCGTCGCACCCCGAAACGCCCGTAACCACAGCTCAGAACCGCTCCTCACCGCTCGCCCCTCGACGGCCCGCCGCCCAGGCGCCCGCTCCACGTGCTCGCTGTCCACGTGCTCGCTGCCCACGCGCCGGCTGCCCGCGTGGCTGTTGTCCACGCGTCTGCTGCTCGCGTGCCTGCTGCTCGCGTGCCTGCTGCTCGCGTGTCGAGCCGCTCGCGTGCCGAGCCGCTCGCGTGCCGAGCCGCTCGCGTGCCGAGCCGCTCGCGTGCCGGCTGCTCAGGTATCTGCTGCTTCTCGTCAGGCGGCGTGGTCGGTGGGCTGGGGGAACGGCTGGCGGGCGCCCGCACGCAGGCCGGACCGGATCGTGCCACGGATCTCGGCCTGCCCGAGCCCGGCGGAGCGTGCCGCGGCCTCCAACTCGCGCCGGACCATGCCCGGGTCGAGCAGCCCGGCCCCGACGAACCGGCCCAGCGCGAACGCCGCCCGGTTCAGCGTGTCGTTGCGGCAGCCCACGACGGCCCGCGCGACCCGGTCGGCCTCGGACTCCAGCGCCGCGGAAGCGTACCGACCGGGATGCGCGACCGGCCGCAACGGCGCCGGCGGCGGCCCCTCGATCATGGCGCGGAGTGCCGCCGATAGGGCCGGCAGCACCGAGCCCGGGCGGCGGATCCACGTATAGCCCGCGCCACCGGCGTGCCGGGACGGCGGGGCCAGCACATACCCACCCACGCCGCGCCAGTCCAGCCCCGGCAGCAGACGAACCCGGTTCCCGAAGCCGGTCGGGCGGAACCACAGATGACGGCCACCCCCGCCGGTGCGGACCTGCGGGCCCGGCGGGATCTCGTCGTCCAGCAGATGGACCAGCCCGTGCCAGCCCTCCGCGGAGTCGACGTCGGCCACATCCATGATCACGCCGGTGCGCAGGCCCACGTTCGCCTGCGGCCAGTGCGTCCACCAGAGCTCGATCCGGCGCGGGTCGGTGCTCGCCTCGTTCACCCCGTGCCGCAGGCGGGGATGCTTGCCGGGACTGTCGCATCGTTCTCCTCGGGCGCAGGAACAGACACCACCCCGGTCAGGCGTGTGCACCGGCAGGACAGGGATGCCGTGCCGGGCATACGCCAGGGCGGTCGTCAGCGACATTAGAACAACAGTACGACAGTTTTCCCGCCCCGGCAGTGCCCGAATTACCCGCCTGCCCCGCCACCGCAGCGCCCGAACCCCGCGCGGGACGCGCTGCGCCAGTGCCTGAGGTGCATGCGATGCGCTCCGGCGGTGCTCGAGGTGCGTGCGCGGTGCTCCGGCGGTGCTCGAGGTGCGTGCGCGGTGCTCCGGCGGTGCTCGGTAGAGGCGCGGTGCGCTACGGCAGTGCTCGCAGCACGTGTGAGATGTGGTGCGACGTGCTCCACGCGATCCAACTCGCCGAACTGCCCGCGCCCCGGGCGGTCCGCGCCCGCCGGGCGATCTCGGCGTCGCCCCAGGAGAACCGCGCGCCCGCCGACGGCCACTGCGGCGAGGTCACCAGCGTGCGACACAGGTCGTGGCAGCGGTCGTCACTGCGCCCGCCGCGCCGCGCCCACCGGTAGATCCACCAGTCCTCCTCGGCGGTGTACCGCAACGTCGGCAACTGCCGATGATGCTGCACACCGAGCCGCCGCACCGGCGACGTGACGCCGTAGTCGGCATACCCGATCCCGGGCTCGCCGAGCCGTGCCCACACCCGGGCGTCCAGCCGGCCCACCGCCACCGGCCGGTCGGTGGGCAGGTCGTCCAGGTTCGGCGGCATCGCCCCGGAGGCCACGCTGATCGAGCGCCACGGCATGGTCCGGGCCCAGCGCAGCACCCGCCGCGCCCGTTCCTCCACCTCGTCGGCGTGCGACAGGCAGGCTGTCTCGGCGAGGTCGATCAGCAGGTCGATCTCGCTCGGCTCGAGCGCCGTGGCGGCCAGCACCCGGTCGGTGACCACGTCCGCCTGCGCCGGGTTGCCCGCGTCGACGTGCGGCTGCAGGCGCAGCACGGCACGCCGGCGATGCATCCGGGCAGCCAGCCCGTGCGCCACCAGGCGGCGACCGCTCTCGTAGGGCCGCAGCACCGGCACCATCGCCACGCCGATTCGCGTGAGCTGCTCCGCGAGGAACAGTGGGGCGGGCGGCTCCGGCACGTTCCCGAAGTCCAGGGCCAGCGCCTCCGTCCGGGGCATCAGCTCCCGGATCAGCGGGACGATGCTGACCGCCGGATCCACCTCGACGATCGGCAGGATGCGCACGGCCTCCTCGTCGGAGAGGTGCGCGAGCGCCGCGAACTCACCACGACGTGGCCGGAGAATCGGTTGATAAGCCCTGATAGGCGCCATAGCACCACGGTAACCGGATTGACGGTTACCGGTGGGTTACGTTCGGTATAAATGCGTGAGCATCGATTGATTCGCCTCCCATCCGTCCGGGAACTTGACCGGCACGTTCAGGTGCACCGGCTCGGTCGACGGGTGCGCGTCGAGCAGCTCGGGGATGCCGGCCCGGGCCACCACCACGCAGGCGTGCCGGTGCCGTGAGGTCAGCACGCAGAGCCGCCCGGACTCCAGGTGGAACGCGGTGGCGTCGCGCCGGCCGGAGAGCGGATGAAGAACGACGGTCAGGTCGTACTCCCGGCCCTGCAGCCGGTTCGCCGTGTCCACGGTGATGCCGGCCGCCTCCGGTGGCAGCAGCGCGCGGATCGCCGCCGCCTGATCCCGGTGCGCGGCGCCGATCGCGATCCGGGCCGGGGTGAGTGGACCGGTGCCGGCCTCCGACCCGGCGATCCCGCCGCGGGCCAGAGCACGGGCGGCGAGCTGGGCGCAGGCCGCGGCGGCCTCCGCGTCGGTCCGCACGGTGAACCGCGCGGGTAGCTCGTGCAGGCCCCACCCGGTCCGCGCGGCGGTGTCCAGCACGTGATCGAACGGGGTCGTGGCGGGGCGCTCGAAATGCAGCGTGCGATCGCCCGGCCCGGTGCCCGAGCGGAACCCGGTGAACGGATAGAACGCCTCGGCCACCACCGGCGCGGCGGACGCGGGCAGCCGCCAGGAGACCGGCAGCCGGTGCACCGGCAGCTCCGGGTTGTGCCGCAGCAGCACCGCCACCGCGCTCTGCATCGGATCCCACGACAGGCCGGTCCAGCGATCCACCTCGACGGTGGAGAACGGGTCGAGCTGACCGGGATCGCCCACGAACAGCGCCCGTTCGAACCGCGGCGCGACTCGCAGCAGCGCGTCCGACCGCATCTGATAGGCCTCGTCGACGATCGCCCACGGCCAGCTGCCGTCGGCGACCGTCGCCCACTTGGCCGCCGTGCCGATCGTGATCGCCGGTGAGCCGAGATCGGGCACCTTCGCCGCGACTCGGCAGCTCGGATGGTCCTTGACCCGGTCGGTCCGTTCGTAGTCGACCGCGGAGAGCCGGCCCACGGTCACCTCGGGGGAGCGCGTGCCGAGCCGCTCGATCAGGTCGTCGACCTGCTCATTCGTCTGGGCGACGATCATCAGCGGCGCGCCGGTCGCGGCCAGCTCCCCGGCCGCGCGGACCACCAGCGTCGACTTGCCGGCGCCGGGCGGCGAGTCGACGACGACGCCCCGGTGCCGGCCGGAGCGGAGATCGCCGAGCACTGCGGCGATGACGGTGGCGGCCTCCTCGGCCGGGCTGACTGCATTCACCCGGGCACCGTAGCGCGGAGGCCCGACAAGATCGCCGAGCCCGGCGCTGGACTGCGGAAACAAGCTCTCCGGAGGGGTGGGATCGGGCCTGGTCGGCGGCTTTTCAGATTTTCTTTCCCCGACGTCCGGCAGTCGCGCCGAGACCTTTCCTGGGTACGCTGCGCCCTGTTATGGATCATCGTGAATGGATCTGGCCGGCTCCGAAGCTGGCCGCGTTGCGGCTCGGCCGGCGACTGGCGATCCTGGTCCCGGCCTCGCAGCCGTACCGCTGGTCGTTCGTGCACATCGTGCCCAGCGGCCGGTCCGACGACGAGGCCGCGATCCGGGCCGGCGCGGCGCGCAGCGACGCCGAGCGCAGCTTCCTGGTGAACCAGTGGGAGTACGAGGCGGACCGCCTGGAGGGCTATGACGAGGATCTCGGCGTCGTCCGGTTGCGGCGGGCCGAGGCCGCGGACGAGTCCGAGCTCCTCGCCGTGCTGCGCGAATGGCGTCTGCCGCCGGCCGGTTTCGACTACTCGTGGGACACCGTCGACCCCGGCTGACCGAGGTTATCCACAGGCCCCTCCGTGATCTTGTGAGCGCCGCTAGCGTGGGCGCCACAGCGATGGGAGGCAGTCCATGTTCGACGATCATGACCTTGGTGACGCGCAGTCCTGGATCGACGAGTGGCGATCCGGATTCGCCGAGCGAGCGCGGTGGGCACGTGAGCTCTCGGCGCGGCTCCATCGGATGTCCGGTACCGCGCGAAGTCCGGACGGGCTGATCGCCGTCACGGTCGGACCCGGTGGCGACCTGCTCGGGCTGGAGCTGGGCGAGGGGATCCGGCAGCGGCCGGCGACGGAGACCGCGGCGGCGATCTGTGCGACCGTGCGCGCGGCCCGGGAGGCGCTGGCCAGAGCGGTGCGAGAGGCGACGGACGAGACGGTCGGGGCGGAGTCGGCGACCGGGCGGGCGGTGGCGGCGGCCTGCGCGGCACCGGCCCGTAACGGTCGTGAGGCTTGTGAGGCCGGTACGGAACGGGGCTGAGCGGCGCCGTTGGCCCCGCCCTTCCGGCGTGCCGCTGTACCGGTTCAGGCTGGGAATTCGCGGAGCGCTCGACTGCGAAAGCGATCGCGGTGCCGGCCGCGGTCAGCGCTCGGTGCGGCAGCGGATTCCGGCGTTCCGGAGAAAGCGGCATGCGTTGTCATCGACGACCATCTTGATCTTCGGATGGCCGAGTTCGGGGAGCTAGGCGGGGTGATCTCCGGCGGGACGATTACTCCGAGTCATAGAGTGGAGTGTGCTGAGGGTGGCAATCACTGAATGGGGAATCAGTCGCGCGGGTCCGGGATCCGGCATCGCGGTGCGTGAATCACGTTCATTGAAACCGGCGGCCCGGCGGAATTGTCTGCGGTTTATGTTGAATCGAGTCAATCGTTTGCTGTTCGATTCGGTCGCCGATCCGGTGGGGCGCGTATTGCACGGTCCGGCCGGTGGTGGGCGGTCATGGGGCGCGCGTGACGCATGGCGACCTACCGGGCTGAACGTGGATTTTCGGCGCTCAAGATCGGGGCCCGGAGCTGGCAAGATCGAGTATGGACGAAAGATCCGGAGAGCGTTTTCCGGGGGTATTTGATCAACGAACAGATGTTCTGACGGGTATCTGACAGTGCCCCTGTCTCAAGTTGCGCAAACGACAGGGGTTTGCCCGGTTGCGGAGCCGCCGTCAGCTGTTGTCGATCTAGTTGAAAGAAGAGTGCAGCGGGTGGAAGGACTTTCTGGCCGCACGGTCCACATCGGAGAGAGGTGCTGAAATGCCCGGTCAGGTGGCTGTCGCGCAGGTCGCGGACTGTTTGATCATGTCGCGTGCAGGGATGTTTGCTTCTCTGTCACCGACCGGAAATAAGTTGGGTGTTCAATATCGGGTACGGGGAAAAGCGAAACCGGCTTGCAACTTGCGCGTGCGGTTCGCCGCGCAAGTTGCAGGTTTCGATACTTCTCGGCTCCATGCCCCGTCGTCGTGGCTAACCTTTGCTCGGCACGCGCGATTTCATTCACGCTTGTTTTTATGATCTCGCCGCGGCCCCTTCCAGTCGATCATCGGAAGTGCAACTCTTCTAGCCAGCAGTGACGTCGGCATCACGGACGGTGGTGGTGGGGAATGCGTCCAGACGTTCTCGTCGGTCCCAGCGATTGGTTGGTCGAGCAGTTCGGCGACAAGATCGCCGACGAGTTGTGGACCCGGGTGCCGGAGGCACTGAGCACAGCGATCGATCGCGAGGTGCACGCGCACCCAGCCATGACGCAGACCGTGGAGCGCGTGCTGGGTAACCCGCGATGGGCGTTGCCCTACGAGGAACTGGTCCTGTTCCTCGGCACGTTGCCTGGCGCCGAGATCATCAGCGTCCCCCGGTCGGTCTATCAGCTCGTTCTGATCAACGGGCATATCGTCGTGCCGTGGTGCTACGGCCAGTCGGCCCGGCTGTCGATGGCGGATGCCGAGGTGGGCCGTTCGTTCGGCCGGCTCGCCCGCGAGTTGCTCGGCCGGTTCGGGCCGCCGTGGCGCCGGTCGCCGGTGGAGTTGCCGCTCCCGCTGGACGCGGTCGACGAGCGTGAGGTCGCCAAGATCTGCGCGGCCATCGCGAGCATGGAGCCGAAACCGGAGGTCGTGATCGCCGGCTACGCCGGCGCGCCGAACCTCGGCCTGCTCCGCGCCTGCCTCGGCGAGGTCAAGTCGACCGACAACGGCACCCTGAACTGGAGCCACCTCGACGATCTCCCGCTCCCGCCCCCGGTGATCCCGCGCCCCCGGCGCATGCAGTTCCCCTGAGCTTCCAAGCTCCCGCAAACCTCCGCTGGCGGCGGGCCGGAGCCGCTCGGTGGACGCTCCCCACCCGCCCTGGGCGGCGTCCACCGGCTCCGCCCCAGCGCCGCCTGCCCCGCGCCACCCGCCCCATGCTGCCGGCCCGCGTTGCCGGCCCGCGTTGCTGGGGTGGGAGTGGCCGGCGTCTGTGAGGGCAGGAAACCGTAGCCGTGGGACGGCGAGCAACCGTTCTCCCAGGATGGCGCGGACGCCTCTAGACTTCACCGGATGGAGTCGCCCACGACGATCCGGGACCGGGCTGTCGCGGTCGCCGACTACCTGCTTGCGGTGCGTGCGCAGATGGACCGACCGTCCCGCACGGTGCCCTCTGACGCCCACTGGCTGGAAGCTCTGCCCGATCATCCGGACTGTCAGGCCGGTCCCGGCGCCGACGGCTCCTCCTGGCTGCGGGTTGGCCGGCCGGAATTGCCGCCGCCGGTGAGCGTTCCGGCCGCTCTCCGCCGTCGCCTCCGCGGCGATGTCTCCGCTACCGCCGAGCCGTCCGTCGAGGCCGATAGGGCGTCACGCAATATCAGGATAAATCCGGCGCAGAGGGACGCTGTCACGGCGCCGCAAAGCGGGGCTGTGACGACGGCCGTCGGAGGCGAGGCTGGGCTGGCGCCGGGCGGGGCCGTGGCGGCGGTGGCCGGAGGTGAGGCTGGGCTGGCGCCGGGCGGGGCCGTGGCGGCGGTGGCCGGAGGCGAGGCTGGGCTGGCGCCGGGCGGGGCCGTGCTGGCGGTGGCCGGAGGCGAGGCTGGGCCGGCGCAGAGCGGGGTCGTGGCGGCCGGAGGTGAGGCTGGGTCGGCACAAAGCCAGGCCTCGGCGGCGGCGAGTGGGGCTGTGCCGGTGGCTGCTGCGGAGGCGGGGCTCGCAGGGGTGGCCGCGGATGACTTCGAGAGTTGGCGCGATCAGACCTGGCGCCCCTGGTCCCAGCTCACCGCCGCCGCCGAGCAGACGCGGGAGCTTCATCGCAGGCTGTTCGACCGGATGCATCAGATCGACATGGCTGCCGCCACCACCGAGATGGTCTGGGGGCACGGCGTCATCGAGACCACGATCGACGGCGCCCGGGTCCGCTATCCGCTGGTCGCTACCCCGGTCCTGATCGAGTATGACCCGGACCGCGCCCTGATCACGGTCTCCCCGGCGGGCCCGTCGCGGCTGCAGACCGATGCGCTGCACGGTCTCGACGAGCGGTACCTCAGCCAGCTGCAGGGGCTGGCCGGCCCGGGCGGTGTCGTCGAGGTCGACCTGTGGAACGACTTCGAGCGTCGCGAGTTCTTCGAGCGTGCCCTCACCCGGCTCGGCTTCGACCGCCACATCCGCAAGCCCGGCGAAGACGGAAGCGCAGGCAAGGGCGGAGACGCGGGCGAAGGCGGGAGCGCGGGCGACAACACCAGCAAGGGCGAGAACGCCGGCAAGGGCGAGAGCACCGGCAAGGGCGAGAACACCAGCACCGGCGAGAGCGCCGCCAAAACACCCCAGGCGTCGATCACCGACACCGCGATCCTCTTCGCCCGCCCCCGCCAGCGCCAACTCCGCGGCTTCCTGGAGAACCTCCGCAACCGCCTGACCGAGAACCGAGCCACCGAAGGCGTCGGCTCCCTCGCCGCGATCCTGGCTCACGAGCCCAGCCGCCTGGCCATGCCCGACGATCACCCGGAGAACTGGGACCGGGTCGGCGAGCGCCTGCTCATGCCGCTGCCGACCAACGAGGCCCAGGAGTCGATCGCCCGCCGCCTGGCCCAGCATCGCAACGTCGCGGTGCAGGGCCCGCCGGGCACCGGCAAGACGCACACGATCCGCAACCTGATCTGCCATCTGATGGCGAACGGCAAGCGCGTCCTGGTCGTCGCGCAGAAGGAGGAGCCGCTCCGGGTCCTGCGGGACGGCCTGCCGGAGGAGGTTCAGGCGCTCTGCCTGGCGGTTCTGGGCCGGACCACCGATCAGCTGGTCCAGCTCCAGCTGGCCGCCCGGGAGCTCTCCGATCGGGCCGCGACCCTGGACAAGGAGGCCGAGGCCCGCCGGGTCGAGCGGCTGACCGCGAGTCTGGAGGAGGCCGAGCGGGAACTCGCGTCGGCGATGGCCGGGTTGCGGCTGATCGCCGAGAGCGAGGCCGTGACGTACCAGATCGGCGGGGTGACGCTGCTTCCGGCCGAGGTCGGCGCCTGGTTGCGGGAGCGGGCCGCGGCGCACGGCGGCATCCCGGATCCGGTGTCCGGGCCGGCGCCGCTGACCATCGAGGATTTCGCCACGCTGCTCAAGCTGGCGGCCCGGCTGACGCCGGAGGACCGGGCGGCGACGATGCGGCCGCTGCCGGAGATCATGGATCTTCCGGATCAGGCGGCGGCCTCGGCCCGGCGGGCCGAGATCGCCGCGGCCGAGCTGCGTCTGTCGCGGTTGGCGGACCAGGGCGTCGCTTTGGATTTGGTACGGGCTGAGCCCCGCCCCGCCCACACCGAACTGATCACCGACCTCCGCGACGCGGTCACCTGGCTGCGCCGCCGGGAGGGCACCTGGACGGACCGTCTCGGCCGGCTGATGGACGACCAGCACTGGCGCACCCTGTGGGCGGATCACGTCGCGAGCGTGTCCACGCTCCTCGACGAGCTGGCGACGAGCGCGAAGGAGCAGGCCGGCCACCGCGTGGTGATCGGCGAGCAGCTGCTGGCCGAGCCGAAGTTGCTGCTCACCCGGCTGGCCGAGATCCGGCTGCGGTTCACCGCGGGCAAGGGCCTGAACCGGCTGTTGCAGGCCGCGCTGTTCCGGGTCGCCGAGGAGATCCGGGTGGACGGCGAGCCGATGCGCACGCCGGAGGACGTGGACCTGGTCGCGGCCCGGGTGCGGCGGGCCCAGGCGCACCGGCGGCTCGGTGACGTCTGGACCGACTGGGTGGAGCGGCTGCGGATCGACGAGCCGACCGGCGGCTGGACCGATCCGGAGGTGTGGGCCGGGGTGCTGCTGTCCGAGGCGGCGCAGTCGCTGGAGTTCGACCTGCGCCGGTGGCCGCCGCTGGTGGAGCGGATGGCCACGGTCGTACCGCAAATTGATCTTGAATTGGACGCCGCGCGACTCGCGGCCGCCGCCGAGATGATCGAGGGGGCCGGCGAGGTCTTCGCTCTTGATCAGGCGAAGGCCGCGGAGCGGGCGGTGGCCGAGCGGCTGGCGCCGTGGCCGGAGGTGGCGCAGGCGTGGCAGAGCCTGGACGGGTGGGACGACGCGGTCGCGGAGGTCCGCCGGGTGGCCCTGTTGCAGCCGGACGTGCTGCGGTTCCATGCCATGCACGACCGCCTGGTCAACGCGGCGCCGGAGTGGGCCGCCCGGATCGCCGTGGGGGAGCAGCCGGTGGTCTCCGGCCAGGCCTGCCTGGAGGCGTGGGAGTGGCGGCGCGCGCAGACCTGGTTCGACAACGTGGTCGGCGACGTCGATCCGGCGGTGCTGGCGCGGCGGGTGGAGCGGGCCCGGGCGAAGATCCGCCGGCTGACCGGTGACCTGGTCGTCGCCTCGGCCTGGCTGGAGGTGGCCCGGGCGCTGGACGACCGGCGGCGGGCCGCGCTGGCCGACTGGACCACCGCGCTCCGCAAGATCGGCAAGGGCACCGGGCGCAGTGCCGCGGTCTGGCAGGCGCACGCCCAGCGGGCGATGGAGTCCGCGGTCAGCGCCGTGCCGGTCTGGGTGATGTCGGTGGACCGGGCGATCGAGCAGTTCGCCGGCGGGGCCCAAAATGGGGCGGGCGGGTCGGGCCAAAAAAGCCAGTTCGACGTGGTGATCGTCGACGAGGCGTCGCAGGCGGACCTGTTCGCGCTGCCGGTGCTCTCGCTGGCCGAGCGGGCCGTGGTGGTCGGCGACGATCAGCAGATCGGCCCGCAGCTGAGCTTCGTCGGCTCGGTCCAGGGTCTGATTCAGCGGCATCTGGGCGACGTGCCGTCGGCCGAGCACTTCGACCCCGAGTCGTCACTTTACGATCACGCGGTGCGGCGCTCGCCGGAGCGGATCCTGCTGACCGAGCACTTCCGGAGCGTGCCGCAGATCATCGAGTTCTCGTCGCGGCACTACTACGACGGCAAGATCCGGCCGTTGCGGGCGGACCGGCCGGCGCTGCCGCCGATCCGGACCGAGTTCTGCTCGACCGGGGTGCGGGAGAACCTGCCGGGCGTCGGTGAGATCAACGCGGCCGAGGCGGACGCCCTGGTGGATCGCATTACCAAGATCGTTTCAGATCCCCGGTACGACGGTCGGACGCTCGGCGTGATCAGCCTGTTGAGCAGCAGCGGCCAGGCCGGTCACATGCTCACGAAACTCCGCGAGGCGATCGGCGAGGACGAGATCCAGGCGCGGCGGCTGCGTGTCGGGGACGCCTACACGTTCCAGGGTGACGAGCGTGACGTGGTGCTCGTGTCCATGGTGGTGTCCGAGAATGATCCCCGGATTGCGGCGTTCACCAAGCGCGATTACCACCGGCGGATCAATGTGGCCGCGTCCCGGGCGCGCGACCAGTTGTGGATTTACCATTCCGTGCGGCCGGGGGCGTTGCTCGCCGATGACGCCCGGGGACTCCTTCTGTCGTACGCGGTCAATGTTCCCGGCGAGATCACCGCGAGTGATCCGGCGGCCCGGTGCGAAAGCGATTTCGAGCGCGATGTGCTGCGCCTTCTCGCGGTCCGGGGTTTCCGGCCGATTCCGCAGTTCCGGATCGGCGGCTACCGGATCGACTTCGTGCTGAACGCGCCGGACGGCCGCCGGTTGGCGATCGAGTGCGACGGCGACGCCTATCAGGGGCCGGAGCAGTGGGAGAGCGACATGCGCCGGCAGGCGGTGCTGGAACGCGTCGGGAACTGCGTGTTCGTCCGGATCCGGGGCAGCGTCTTCGCCCGGGAGCCGGAGGCGGCGATGCGGCCGGTCTGGCAGCGGATCGGCGAGTTGGAGATCACGCCGGCCGGGGAGTGAGGATCACCCAGCGCAGGGTTTTGGGAACGGCGCGTGCATGTTGCCGGCGGCTTGCGGGTAGGAAATCGCACAAGGTTTTCCGCCCGATACAAACAGTGACTGTCCGTCATGGATAGTCGGCAGCTTTTCGGTCGAATTGGGCGGTAAAGCGGTCCACCGTTCGGTTGTTTCGGTACTCTGGATGGGCGATAATTCCCTGCTCCTGGCCTTGCTGGCGGTTACGTCAAAACTTTGACTCTGACGTCCACTGTTACTACGGCCTGGTGACAGGTCGTAATAGGTAGGGGCTTTTTAGGTGGCCGGGGAAAACGCCGTGCGCGAGGGGGGAGGTGCTGTCGGATGACCGTGCCCGAAGAACGCGAGCGCTGGTCGCCGCCGACCGCCCCGCTGCCCGAGCCGCGCCCGCCGGCCGAGGACCGCGCCGCCTGGTTCTCCTACACCACCGCGAACGACCAGATCGTCTGGTCGACGGCGCTCTCCGCGATGCTCGGCCGGATCCCCGCCCAGGGCGAGGTGACCCGCCACACCCTGGCCCGCTACGTGCACCGGGACGACCTGGCCGCCGCGCTCGGCGCCATCACCGAGGCCTGGACCAGCCGGGCCACCGTGCGCGCCACGGTCCGGCTGATGCGGCACGACGGCGGCTGGTTCGACGTCGACTGCCGGCTCGAGCCGATGATGAGCCCGGACGGGACGGTCCGCGGCATCCGGGGCACGGTCCGCGACGTCACCGACCGGGAGCGCGCCCGCCGCGAGGACGACCGGCTCACCCGCCGCGGCGAGACCGTGCAGTCCTCGCTGGTCGAGCCGGACCCGGGGACCGGCCTGCTGACCCGCGCCCGGTTCGCCGACGAGATCGACCGGGCGCTGCGCCGCTCGGCCGGCGCCCTGCTGGTGCTGCGGGTGCAGGCCGAGGAGGCCGGCGAGACGGCCCGCCCCGAGCGCAACGCCGAGCTGCTGCACCGGACCGCCCGGCACCTGGAGGACCTGATCGGCCCGGAGCAGTTGCTCGGCCGGGTCGGGACCAACGAGCTCGCGGTGCTGCTCGCCGCCAGCAGCTGGCCGGCCGCCCGCAAGCAGGCGAACACCCTGGTCGAGGCGCTGCGTGGGAAGCCCGGCACGCTGGTCTGGGGCGGCCTGGTCCGGTTCCGGACGGACGCCGAGGCGGGCAGCCACGACCTGCTGATCGACGCCGAGCAGGCCTGGCGGCAGTCGCGCGAGGTGGACTGCCCGATCACCCTGGTCGCGCATCCGGTGCCGGCGCGGGACCGGCAGGGGTCGTACCGGAACCGGGTCGCCGACGCGCTCGGCACCGACCGGTTCACGCTGTACTCCCAGCCGATCCTGGAGCTGCAGACCAACCGGGTGACCCGGCACGAGCTGCTGCTGCGGGTGCTGGACGAGGCGGACGGCCCGCAGTCGCCGATCCACGTGCTGGACACCGCGGAGCGGCTGGACGCGGTCTTCGACATCGACCTGTGGGTGGTCGAGCGGGCCATGAAGCTCGCCGCCGAGCAGCCCGGGATGGGCCTGCAGATCAACCTGTCCGGCCGGTCGGTCGGCGATCCCCGGCTGACCGCCGAGGTGGAGCGGCTGCTCTCGCAGTACGCGGTGAACCCGGAGCAGCTCACCTTCGAGATCACCGAGACCGCGCTGATCGGCAACCTGAGCGAGGCCCGCCGGTTCGCCGACCGGATCCGCGACCTGGGGTGCTCGCTGGCGCTCGACGACTTCGGCTCCGGCTACGCCTCGTTCCGCTACCTGCGGCTCTTCCCGATCGACCT
This sequence comes from Actinoplanes sp. L3-i22, assembly GCF_019704555.1. Classification (NCBI taxonomy): domain Bacteria; kingdom Bacillati; phylum Actinomycetota; class Actinomycetes; order Micromonosporales; family Micromonosporaceae; genus Actinoplanes; species Actinoplanes sp. L3-i22. The sequence goes on from NZ_AP024745.1 coordinate 1,090,830, forward strand.
GGTGAAGATCGACGGGGAGTACGTCGTCGACCTGGTCGACAACCCGCAGGACCAGGTGCTGGTCCGCGCCCTGGTGCAGGTCTGCCAGGCCTACGGCATCCACACCGTCGCCGAGTTCGTCCAGGACGAGGCCACCCTCCGGATGCTGCGTGAGCTCGGCGTCGACTACGTCCAGGGCTACCTGATCGGCCGCCCGTCGCCGGTGGTTCCGGGCCGTCTGCGCGCCGACTGATCCGGGTACCGTGCTCGGCATGGAGCACTACGTCATCGCCACGGTCGCCGAGCAGAGTCCGGATTTCCGCCGGGTCCTCTGGACCGGCAAGCACACCCAGCTCGTCATCATGACCGTCCCGCCGGGCGGCGAGATCGGCGAGGAGATCCACCACGTGGACCAGATCCTCACCTTCGTCAGCGGTGTCGGCAAGGCGATCATCGCCGGCGAGACGCGCGCGGTGCAGCAGGGTGATCTGGTGATCGTCCCGGCCGGCGTCCAGCACAACTTCGTGAACGACGGGCCGAACCCGCTCGTCCTGCACACCGTTTACGGCCCGCCGGAGCACGCCGACGGCGCGGTGCACAAGACGAAGGAGGAGGGGGACGCGCTCGAGGAGGCGGGGCTCGACAACCCGCCCACTCAATAACGCGGATTTCCGATTCGGACGCGGCTTTCTTGCGTACGGCGTCCGGATTTTTGCATTCGTTTTTGAATGTTTTGGTTTTGCCCTTAGGCGCACGACGCCGGAACCGGCCGAGGCCCCCCAGCCAGCCGGTTCCGGCGCCGTGTCGAGGTGGAAAGTCCTCGGACAGCCTACTCGCTGAGGTTCACGTAAGTCGATCGATTCGGTGACCCGCTGTCGAATGCTGTCCGCCCGGCCCATGCTGGACTGTCCGAACGCTACTAACCTTCCAGCATGGACGAGCCCCGGTGGTTGACCGAGGAGCAGCAGACGGCCTGGCGACAGCTGGTCGAGGTGCTGGTCAAGGTGCCCGCGGCGTTGGAGACCCAACTCCAGCGGGATGCCGGTCTGACCCACATGGGCTACCTGGTGATGATGACCCTCTCCGAGCATCCGGAACGCCGCCTGCCGATGAGCCACCTGGCCAAACGTGCCTGCGCCTCGCTGTCCCGGCTCTCCCACGTGGTGGCCCGGCTGGAGGAGAAGGGCTGGCTCCGCCGGGAGCGCGCTGCGGTCGACGGCCGGGTGCAGATCGCGGTGCTCACCGACGAGGGGTTCGCCAAGGTCGCGGAGACCGCGCCCGGCCATGCCGAGACGGTCCAGCAGCTGGTCTTCGACCGGCTCACCCCGGCGCAGGCCCGCCAGCTCGGCAAGCTGGCCGAAGCACTGCTGAAAAGCCCGTAGGGTCTGATTACCAGAAGAGAGGCGTCGACAAAGATGAGTCAGCGGGTGCAGGGCGTGATCGCCCGGGAGAAGGGCAAGCCGGTCGAGGTGGCCACGATCGTGGTGCCGGATCCGGGGCCGGGCGAGGCCGTGGTCAAGGTGCAGTCGTGCGGGGTGTGCCACACCGACCTGCACTACCGCGAGGGCGGGATCAACGACGAGTTCCCGTTCCTGCTCGGGCACGAGGCGGCCGGGGTGGTCGAGGCGGTCGGTGCCGGGGTGACCGACGTGGCGCCCGGCGACTTCGTGATCCTGAACTGGCGGGCGGTCTGCGGAAACTGTCGCGCCTGCAACAAGGGCAAGCCGTGGTACTGCTTCAACACCCACAACGCCAAGCAGAGGATGACCCTGGAGGACGGCACCGAGCTCTCGCCGGCCCTGGGCATCGGCGCGTTCGTGGAGAAGACGCTGGTCCACGCCGGCCAGTGCACGAAGGTGGACCCGTCGGCCCGCGCGGCCGCGGTCGGCCTGCTCGGCTGCGGCGTGATGGCCGGCCTGGGCGCGGCGATCAACACCGGCGGGGTGACCCGCGGCGACTCGGTCGCGGTGATCGGCTGCGGCGGGGTCGGGGACGGCGCGGTGGCCGGCGCGGCGCTGGCCGGGGCGACCACGATCATCGCGATCGACACCGACGACCGGAAGCTGGGATGGGCGAAGGGTTTCGGCGCCACCCACACGATCAACGCGCGCGAGCACGACGTGGTCGAGCGGGTGCGCGAGCTGACCGGTGGCTTCGGGGCCGACGTGGTGGTCGAGGCGGTGGGCCGGCCGGAGACGTACAAGCAGGCCTTCTACGCCCGCGATCTGGCCGGCACGGTGGTGCTGGTCGGCGTGCCGACCCCGGACATGACGATCGAGCTGCCGCTGCTCGACATCTTCGGCCGCGGCGGCGCGCTGAAGTCCAGTTGGTATGGCGACTGCCTGCCCAGCCGCGACTTCCCGATGCTGACCGAGCTCTACCGCCAGGGTCGCCTCGACCTGGACGCGTTCGTCACCGAGGAGATCCCGCTGGACGGCGTCGAGCAGGCCTTCGCCAAGATGCACACCGGCGACGTGCTGCGCTCGGTAGTCATCTTCTAAAAGATCAAATTCGTTTTTTCCTACGCTGCGGCCAATAACTGATCGTCGCTCCCGCGGGGACCCTTCCGGGCCTCGCAGGGCGCGGGGCGCCCAAGAACGCGAGGCCCTACAGGGCGACGTCCGAGGGTGGTAACGGTCAACCCAAAACCCTTTGACCAGCACGGGAGTACGCGGGCGCCGACCGATCGGCGAGCAGGTCCAGGCACAACGCCGCGGTCCAGCTGAAGGTCGGCGCCCCGAGCCCCGCCCCGGTCCCCGGGTGGAAGTACTCGTAGTGCCCGTGCTCGTGCACCAGCCGCAGCAGGGCCCGGCGCAGCTCCTCCGCCTCGCCGCGGAACCCGTGCACCTGCATGCCCCGGCGCAGCAGCCAGTTCACGTTGATCCAGACCGGTCCGCGCCAGTAGCGATGGGTGTCGAAGCTGCCGGCGGTCCGGTCCACGCTCGGCGCCGGCAGCCCGAACCGCTCCGACCGGGCCTCCGCCATGATCGCCTGCGCCTGGTCGGCGGGCAGGTCCGGCAGCATCAGCGGGAGCAGGCCGCTCACGCAGCGGACCGGGCTGAGCCGGCCGGTGCGGGCGTCCCGGGCCCGGAACGTCCGGCTGGCCGGCTCCCACAGGTGCCGGGAGATGGCCGCGGTGATCTCCCGCGCCCGGTCCCGGTGCCGCCCGGCGTCGGTGGTCCGCCCGAGCACCCCGGCGATCTGCGTCAGGGCCAGCTCGGCGACGCCCAGGATGCTGTTGAACGCCGGACACTCGACCGCGAACGGATGCCGGTTGACCAGCTCGTTGTCCGAGTAGCCGCCGTCGCGGTAGTTGAGGACCAGGCCGACGTACCGGGCGTAGTCCTGATCGGTGGGGCGGTGCGCGGCGTCCGAGACGGCCAGGTCCCGCCGGTGGTAGCGCTCCAGCAGCGACATGTCGGCCGGTACCTCGGCCAGCGCCTGGTCCCAGGCCGGGCTGTTGTCCAGGCCGGACTCCCACGGGTGCACGATCGAGGCCAGCCCGGTCCCGCCCGCGTCGCGCCGCTCGGTCAGGTACTCCTGCTGGGCCACCAGCCGGGGATAGAGCCAGGCCAGCTCGGTGCGGGCCTCGCTGGCGCAGGCCGCGCCGTGCCCCGCCGCGTGGCGGTAGACCTCCCACGCGGCCAGCGCGTGCAGCGGCGGCTGGACGATGCCTGTGCTGCGCCGGGCCGGGCGGCCGGCCAGGACCGGGACGTTCCAGAAGCCGGGCCCGGGGAAGTAGTCGTCCTCGGCGGTCGCCGGGTCGAAGACGATGTGCGGCACCCGCCCGTCCGGCCACTGCGCCTCGAACAGCTGGCGCAGGTCGCGCCAGGCCCGGGTCGGGTCGACGTAGGCCAGGCCGACCGCGATGAACGCGGTGTCCCAGCTCCACTGGTGCGGGTAGAGCCGGCGGGACGGCACGGTGTGCTCGCCGGACCAGTTGGTGTCCAGCACCCGGACCGCGGACTGCCACAGCTCGGCGGAGAGATCGGGGAAGGCGACGGGGGACGTGGGTGGGTGCGGCTGCATGCTGAAGTCGAGCCCTTTCCACTGCGGTCGCCGGTAGACCCCCGCCATCGGGCCGGCCGCAGCGCTCCTGAACGAACTGCCGGTTGCATCTTCGGTACCGCGACCCGGAGGCACCCCACCGGGGTGCCCTCAGCGCACGGTGATCTCCCGCCACAGCCGGCTCTCCCGGCCGGGCAGGTAAGGCGAATCCAACCGCTTCGCCACCACGCCGGGCAAGCCCTGGGCGCGGGCCGCTTCCAGGGCGAACCGGCCACCACCGGAGAAGAACGGCGGGGTCTGCCAGTGCTCGCCGGCCAGGGCCAGGCCGTCCAGCAGTTCGCGGCGCTCGGCGTAGCGCAGCAGCTCGGTCGTGCGGTGCCCGTCCAGCCAGAGGAGGTCGTACAGCAGCAATTGAACTGGATCTTGATCTGCTGATCTTCTGGGGTTCTTCGACCGCGCGCGACGGGCCAGCCGATCCGGGTCGGGCCGGGCGCCGGCGAACCCGACCAGCTCGCCGTCGAAGATCGCCTCCACCGGCGCGAGTGCCGGGCCCAACGCCCGGACCTCCGGAAACGTCGAGGTCAGCTCTTCGCCGCCGGGTCCGGCGAGACGCACTCTGCCCCCTGCGACGTACGTGAGGCAGCGACGCCCCGCCCAGCGCATCTCGTAACCCCAGTCGGCGTCGTCGGCCGGCAGCGCCGCCGCGCGGGTCGCCGTCATCGGGCGCAGGTCGGCGGGCATCGACTCCCAGCCCGGCTCGGGCGGGTCCATCCGGCGCACCATCCAGTCGGCGCCACCGGTCTGGAAGAAGACGTATCGCCCGTTCGTGCGATCGCCGTGAAAGGTGACGCTGATCTCGTCGGGGCGCCACTTGCTCGTTTCGTACGTGCCCCGGTCGAAGATCGTCATCCGGCCGCCGCCGTACTCGCCGGCCGGGATCTCGCCGGCGAAGTCGAGGTACTCCAGAGGATGGTCCTCGGTATGTTTCGCCAGGTTGTTGCGGGCCTGATCGCGGGGCAGGCCGCGCGGGACGGCGAACGAGACCAGCACGCCGTCGTGCTCCAGCCGGACGTCCCAGTGGAGGCTGCGGGCGTGGTGCTGCTGGATCACGAAGCGGTGCTGCCCGGTCTCCTCCGGCCGCTCCGGCGGCACCGGCTCCGGGGTGCGGGCGGGGTTCCGTTTCCGGCGGTACTCGTCGAGGCGATCCGGCATGGCCCGATTCTGCCGGTCGACCCCGGGGGCCCGGAATTGTCGTACCCCGATGGTTGGGTGTTCCCATGACGGGGATCGCACCACTTCCGCAGCTGCCACGCCGGGTGATCCGGGCGCGCCGGGCGATCGCGCTGGCCCGCGCCGGGCGCGCGTTCGCCGGCGTCGATCCACCCGCAGGGGTGACACCAATGTGGTCGGGTCCAACGAGTCAGGTGCAAATCGGACGCGGTGTTGATCGTGACTTTTCCGTAACGGTGGCAGGCGGTAGTGTTCTGGCTCCGACGCGTGTCCATCGACAGGAAGGCGTTGGTCGATGACCTTGCGCATCCTCGTGGTGGGTGCCGGCATCGCGGGCCTCGCCGCGGCCCGTGGCCTGCGAGTGGCGGGCTTCCGGCCGGATGTGGTGGAGGCGCTGCCCGCCTCCATGAGCCCCAGTGCCGGCATCTATCTCCCCGGCAACGCCTCCCGCGCGCTGCGCCTGCTCGGTCTCGACGTCCCGCTGCGCCCGCTGGGTGACCTGATCTTCCGTCAGGTCTTCCTGGACACCCGCGGCCGGGAGCTGTTCGAGATGGACGTCGCCGCCCTCTGGGCCGGCGTCGGCGAGTCCCGTGCCCTGTCCCGCGCCGACCTGCAGCAGGTGCTGCTCACCGGGGTCGGCGGCGACGTGCGGTACGAGACCGAGGTCCGCGACGTGCAGATCATCGAGGGCGCCGCCAAGGTCGAGTTCGCCAGCGGCGCCATCGCGGAATACGACCTGGTCGTCGGCGCGGACGGGCGTCGCTCGACGATCCGCGACCGGATCGGGCTGGGCGGCCCGGCCACGCCGACCGGGCAGATCGTCTACCGCGCGGTCGTCTCCGGCGGCCCGCCGCTCACCGACTGGACCGCGGTGCTCGGCCGCCGGGCGCAGTTCGTCGCGATGCCGATGGGTGGCCGCCGGATCTACTGCTACGCCGACGAGACCGCGCCGGAGGCGCCGGACCCGGCCGACCCGCGCGAGCGCCTGCGCGAGATCTTCGGGTCTTTCGGCGGCCCGATCCCGGCGATCCTGGAACGGATCGAGAAGGTGTCGGTCGCCCGCACCGACGAGGTGGTCCTGCCGACCTGGTCGCGGGGCCCGGTCGTGCTGGTCGGCGACGCCGCGCACGCCACCGCGCCGACCCTGGCCCAGGGCGCCGCGATGTCCTTCGAGGACGGTTGGGTGCTGGGCCAGGAGCTGCGGCAGGCCGGGCCGGACATCCCGGCCGCGCTGCGCGCCTATGAGGAGCGCCGCCGCCCGCGCTGCGCCGAGGTGCGCGACCGCACCCGGGAACGGGACCGCGCCCGGGACGTGCCACCGTCCCTGCGCGACCCGATGCTCCGCCGCCGTGGCCTCCGGATCTTCACCGACCACTACCGCGGTCTGGTCGCGCCGGTCTAGCACAGGACGTTCGTCCTGGGTGGTGCTTTGGTCACCCCCCGGCGGCGGAAGGTCCGTGGGGGACTATTCTGCCAGCGAGGTACGCCCGATCTTCGCGGTGTGCTGAGTGGGACGAACGAGACAACGGAGGCAATTCGTGACGACCGTTGCGCCGTCGCCGATCGCGACCCGTCCGTATCCGGTGCGACGGACGGTCAGGGGTTCGGCTTTCGCCCGGATCCTGCGCACGACGGACGCGAAGCAGATCGGGATCATGTACATGATCACCGCCTTCGTGTTCTTCCTTCTGGGCGGCCTCATGGCGCTGCTGATGCGCGCCGAGCTGGCCCGGCCGGGCATGCAGATCCTGTCGCCCGAGCAGTTCAACCAGCTGTTCACCATGCACGGCACGATCATGCTGCTGTTCTTCGCGACACCGATCGTGTTCGCGTTCGGCAACTACGTCGTACCGATCCAGATCGGTGCGCCGGATGTGTCCTTCCCCCGGCTGAACGCCTTCGCCTACTGGCTGTACCTGTTCGGCGGCCTGATCACCATCGGTGGGTTCCTCACCCCCGGTGGCGCGGCGGACTTCGGCTGGTTCGCCTACACCCCGCTGAGCAACTCGCTGCACTCGCCGGGTGTCGGCGGCAACATGTGGGTGGTCGGCCTGGCGATCTCGGGTCTGGGCACGATCCTCGGCTCGGTGAACCTGATCACCACGATCCTAACGCTTCGCGCGCCCGGCATGACCATGTTCCGGATGCCGGTCATGGTGTGGAACATGCTGGTCACGGCGCTGCTCGCGGTGATGGTGTTCCCGTTCCTGGCGGCCGCGCTGTTCGCGCTCGCCGCCGACCGCGTCCTCGGCGCGCACGTCTTCGACGTGAACACCGGCGGCCCGATGCTCTGGCAGCACCTCTTCTGGTTCTTCGGCCATCCCGAGGTGTACATCATCGCGCTGCCGTTCTTCGGCATCATCACCGAGATCATCCCGGTCTTCAGCCGCAAGCCGCTCTTCGGCTACAAGGGCCTGGTCGCCGCGACGCTGCTGATCGGCGCGCTGTCGATGTCGGTGTGGGCGCACCACATGTTCGTCACCGGCCAGGTGCTGCTGCCGTTCTTCAGCTTCCTGAGCTTCCTGATCGCGGTCCCGACCGGCATGAAGTTCTTCGTCTGGATCGGCACCATGTGGCGCGGCCAGATCAGCTTCGAGCCACCGATGCTCTTCGCGATCGGCTTCCTGGTGACGTTCCTCTTCGGCGGTCTGTCCGGCGTGCTGCTCGCGGCCCCGCCGATCGACTTCCACGTCTCCGACTCGTACTTCGTGATCGCGCACTTCCACTACGTGCTCTTCGGCACGATCGTGTTCGCGGTCTTCGCCGGGATCTACTTCTGGTTCCCGAAGATGTTCGGCCGGTTCCTCGACGAGCGCCTCGCGAAGATCCACTTCTGGCTGACCTTCATCGGCTTCCACACCACGTTCCTGGTGCAGCACTGGCTCGGCACCAAGGGCATGCCCCGGCGTTACGCCGACTACCTGCCCAGCGACGGCTTCACCACGCTGAACACGATCTCCACGATCGGCTCGTTCATCCTGGGCCTGGCCACGCTGCCGTTCCTCTACAACATCTGGAAGTCGTACAAGGTCGGCCGGGTGGCGCTCGCCGACGACCCGTGGGGCCACGGCAACTCGCTGGAGTGGGCCACGTCCAGCCCGCCGCCGCTGCGCAACTTCGACCGGATGCCGCGGATCCGCTCCGAGCGACCCGCCTTCGACCTGAAGTTCCCCGAGCTCGCCGCCGGTGAGCACGGTGCGGTCGCCGGCCCGCCGGAGGGTGGGGCCCGGATGCTGACCCACGAGTCCGACGGTGGCGCCTCCTACCGGGAAGACACCGAGAACAACAAAGACCACTGATTCTTCGGTACGGCGGTGGCCCCGCTCTCCTTCCACGGAGAGCGGGGCCACTCTCGTTACCGGGTTGTTTCGGTCATATCTCACCGGATCCCCGGCCAGGGACGTGAGCTGCACCAAAGCCGTTGGTTTCTGTCGTACCCCTGGGGGAGGATCGGCGGCGGAGGTCAGGATCGTCATGTTGCTCAAGCCTTACCGGGAAACCCTCGCGCTGCCCAAGGTCCCGTCATTGCTCGTGGTCGCCACGCTCGCCCGCATCCCCATCGCGGCCGCCGCGGTGGTGCTCACGCTGCACGTGGTCACCGACATGGGCCGGGGTTACGGTGCGGCCGGTCTGGTCGGCGCCGCGGCGACCGTCGGCGGCTCGTTCGGCGCCCCGGTGATGGGCCGGCTGATCGACCGGCGCGGGCTGCGCCCGGTGCTGGTGCTGACCACCGTCGCCGAGGTGATCTACTGGCTGGTCGCGCAGGCGTTGCCGTACTGGGCTCTGCTCCCGGTCGCCGTGGTCGGCGGCTTCCTGGCCCTGCCCGCGTTCTCGGTGGCCCGGCAGTCGATCGCCGCGCTCACCCCGGAGTCGCATCGGCTGCCCGCGTTCGCCCTCGACTCGATGACCACCGAGCTGTCGTTCATGGCCGGCCCGGCGCTCGGCGTGCTGATCGCCACCAGCGCCGCCGGCCCGCGCGTCGCCATGCTCACCCTGGCCGGCGGCATCCTGCTGGCCGGTCTCGGGCTGTGGCTGCTCAACCCGCCCACCCGGGCCGAGCACGAGGCCCCGGTCTCGGCCGGCGAGCGGGTGGCCCGGCGGGACTGGCTCAAGCCCCGGTTCGTCGCGATCCTCGCCGTCACGATGGCCGCCACGCTGGTGCTCTCCGGCACCGACGTGTCGGTGGTCGCCGTGCTCCGCGAGTCCGGCGAGCTGACCTGGAGCGGCCTGGTGATGTCGCTGTGGGCGCTGTTCTCCCTGATCGGCGGCTTCGCGTACGGGACGGTCCGGCGCGGCCTGCCGGTCCTGGCCATCTTCATCCCGATGGCGGTGCTGACCATCCCGGTCGGCCTCGGTGGCTCGCACTGGTGGCTGCTGGCGCTGCTGCTGATCCCGGCCGGCGCCCTCTGCGCCCCGACGATCACCGCCAGCTCGGCGGCGATCAGCCGGATGATCCCGGCCGCGGCCCGCGGCGAGGCGATGGGCCTGCACAACTCGGCGCTGACCGTCGGCGTCGCCCTGGGCGGCCCGCTGGCCGGCCTGGCCATCGACAACCTCGGGCCGAAGTGGGGCTTCGTCGCGGTGGGCACGGTGGGCGTGCTGGTCGCGCTCCTGGTGCTGCCCGCGGCGCTCCGCCACCGCAACGCCGACGCCGCCTCGGCCGCTGCCGAGCCGGGCATCCCGGCCGACCTCGAGGCCGACCTCGACGTTCCGGCGTCCCCGGCCGAACTGGACCAGACGTCCGCCCCGGCCGTGCCGGACCTGGTGCCGTCCCCGGCCGGCTCCGCCCGCGCCTGACCTGAACCACCCCGACGCCCGGCCCGGGCCTGAGCTGCCACGACGGCTCGGCCTGGGCCGGTTTCGTCGTTCCCTGGCCGGTTTCGGCGTTCCCGGGCGGGCTTGGTGGCAGTGCGGGTGACCGGGAGCGTCGCTGGGGCTGTGGGGGCGTCTGATTCCGCGAAAAGGGTTGCCGGCGGCCCGGGCGGGGCGGGTAGGTTTGGCCGGAACTCCGCATCTTCGGGCCCTGGATTCATGTCGCAGGTGGGCTCGGGACCTCGCCGTGAGCGGGGAGGAGGTGGCGACGTTCGTTGTTGCTGCCTGCCTTTTGGAGTGATGTTCATGGAGATCGGCCTCGGGTTGCCCATCAGCGACCCCGCCCTGCTGCCCGAATGGGCCCGGCTCGCGGAAGAGCACCGGTTCGCCACGGTGGCCCTGCTGGACCGGCTCGTCTACGACAATCCGGAACCGCTGATCGCCCTGGCCGCGCTGGCCGGGGCCACTACCCGGATCCGGCTGCAGACCGAGGTGCTGCTCGGGCCGTTGCGGTCCACGGCGCTGCTGGCCAAGCAGGTCGCGACCCTGGACCGGATGTCGGCCGGCCGGTTCGTCCTCGGCGTCGGCGTCGGCGGCCGGGAAGACGATCATGTGGCGGCCGGGGTGCCGCTCAACCGCCGGGGACGCCTCCTCGACGCCCAGCTCGCCGACCTGCGGAAGATCTGGCGTGGCGAGCCCTATCAGGCGATCTCGGGGATCGGGCCGCGGCCGCTCACCGCTGGTGGGCCGCCGATCCTGATCGGTGGGTTCGCGCCCGAGGCGTTGCGCCGGGTGGGCCGGTTCGCGGACGGGTTCATCTGTGCCGCGCCGCTGGCGTGGGCGGGTGGGCTCGTCCGTACCGTCAATGAGTCTTGGGCGGAAGCGGGCCGGGAAGGCCGGCCCCGCCTCGTCTGCCAGATCAACACGACCGTGGGCGACGCCGGGACGATCGAGCGGGGGCGCCGGGCGGTGGCCGGCTACTACGCGTTCACGGGGCGTCCTGGCTGGGGTGACCCGCTGACTGATCCGGCGCGGATCGCCGAGACGGTGGCGGCCTATCGCGAGTTCGGCGCCGACGAGTTGATCATGTACTGCTACGGCGACGATCCCCGCCAGATCGAGCTCCTGGCCGACATCGTCCGCTGATCCCGCTCCGGCTCGACCCTGCCCGCGCGGGACCGCTCCGGAGCGGCTGAGGCCGACTCGGGGCGGGGCGGGGCGTGCGGGTGGTGCCGGGCCGGGAGTGGTCAGCGGGTGGTGCCGGGCCGGGAGTGGTCAGCGGGTGATGCGTGGGGTGGGATCCGGGCTGAGCGACCAGGCCAGGACCGAGGGCCAGGGGCCGTAGCCCGACTCGTGGTTGAGGTGGGCGCCCCCGGACAGGACATCGGTGTCCAGGGACAACGGCTTGCCGTAGACGACCGCGGCGCCCTCCGGGGCATACGGGTCGTCATCGGTGCCGACCAGCCGGGTGTGTCCCGCCGCGGCGCTCAGCGCGCCCGGCTCGATCGGCGGCGGGGCGAAGCCGGCGATCTCCGGATGGGCCAGCGTGACGGCCGGGGACGGCGGCGCCACCAGCAGCACCCGGTCGACCGGGGTGGTGATCAGCCCGCGGGCCACCCCGTTGAGCCAGAGCAGGCAGCCGAGGCTGTGGCAGATCACCGTGACCGGCTCGGCGGCCGACCGGACGCGGGTGGTCAGCTCGTGCAGCCAGCGGTCGAGAACCGGTTCGTCCGGGTCGGGCAGCTGCGGGTAGTCGACCTGGTGGCCCAGGTCGCTCAACTGCCCGGCCAGCCAGTGCTGCCAGTGCTCGGGCGGCCGCCGGTTCTGCCAGCCGTGCAGGATGAGAAAGCCCACTCAGCACCCCGGCCGGGTGCGGATGCGGAAGCCCACTCAGAACTCCAGGTACATCACGTGCAGGCCGACCCGCCCGAGCGTGGGGTGCTCGAACCCGCGTGGCACCGTGCCGATGATCTGGAAGCCCAGCCGGCGGTAGACGGTCACCGCCGCGGTGTTCGACTCAGCGACGGCGTTGAACTGGATCCCGGCGTACCCCTCGGATCTTGCCCAATCGATCGCGAAGCGGCAGAGGGCCGCGCCGATGCCGTGCCCGCGGCTGTCGGCCGCGACCATGAAGCTCGCGGTGGCGATGTGGGCGCCGGGTCCGCCCTTGTTCGGGCCCATCTTCGCGGTTCCGGCGATGCCGCCGGAGGCGGACTCGGCCACCACGGTAAGTCCGGGCGGTCGTTCCACCCAGGTCGCGCGGCTGGCGTCCTCGCTCATGCCCGGGTCGTACGTGTAGGTGTCGCCGGCGCGCACGACCTCGCGCACGATCGGCCACACCCGCACCCAGTCGTCGTCGGCGAACGGCCGGATCGTCGTCGCCGCGTGTTCGGAGAGCTCAGGCCGGGTCGACAACGGGCGCTCCAGTGGTGTCGACGTTGGCTTTGCGGAACTCGTCGAGCGCCGCCTCGGTGGTCGCCTTCGCGACGCCGGCGGTCAGCTCCAGCAGGACCGTGGTGGCGAAGCCCTCGGCCGCCGCGTCGAGCGCGGTGGCCCGTACGCAATGGTCTGTCGCGATGCCGACGACCTCGACGTCGGTGACCCCCCGGCCACGCAGCCACCCGGCGAGGGTTTCGCCCGCCTCCGTCCGGCCCTCGAAGCCGGAGTAGGCCGCCTGATGGGCGCCCTTGTGGAAGATCGCCTCGATCCGGTCGGTGATCAGCTCGGGGTGGAAGTCGGCGCCGGAGGAGCCGACCACGCAGTGCGCCGGCCAGGTGTCGACGAAGTCCGGATGGTCGCTGAAGTGCGCGCCCGGGTCCACGTGGTAGTCCTTGGTGGCGACCACGTGGTCCCAGCGCTGCCCGGCCCGGTCGAGGACCAGCGAGATGCCCTTGGCGACCGCGGCACCGCCGCCGACCGGCAGCGAGCCGCCCTCGCAGAAGTCGTTCTGCACGTCCACGATGATCAGCGCGCGTGACATGGCGGGCCCCTAAACGGTGGGAACGATGACGACGGGGATGGCCGGATCGCCCGCGGAGAGCTTGAGCCCCTCCCACGGGATGGAGATCAGGCACTGCCGCAGGTGGTCGCGGGACTCCTGCAGGCTGGGCCGGGGATGCGGCTCGCCCTCGGTGATGTAGGCGTGCTGCAGCAGCCGGTCGTTGGTCTGGTGATCGGGCACGCCCTGGGAGACGATGATCTCCTCGGTGGCGGTGCCGGTCGGCTTGTGGCGGCGCACCGCGGTCTTGCGGCCGCCGACGGTCGCCTTGTTCTCCGAGCGCTTGACGACCGGGCGGCCGGCCACCTCGACCAGCTTGTAGACCAGGCCGGCGGTGGGTGCTCCGGAGCCGGTGACGACCGCGGTGCCGGCGCCGTACATGTCGACCGGCTCGGCGGCCAGGGTGGCGATCGAGTACTCGTCCATGTCACCCGAGACGATGATCTTCGTCTCGGTGGCGCCGAGGTTGTCGAGCAGCTCCCGGGAGTGCTGGGCCAGCACCGACAGGTCACCGGAGTCGATCCGGATGGCCCGCAGGTCCGGCCCGGCGACCGCGATCGCGTTCCGGATGCCCTGGGTGATGTCGTACGTGTCGACGAGCAGCGTGGTGTTCTTGCCCAGCGCCTCGACCTGGGACGCGAACGCGGTCGGCTCGTCGTCGTGCAGCAGCGTGAACGCGTGCGCCGACGTGCCGGTGGTCGGGATGCCGTAGGCGCGCCCGGCGGCGAGGTTGGACGTGGACGCGAAGCCGGCCAGGTAGGACGCCCGGGCGGCGGCGACCGCGGCCTGCTCGTGGGTGCGCCGGGAGCCCATCTCGATGATCGGCCGGCCGCGGGCGGCGGTGACCATCCGCGCGGCGGCGGCGGCGATCGCGCAGTCGTGGTTGAGCACCGACAGGATCAGCGTCTCCAGCACCACGCACTCGGCGAACTTGCCGCTCACGGTCATGATCGGCGAGCCGGGGAAGAAGAGCTCGCCCTCCGCGTACCCCTCGATGTCGCCGGTGAACCGATACCCGGCCAGCCAGTCGCCGGTGGCCTGGTCGACGATGCCGGCCGAGCGCAGGAACTCGATCTCGGCGGGATCGAACCGGAACCCGGCGATCATCTCGATCAGCCGGTCGGTGCCGGCCACCACGCCGTAACGGCGCCCGGTCGGCAGCCGCCGGGCGAACACTTCGAAGACGCACTGACGATCCGCTGTGCCGTCCTTCAGGGCGGCGCTGATCATGGTCAGCTCGTAGTGGTCGGTCAGCAGGGCCGGCGCGATGGTCTCCACGGACCTACCCTAGTGCGTGCCCCCGGAGGGCGTCGCGACCTGCCGTTCGGTGCTCCGGTTCACAGGTACGGCCGAACCGGTGGCACCATGGGGGCATGGCGTTGCCTCAGGTTGCTCCCGTCGAGACGCCGGAGATCGAGGAAGTACCGGAAGTCGACCGGCCGTGGGTGACCATCGTCTGGGACGATCCGGTCAACCTCATGTCGTACGTGACCTGGGTCTTCCAGAAGCTCTTCGGATTCAGCAAGGAAAAGGCCGAGAGGCTGATGATGGACGTGCACACCAAGGGCAAGGCGGTGGTCTCCACCGGTGCCCGGGAGCGCATGGAGATGGACGCCAACCAACTGCACGGATACGGTCTTTGGGCAACTGTGGACCGAGCCTGACAAAGCGGGTGGGGAAGAGCATGTTCCGACGCAGCGGCGGTCAGTGTGTGGCCACGTTCGAGCACGATGAGGTCCGTGTCCTGCGGAAAGTGGCCGCCGAGGTGGTGGGCCTGCTGACCGACGGGATGGATCACACCGACCCGGTGGTCGGCCGGTTGTTCCCGGACATCTATCCGGATCGGCCGGACGACTCGAGTGAATTCCGGCTGTACACCGAGGGCGACCTGAAGACCGCCAAGATCGATCAGGCGGGCGCGATCCTGGCCGCCCTGCCCGACGAGGGCGAGGGCGAGGTGCGCCTGGACGGTGAGGCCGCCGAGGCCTGGCTGCGGGCGATCAACGACGCCCGGCTGGCGATGGGCACCCGCCTCGACATCCAGCCCGACACCGACCTGGCCGAGGAGCTGGACGACGCGGTGCTGGAGGATCCCGGCTCCAGCCGGGTGTTCCAGCTCTCCGTCTACGCCTATCTCGGCTACCTGCAGGAGTCACTGCTCAACGCGCTGCCGGAGATCAAGTAACGGCACCGAGTGTGTGCCTCGCCACGCGCGGGGTAGCGAAATACTTCGGTAATGTGAACGCCGTGCTGACCATCGACAGTTCGATCGTGCAGGCGATCGTCGCTCACGCCCGCCGGGATCACCCCGACGAGGCGTGTGGTGTCGTCGCCGGGCCGATCGGCCGTGACGTGCCGGCCCGGCACATCCCGATGGACAACGCGGCCCGGTCGATGACGTTCTACGAGTTCGACTCGATGGAGCACCTGCGGGTGTGGCGCGAGATGGACGACAACGACGAGGAGCCGGTGGTCATCTACCACTCGCACACCGCGACCGAGGCGTACCCGTCGCGCACCGACATCTCCTTCGCCGGCGAGCCGAACGCGCACTATCTGCTCGTCTCGACCCGTGAGCCGGATTCCGAGGAGATCCGCTCGTTCCGTATTCTGGACGGTGTGGTGACCGAAGAAGAGGTCAACATCGTGGATGCGACGGTGAAGTCGTGAAGGTGAGTGCCGTGCAGTCGTACATGTTCGGGCAGAGCCCGGCGTCGGTCTTCTACGAGTGTCGCGGGATCCGCTAGATCCCGACCGCTCGACCGACCGCCTGCCCGCAGTATCGACTCTTAGGAGCATGACAACCATGGCTATCGAAGTCCGCGTTCCCACCATCCTGCGTAACTACACCGGCGGCGCCAAGATCGTGGAGGGCGCCGGCGACAGCCTGTCCGCCCTGATCGACGACCTGGACGCCAAGCACAACGGCATCAAGGGCCGGCTGATCACCCCCGAGGGTGGCCTGCACCGGTTCGTCAACATCTACGTCAACGACGAGGACGTCCGGTTCCTCGGCGCGCTCGACGCGAAGCTGAGCGACGGCGACTCGATCACCATCCTCCCGGCCGTCGCGGGTGGCGCGCTGGGCTTCGCGGCCGCGGCCGCGCTGCTGGGCCGCTGACCCTTCCGGCCTTACTTCAACAGGACTGAAGGCATACGTATGGCTCGCTATGAGAGCCTGCTGGACGCTTGCGGGGGCACGCCGCTGGTCGGCCTGCCCCGGCTGTCCCCGGTGGTGCCCGAGGGGGCGCCACCGGTGCGTCTGTGGGCCAAGCTGGAGGATCGCAACCCGACCGGCAGCATCAAGGACCGGGCCGCGCTCTTCATGGTGCGGGCGGCCGAGGAGTCCGGGCATCTCCGCCCGGGCGACACGATCCTCGAGCCGACCAGCGGGAACACCGGCATCGCCCTGGCCATGGTCGCCAAGCTGCGCGGCTATCGGCTGGTCTGCGTGATGCCGGAGAACGTCTCGTCCGAGCGGGTCCAGATGCTGCGGATGTACGGCGCGGAGATCATCTTCTCGCCCGCCGCCGGCGGCTCGAACCAGGCGGTGGCCACCGCGAAGCAGATCGCCGCGGAACATCCCGACTGGAAGATGCTCTTTCAGTACGGGAACCCGGCCAACGCCCGCGCGCACTACGAGACCACCGGTCCGGAGCTGCTGCACGACCTGCCCACGATCACGCACTTCGTGGCGGGCCTGGGCACCACCGGCACGCTGATGGGCACCGGCCGGTTCCTCAAGGAAAAGGTCGAGGGCATCCAGATCATCGCCGCCGAGCCGAGGTACGGCGAGGTGGTCTACGGCCTGCGCAACATCGACGAGGGGTACGTCCCCGAGCTGTACGACGCGAGCGTGCTGGACCGGCGGTTCTCCGTCGGCACCCGGGACGCGGTGCTGCGGACCCGCCAGCTGGTCGAGGTGGAGGGCATCTTCGCCGGCTTCTCCAGCGGGGCGATCCTGCACGGCGCGCTGGCGGTGGCGCACGAGGCGGTCAAGGCCGGCCGGCGTGCCGACGTGGCGTTCGTGATCGCCGACGGCGGCTGGAAGTACCTGTCGACCGGGGCGTACGGCGGCACGCTGAACGACGCGGAAGAGGCCCTCGAGGGTCAGCTCTGGGCCTGATCGGTTCCGGTCAGCTTCAGTAGTGGACGGCCAGCAGCAGCGCCCCGAACATCGGCGGCGCCGCGGCCAGCAGCAGGATCCACGGCAGGGCGCGCTGGTGGACGGCGAGGAACGCGCCGACCGCCAGCCCCACGCTGAACATGGTGAGCATCGCCAGCGCCGGCAGGTACCAGCCGGGCGCCCCGGTGAGGACCGCCACGATGGCGTACAGGCCGACCCCGACCCCGGTCAGGCCGAGCATCGCGGAATAGGCCGCCATCGCTAGAACCCGGGTCGAACCCGGCGCCGGATCATCTTCGGTGGGAAAGCGGAATACCGCAGGATCTTCGTCCCATGAGGGTTCGAAGGGCATGATTTCGGGTATCGCGCTCCGCGAGATGCGGGTCGGCTCGACCGCGGTCACGTCGCCTCCATCAGATCGTTTGCAAACCCTCACCCAGAGCAACGCGGAGGGCTTACCGGACGTGACGGTGGAAATGTGACGACCCTGGTCACAGCGGCTGTGATGTGCGTTGTCGATTTAGCGACAAATCGATCAGTTGTTTACGTCAGGCAGTGGTCAGCGCGTACGCTTCGCTCCGTGATTGACTGGTCTGACAAGTCCAGCGCGGACCGGTCGGGCGGGGCGTGGACGACCCATCAAAAAGGGGCGACTGAGCGGTCGACCCAGTGTGAGTCAGAGGGACCCGCATGCGACTAACCGTGCTCGGTTGTGCCGGCAGTTTCCCCGGCCCCGAGTCGGCTTGTTCGGCCTATCTCGTGGAAGCCGAGGGATTCCGGCTCCTGATCGACTTCGGCTCGGGATCGCTCTCCGCGCTGCAGCGCTATTCGGACATGCGCGCGGTCGACGCGATCCTGCTCACCCACCTGCACTGCGACCACATGCTGGACGCGTGCACGTACGTCGTGGTCCGCCGGTACGACCCGGCCGGCCCGCTCAAGCCGCTGCCGGTCTACGCCCCGCTGGGCGCCGCCGAGCGGATCGCGGCCGCCTACAGCGCCGAGGGCGAGCCGGTGGACGACGTCTACACCTTCTACGGCCTGCAGCCCGGCACGTTCCCGATCGGCCCGCTGACGGTGACCGTCGATCGAGTCAACCACCCGGTGGAGACGTACGGGGTGCGGATCGAGCACAACGGCCGGGTCATCGCGTACTCCTCGGACACCGCGCCCTGCGAGGCGCTGCTGCGCCTGGCGGCCGGCGCCGACCTGTTCCTGTGCGAGGCCAGCTACATGGACGGCGTGGAGAACCCGCCCGACCTGCACCTGACCGGCGGCGAGGCGGGCGAGGCGGCCACCAAGGCGGACGTATCCAAGTTGCTGCTGACGCATCTCGTTCCGGCCTGGGCCAGTGAGGCGGCTATCGTCGAGGCGGCCGGCGCCGCTTACGCGGGACCGGTCGAAGTCGTCCGCCCGGGCGCCAGATACGATCTCTGAGCCGGTACGGGGGTGGGATCGGCTAACACCGGTGCACCACGTGTCGTGACCTTGGAGTTGTTGGATGCGCATAGTTCGCCTGGCCAACTTCGTCACGGCCCATACCGGCGGGCTGCGGACCACGCTGCGCGAGCTGGGTAAGGGCTATCAGGCGGCGGGCCACGAAGCGGTCCTGATCATTCCCGGGCGTAAATTCGACGACCAGCAGGTGGCCCAGGGCCGGGTGATCACCCTGCCGAGCGCCCCGATCCCGCGGACCGGCGGCCACCGGGTGCTGGCCGGCCGGCGTGAGCTGATCAAGCTGCTGGACAGTCTCGAGCCGGACCGGATCGAGGTCTCCGACCGCACCACCCTGCGCTGGACCGGCCACTGGGCCCGGCGGCGCGGGGTCCGGTCGATGATGGTCTCCCACGAGAGCCTGGCCGGCCTGCTCGGCGTCTGGGGCATGCCGAAACGCGACGCCATGGCGGACCGGTTCAACCGGCGCACCGCCGAGGCGTTCGACACGATCGTCTGCACCACCGCGTTCGCCGCCGCCGAGTTCCGCCGGCTGGGCGTGCCGAACCTGGTCGAGGTGCCGCTCGGCGTCGACCTGGAAGTCTTCCACCCGAGCCGGATGGACATGGCGGTCCGCTCGCGGTATGCCCGGCCGGAAGAGCTGCTGATCGTCTTCGCCAGCCGGCTCTCCGCGGCGAAACGGCCCGAGCTGGCCGTCGACATGATCGCGGTGCTGCGCAACGGCAAGGTGCCCGCGGTGCTGGTGGTGGCCGGGGACGGGACCAGGCGGGCGGCGCTGGCGTACCGGGCCGCGCGGCTGCCCGTACGTTTCGCCGGTCATATCGCCGATCGCAAAGCGGTCGCCGCGTTGCTCGCCTCGGCCGACGTCGTGGTCGCGCCCGGCCCGGTGGAGACCTTCGGCCTCTCCGCGCTGGAGGCGCTGGCCTGCGGCACACCCGTGGTGGTCGACGAGCACAGCGCGCTGCCCGAGGTGATCGGCGAGGCCGGAATAGCGGTTCCGGGCACCGCCGAGGCGTTCGCCGACGCGGTCTCCCAGATGATCCAGCGCCCCCGGGACGAGTGGCGGGCGCTGGCCCGGGCCCGGGCCGAGCGCTACAGCTGGGCGCACGCGGTCGAGGGTTTCCTGCACGCGCACGGCGCCGAGCCGGTCCCCTCGCTGATCCGTCCGGCGGTCCCGCGACCACGTCCGGTGGCGCCGCCGACACGCGGTCCTGGGGCGGACGAAGCGGGCGCACCGCGCTACGCATAGGGTTGGGGTCATGGCGCGACCCGACGGCCGAGCGGCCGACCAGCTGCGGCCGGTGACCCTGACCCGGCATTGGAGCATCCACCCCGAGGGGTCGGTGCTGGTGGAGTTCGGCAATACGCGAGTGCTCTGCACCGCGAGCGTCACCGAGGGGGTGCCCCGCTGGCGCAAGGGCTCCGGCCTGGGCTGGCTCACCGCGGAATACGCGATGCTCCCGCGGGCCACCAACACCCGGGGTGACCGCGAGAGCGTGAAGGGCAAGGTCGGCGGGCGGACGCAGGAGATCTCCCGCCTGATCGGCCGCAGCCTGCGGGCCTGCATCGACCTGAAGGCGCTCGGGGAGAACTCGATCGTCCTGGACTGCGACGTCCTCCAGGCCGACGGCGGCACCCGGACCGCGGCGATCACCGGGGCGTATGTCGCGCTCCACGACGCCGTCACCTGGCTGGCCGGGCGCAAGGCGCTGGCCGGCAAGGTGGACAAGGTGCTGCACACCTCGATCCAGGCGATCAGCGTCGGGATCATCGACGGCGAGGCGCGACTCGACCTGCCGTACGAGGAGGACGTCGCCGCCGAGGTCGACATGAACGTGGTGTGCACCGGCGCGGGCGACTTCGTCGAGGTGCAGGGCACCGGGGAGAACGGCGTGTTCAAGCGCGCCCAGCTGGACGCGATGCTCGACCTGGGCCTGGCCGGTTGTGCCGAGCTCGCGATCGTGCAGCAGAAGGCCCTGGCTCAGTGAGCGCTCGGCTGCTGCTCGCCACCGCGAATCAGAAGAAGCTCGTCGAGTTGCAGCGGATCCTGGACCTGGCGCTCGGCACGAGCCAGATCGAGCTGGTCGGCCTGGGCGACTTCCCGGGCTATCCGGACGTGCCCGAGACCGGTCTCACCTTCGGGGAGAACGCGCTGATCAAGGCCCGCGAGGGCGCCAAGCGCACCGGTCTGCCGACCGTCGCCGACGACTCCGGCCTCGCGGTGACCGCGCTCAACGGGATGCCCGGCGTGTTCAGCGCCCGCTGGTCCGGTGGCCACGGCGACGACGCGGCCAACCTGGACCTGGTGCTGGCCCAGGTCAGCGACGTCGACGACGAGCACCGTGGGGCGGCCTTCGTCTGTGCCGCCGCACTGGTCCTGCCGAACGGGCGGGAGCACCTGGTCGAGGGCCGGCAGAGCGGGCGGCTGCTGCGGGCGCGCCGGGGCGAGGGCGGGTTCGGATACGACCCGGTCTTCCTCGGGGACGGTCAGCAGCGGACGAACGCGGAGCTGAGCCCGGCCGAGAAGGACGCGATCAGCCACCGGGGCAAGGCGTTCCGGGAGCTGGCCAAGGTCATCGCCAAGGAGCTGCCCCGCTGACTTGACTCTGCCCTTGGGGCAGAGTCCACGATCGACACATGGCGTCGTTCATGATCGATCGGAGGCCACTCACCATCCCGGCATTCCGCCGGATGTGGGTGGCCTCGCTGGTCTCCGCGGTGGGCGGCTCGTTCAGCGCGGTCGCGGTGCCGGTCCAGCTCTATGCGGCCCAGGGCTCCTCGGCCGCGGTGGGGCTGGCCGCGGTGGTGTCCTTCGTGGGCCTGGCCGGGGCGTCGCTCGGGGTCGGCGCGCTGGCCGACTCGCACGACCGGCGCCGGGTGCTGCTGGCCGGTCAGGCCGGGCTGACCGTGGTCTATCTGGCGCTGTGGGCGCAGGCGGCGCTCGGCGGGGCGCCGCTGCCGGTGCTCCTGCTGCTGGTGGCCGGTCAGGGCGTGTTCCTCGGCGCGACGGGGACGACCGCCGGCGCGGTGCTGCCCCGGCTCGTCCGACCCGAGTTGCTGCCCGCGGCGAACAGTTTGAACTCGCTGGTCCGCTACACCGGCTGGATCCTCGGGCCGGCCCTGGCCGGGCTGTTGATCCCGCTCACCGGGCTGCCCGTGCTCTATCTCTGCGACGCGCTGGCCCTGCTCGTCGTCCTCGCCGCAGTCCACCGCCTGCCCGCGCTGCCGCCCATCGAGGCGCTGCCGTCCGCCGAGGCGCTGCCGTCCGCCGAGGCGCTGCCGTCCGCCGAGGCGCTGCCGTCCGCCGAGGCGCTGCCGTCCGCCGAGGCGGTGGCCCGGCAACCGATCGTCCGTCAGGTGACGGCGGGGTTCCGCTATCTGGCCGGCAGCCGGATGCTGGTCGCGGTGCTGACCGTCGATCTCGCGGCGATGCTGTTCGGGATGCCGTCGGCGCTCTTCCCGGAGCTGGCCGAGCGGGAGTTCGGCGCGTCGTCGGTCGGCCTGCTCTACGCCGCCTATCCGGTCGGGGTGGTGCTGGCCGGGCTCGGCTCGTCGTCGTTCACCCGGGCCCGGCGGCACGGCCTGCTGATGGCCGGCGCCGCCCTGGCCTGGGGCGTGACGGTCGCGGTGTTCAGCGTGGTGACGTGGCTGTGGGCGGCACTGGCCGTGCTGGTGGCCGGGGGCGCGGTCAACTTCGTGCTCAGCACGTTCCGCAACGCGATCGCCCAGGCCTGCACCGACGACGCGATGCGTGGCCGGATCCAGGGCGCGCTGACCGTCGTGCTGTTCGGCGGACCGCAGGTGGGAAGCATGCTGCACGGCGCGATCGGCGCGCTGGCCGGCCCGCGCCTGACCATCGGCGCGGGCGGCCTGCTCACCATCGGGACGGTCCTGATCGTCCTGCGAGCCGTCCCGGAGCTGCGTGCCTACACCGTCACGGAGCCCGGCCGGGGCGAGCTCGCCGCTGTGGGGCCCGGCCGGGGCGAGCTCGGCAAGGCCCCGAGGAGCGGTGATGTGGTCAGCTGAGCGGGCCCGTCGCGGCCTCGATCGCGGCCCGCAGCTCCGGCCCGGCGACGACCGCGCGGGTCTCCTCCAGCACCGGCGCCAGGAACAGGTCCGGCCCTGGCCGCCCGGCGAAGGGCTCCAGCGCGGCGACCGCGGCCCGTCCGGCCGGCGACGAGGTGATCGGGGCGCGCAGTTGCAGGCCGCGGACCGCCGAGAGCAGCTCCACGGCGAGCAGGCTGGTCAGGTTGTCCAGCACGGTGCGGAGCTTCTTGGTGGCGGCCCAGCCCATCGAGACGTGGTCCTCCTGCATGCCGCTGGTCGGCAGCGAGTCGACCGAGGCCGGCGAGGCCAGGCGGCGGTTCTCCGCGACGATCCCGGCCGCGGTGTACTGGGCGATCATCAGGCCCGAGTTCACCCCGGCGTCGGGGGAGAGGAACGGCGGCAGGTCCCGGCTCCGGGTCACGTCGAGCAGGCGGTCGACCCGGCGCTCGGCGATCGCGCCGACCTCGGCGGCCGCGATCGCGAGGAAGTCGGCGGCGAAGCCGAGCGGCGCGCCGTGGAAGTTGCCGGTCGACTCCACCCGGCCGTCCGGCAGCACCACCGGGTTGTCGACCACCGAGACGAGTTCGCGGGCGGCGGTCACCCGGACGAAGTCGAGGGTGTCCCGGGCCGCGCCGGCGACCTGCGGCGCGCAGCGGATCGAGTAAGCGTCCTGCACCGCGTGCGCCAGGTCGTCCCGGTGCGAGTCCATGATCGCCGAGTCCTGCAGGAGCCGGAGGATGTTGGCGGCGGAGGCGGCCTGGCCCGGGTGCGGGCGGATCGCGTGCAGCTCGGGGAGGAACGGCCGCTCCGAGCCGAGCATCGCCTCGGTCGCCAGCGCCGCGGTCACGTCGGCCATGGTGAACAGGTGCGCCGCGTCCGCGATGGCCAGCAGCAGCATGCCGAGCATGCCGTCGGTGCCGTTGATCAGCGCCAGCCCCTCCTTGGCGGCCAGCTCCAGCGGGCTCAGCCCGGCGGTGTGCAGGGCCTCGGCCGCGGAGATCCGGCCGCCGTCCTTGCCCAGCACCCAGCCCTCGCCGAGCAGCACGATCGCGCAGTGCGCGAGCGGCGCCAGGTCACCGGAGGCGCCCAGCGAGCCGTGCTCCGGCACCCACGGGGTGATGTCGTGGTTGAGCAGGTCGGCCAGCCCCTGGGCGAGCATCGGCCGGACCCCGGAGCGGCCCATCGCGAGCGACCGGACCCGGAGCAGCATCATCGCCCGGACCACCTCGCGCGGCATCGGCGCGCCGATCCCGGCGGCGTGCGAGCGGATCAGCGCGTGCTGCAGCTCGGCCCGGCGCTCCGGCTCGATCGACGTGTTGGCGAGCGCGCCGAAGCCGGTGGAGACGCCGTAAACCGGGCGGCCGGAGGCTTCGATGCCGTCCACGATGGCGCGACTGGCCGCCATCGCCTCGACGGCGGCGGGGGAGAGCTCGACCCGGGCGTTGTCGCGCGCGACGGCGATCACGTCGGCGGGTTCGATCCCGGTGGGCTGAACGATGACGGTCATAGCGGCACTCCGTTGTGGATCACGGTGCGAATCAGCGGAACGCCTGGCCGGTAGGCCAGGTGCAGGTGGGACGGCGCGTCGAGAACGATCAGGTCGGCGCGCGCGCCGGGGCGGATCACGCCGATGTCGTCGCGGCGCAGGGCCCGGGCGCCGCCGAGCGTCGCGGCCCGGACGGCCTCGGCCGGCGTCATCCGCATCTCGCGGACGGCCAGGGCGATGCAGAAGGACATCGACGACGTGTAGGAGGAGCCCGGGTTGCAGTCCGTCGCCAGCGCGACCAGCGCGCCGGCGTCGATGAGGCGCCGCGCGTCCGGGTAGGGCGACCGGGTGGAGAACTCCGCGCCGGGCAGCAGCGTGGCGACGGTCCGGTCCCACCCGTCGTGGCACATGCAGTCGACCTTCGCGGCGGCCAGCGCGTCCACGTCGGCGTCGCTCAGGTGGGTGCAGTGGTCGACGCTTGCCGCGTCGAGCTCGACGGCCAGCCGGACGCCCGGGCCGGGGCCGAGCTGGTTGCCGTGCACCCGCAGGCCCAGCCCCTTCTCCCGGCCGGCGGTCAGGATCGTGCGGGCCCGGTCCTCGTCGAAGGCGCCGCGCTCGACGAACGCGTCCACCCACTTGGCGTGCGGCGCGGCCAGGGCCAGCATGGGTCCGCAGATCAGGCTGACGTAGTCGTCCGGCCGGTCGGCGTACTCGGCCGGCACCACGTGCGCCCCGAGGAAGGTGGTCTCGCTGGTGAACTCCGAGGCGATCCGCAGCGAGCGGGCCTCGTCGGCGACGTTCAGGCCGTACCCGGACTTGATCTCGATCGTGGTCGTGCCCTGCCGCAGCGCCTCGCCCACCAGGCGCCGCGCATTGCCGCGAAGTTCGTCGTCGCTCGCCGCGCGAGTGGCGCCCACGGTGGTGCGGATGCCGCCGCCGGTGTAGGCCTCGCCGGCCATCCGGGCGGCGAACTCGGCGGCCCGATCGCCGGCGAACATCAGGTGCGCGTGGCTGTCCACGAACCCGGGCAGCACGGCCGCGCCGCCCGCGTCGATCCGCTCGTCGGCGGCCGGAGCCTCGGCCGCGGCGCCGACCCAGGCGATCGTCTCGCCGTCCAGGACCACCGCGGCGTCCCGGGCCAGGCCCGCCCCGGCGCCGTGCGCGTCGTTGGTGAACAGCTCACCGATGTTGGTGACCAGCAGACTCATGGCAGCACCGCCGCGATCGCCTTCTTCAGGGCTTCGGGTACGTCGATGGACCGGTGCCGTCCCCCGGCCACCACCGCCCGGCCGTCCACGATCACGTCGGTCACGTCAGCCGCGGTCGCCGCGAAGATCAGCCCGGCCGGATCGATCCCGGCGGTCCGCGCGGTGGACAGCGAGACCGCGACCAGGTCGGCCCGCTGTCCGACCGCGATCGCGCCGGCGTCGGACCAGCCGAGCGACGCGTGCCCGTCCCGGGTCGCCGCGGTGATCAGCTCGTCCGCCCCGAAGTGCCCGCGCCGCCGGGTGGCGAGCCGCTCGTCCAGCTCGACGCCGCGCGCCTCCTCGAACAGGTCGATCACCGCGTGACTGTCACTGCCCAGGGTCAGTTTCGCGGCGCCGTCCACGAGCGCCCGGGCCGGCCCGATGCCGTCGGCCAGGTCGCGCTCGGTGGTCGGGCAGAAGCAGACGTACTGCCCGCTCAGCAGCGCACGATCGTTCTCGGACAGGTGGGTGGCGTGGACGGCGGTGGTCATCGGCTGCCAGACGCCCATCGCGTCGAGCAGCTCGGTGGGGGAGCAGCCGTGTACGGCCTGGCACTGCTCGTTCTCGGCGGGCTGCTCGGAGAGGTGCACGTGGACCGGGTAGCCGTCGGTGCGGTACGCGAACGTGCCCATCCCGTCGACCGGGACCGCGCGCACCGAGTGCAGGGCCGCGCCGATCCGGGCATGATCCCCGCCGCCGCGCAGCTCGCCGAATCGGTCGAACCAGCCGTCGTAGTCGCCGTCGCCGAAGCGCCGCTGCACGCCTTCGAGGGGTTTGCCGTCGACGCTCGACGTCAGGTAGACCGTGTCGAGCAGGGTGATCCGGATGCCGGCCTCGGCGGCCGCCGCGGTCAGGGCGTGCCCCATCGCGTTGGCCTCGGCGTAGGGCGTGCCGTCCGGGTTGTGGTGCACGTAGTGGAACTCGCCGACGCACGTGACGCCGGCCAGGGCCATCTCCGCGTAGACCGCCCGGGCCAGCTGGAAGTAGTTGTCCGGGTCGAGCCGGCCGGCCACCTGGTACATCAGGTCGCGCCAGGTCCAGAAGCTGCCGCGGTCGTGGTGGGTGCGGCCGCGGAGGGCGCGGTGGAAGGCGTGTGAGTGCGCGTTCGCCATCCCGGGCAGAACGAGCCCGGGGAGAAAGCTGCCGGATTTGTCCGAAGAGTCAGGTGTGATAGCGAAAAATCGCCCATCCCTCACCTCGATCCGGACATTTCGCTCCGCAGCTCCGGAAATCCAGGCGTGCTCGGCCAGGTAGACCGTCACGTCAGCTCCCGCAGAACCGTGGCGAGCGCGGAAATCCCCGCCTCGCAGTCCGAGTCCGACGCCCCCTCGGCGGGAGCATGCGACACCCCGGTCGGATTGCGGACGAAGAGCATCGCCGTCGGCACGTGCGCCGACAGCACCCCGGCGTCGTGCCCGGCCCCGGTCGGCAGAATCGGCGCGCCCCCGAGCAGCTCCGACAGCCGCCGGGCCAGCTCGGTGTCGAACGCCACCTCGTCGGTCACCGACTCGGCGACCACCGACAGCTCGGTCCCGTCCCGCCCGGCCCGCTCGGTGGCCCGCTTGATCACCGACTCCAGCAGCCGATCCAGCGTCCCGGTCTCCGCGGCCCGGGCGTCCAGCCAGCCACGGACCAGCGACGGGATGGCGTTCGTCGCGTTCGGCTCGGCCTCGACCCGGCCCACGGTGGCGTGCGCGCCGATCAGCCGGGCCTCCTCGTTCGCCGCGAGCACGGTGTGGGCGAAGGTCAGCATCGGGTCGCGGCGGTCGGTCATCCGGGTGGTCCCGGCGTGGTCGCCGGCCCCGGCGAACTCCATCCGCCAGCGGCCGTGCGGCCAGATCGCGCTGGCCACCCCGACCGGGACGTCGAGTGCGCGGCCCTGCTCGATGTGCAGTTCTACGAAAGCGGACAAATTGCTCACGAGATCGAGCTGCCCGGCCGGTGCCGCCCCGAGCGCCTCGCCGAACGAAACGCCGTCCCGGTCGGTCAAGGCGGCGGCCTTCTCCGGCGGGATCACTCCGGTCAAAAGCCGAGAACCCAGACACGGTACGCCGAAACGCCCGCCCTCCTCCTCGGCGAACGCCCCGATCGCGATCTTCCCGGGCGACTCCAGCCGGTCCAGGGCGAGGAACGCGCTGACGATCCCCAGCGGCCCGTCATAACCCCCGCCGCCGGGAACCGAGTCGAAGTGCGAGCCGGTCAGCACGGTCCCCGGCGCCCACGGCTCCCCGCACCACGCGAACAGGTTGCCGTTGCCGTCCTCGGTCACGGTCATCCCGCGGTTGCCGGCCTGGCCCCGGAACCACTCGCGCAGGGTCAGTTCGGGCGGGGTCAGCGCGTATCGGAGATAGCCGCCGTTCGCGGCCCGGCCCACCGGCGCGATCTCGGCCCAGAGGGTGGCGAAGTCACTCATCGCGCATCGGAACCCGTACGTCGGAAGCCGCATTTGACTCATAGCCGGCATCCACGTGGCGCAGCACGCCCATCGCCGGGTCGTTGCTGAGCACCCGCTCGATCTTCTGCCCGGCCAGCGCGGTCCCGTCGGCCACACACACCTGACCGGCGTGGATGCTGCGCCCGATGCCGACCCCGCCGCCGTGGTGGATGGACACCCAGCTCGCCCCGGAAGCCGTGTTGACCAGGGCGTTCAGCAGCGGCCAGTCGGCGATCGCGTCGGAGCCGTCCAGCATCGCCTCGGTCTCCCGGTACGGCGACGCCACCGACCCGGCATCCAGATGGTCCCGCCCGATGACCAGCGGCGCGGACAACTCGCCGCTCGCCACCATGTCGTTGAACCGCACGCCGGCCTTGTCCCGCTCGCCGTGCCCGAGCCAGCAGATCCGCGCCGGCAGCCCCTGGAACGCGACCCGCTCGCCGGCCAGCCGGATCCACCGCGCGAGCGGCTCGTTCTCCGGGAACAGGTCGAGCACGGCCCGGTCGGTCGCGGCGATGTCGGCCGGGTCGCCGGAGAGCGCCGCCCAGCGGAACGGGCCCTTGCCCTCGGCGAACAGCGGCCGGATGTACGCCGGGACGAACCCGGGGAAGTCGAAGGCCCGGCTGTACCCGGCCAGTTGAGCCTCGCCGCGGATCGAGTTGCCGTAGTCGAAGACCTCGGCGCCGGCGTCCATGAAGCCGACCATCGCGGCGACCTGCTTGGCCATGCTGGCCCGGGCGCGGTCGGTGTATTCCTCCGGTTTATCCCGGGCGAACGCGGCCGAGTCCGCCAATTCGACCCCGACCGGCACGTAGGAGAGCGGGTCGTGCGCGCTGGTCTGGTCGGTGACGATGTCGATCTCGACGCCCCGGGTCAGCAGCTCGGGGAAGACGAGCGCGGCGTTGCCGACGACGCCGATAGAGATAGCCTTTTTTCCGGACTTGGCGGCCATCGCACGATTTATCGCATCGTCCAGGTCGTCGGCGATGACGTCCAGGTAGCGGGTATCGACCCGCCGCTGCAGCCTGGTCCGGTCGATGTCCACGACCAGGCAGACCCCACCGTTCATGGTGACCGCGAGCGGCTGCGCGCCACCCATCCCGCCACAACCACCGGTCAGCGTCAGCGTCCCCGCGAGGTCCCCGCCGAACCGCTTGGCGGCGACGGCCGCGAACGTCTCGTACGTGCCCTGCAGAATCCCCTGCGTGCCGATGTAGATCCAGGAGCCGGCGGTCATCTGCCCGTACATGGTCAGCCCGAGCTGCTCCAGCCGGCGGAACTCCGGCCAGGTCGCCCAGTCGCCGACCAGGTTCGAGTTCGCGATCAGCACCCGCGGCGCCCACTCGTGCGTGCGCAGCACCCCGACCGGCTTGCCGGACTGCACGAGCAGCGTCTCGTCGTCCTCCAGCACGTCCAGCTCGCGGACGATCGCGTGGAACGACGGCCAGTTGCGGGCGGCGCGGCCGGTTCCGCCGTACACCACAAGATCTTCGGGCCGTTCGGCCACATCCGGGTCGAGGTTGTTGAGCAACATGCGCTTGGCGGCCTCCTGCGGCCAACCCTTTGCGCTGTACGTCGTACCGCGAGGTGCACGGATCTCGGACATGCTTTCCTCCATCACGCCGTGAAAATGTTCCGTCGAGCGGCCGACGCCTCGAACTCCTCCAGGCGACGCTGCACCGGCTCGGGCGCGGCGTCACACATCGCCTCGAGCAGCACCATCGCCATCGCCATCGGCCCGGTGTGCAGGTCGAACACCAGCCGTGTGCCGACCGCGGCGGGCAGCACCACGTCGGCGTCGTCGGCCACCGGGCTCACCGCCGAGTCGGTGATCGCGACCACCGAGAAGCCGGCGGCCTTCGCCTCCCGGACCGCCTCGACCGACTCGCGCGGATAGCGTGGCAACACGATCGCCAGCATCGCACCGGCACCGGCGGCGCGGGCCTGATCCAGCCGGTCCTGCAGCCCGGTCCCGCCACTGTCCAGGACCCGCACGTCCGGAAAGACCTTCGCCGCGAAATACCCGAAATACGCCGCGAGCGGCGCTGCCGCCCTGAGCCCCAGCACCGGTAACGGTCTGCTGTCGGCAAGGAGCGAGGCAGCCTTCCGTACGTCGTCAGGCCGTTGCAGTTCCTCGGCCAGCCGCCGCAGATGCTCCCCCTCGGCCAGCACCGCCCGCTGCATGGAGTTCTCCCCGGCCGCCTCGCCGGGCGAGTCGGAGGCCAGCGCCCGCAGCTCCCGCCGCAGCGCCGGATATCCGGAATACCCCAGCGCCATCGCGAACCGGGTGACCGACGGCTGACTCACCCCGGCCAGCTCGGCGACCTCGGCGGCGGACAGATAGGCCGCCTTGGCCGCGTGCTCGACCAGGCTGTGCGCGATCCGCCGCTGCGTGGGGGTGAGCCGGGCCCCTTGAAACAGGTCGAGCACCCGCTCCGCCGCCCTGACCACTCCGTCATTCACACCGACAGCCTATGCATAAAAACTTTCAGAAGCTAGGCCACGCCGAGCTGGCGGAACAGGGTGGCCGTGTCGGAACAGATCCACTCCTCGGCGATGAGCCCGCCGGCGATCCGGTAGAACTCGTGGCTGACGTACTCGATGTGGTTCCCGGTCGGTGGGATGCCCAGGAACTCGCCGGAGTGGGTGCCGCGGAACCGCAGCCGGAGGGCGACCCGGTCGTCGGCGGCCACGATGTCCTCGATCTGCGCCCGCAGGTCCGGGAAGGCGTGCCGCATCATCTCGAAGCCCTCCCGCCACGCCTGCTGACCGTGCCGGGGCTCCGGCAGCTCGGCCAGATTCATGATCAGGTCCGGGGTGGTGAAGGCCACGCACCGGTCCGCGTCGCCGGCATTGAACGCCTCGAACGCGGCACGCAACAGATCGGAGTTCATGGTGTGCTCTCCTGTTCGTTCTCCGGGTCGGCGGCCGGGTCCGACCGCTTCATCAGCGTGAGGGCGAGCCGGATGGCGGCCGCCTGGGCCGGGGCGAAGTCCGCGTAGAAGGCCGCGGCGAAGCCGTCGCCCGTCTCCTCGAACGCGCCGTCCGGGATCCGGATCGCCCGCCGGGCCGGCTCCGGGATGGACGCCAGGATCTGCCGGGCGGCCGTCTCCACCCGCGGATCGTCGGCAGCCGCGCCGGCCAGCTCGTCGAGGAGCGCGTAGACCGCGTGCGCCTGCTCGACCGCCCCCGGGTCGTCGGCCATGCCCTCGGCGAGTTTGTCGAGCCAGTCGGCGCCGTGCGCGCCCGATACGGTCTCCAGCATCGCCATCACCTCGCGGTCCCGCACCGCCATCGCCGGCTCCGGCCCGGGGCCACCGGCCGCGGCCATGCTGCTGAAGAGCGTGGCCAGCCCGGGCGAGACCGGGGCCTGCTCGGCGGGCAGGCCGTCGTCCGCCTGCCGGAGCAGCTGCGCCAGCCGGGCCCGGCGCCGGCGGATGTCCGCCTCCTGGCCGGCCAGATCGGCGTCGAGCTCGCGGAGGATCTCGGCCAGGTCCCGGTCGGCGTCACCGGCCAGCACCTCGCCGACCTCGGCCAGGCTCAGCCCCAACTCGACGAGGCGGCGGACCCGGGCCAGGGCGACGGCGTCCCGCAGCGTGTAGTCCCGGTAGCCGTTCCCCCGGCGGGCGGGCTCGGCCAGCAGGCCGACCCGGTGGTAGTGCCGGATGGCCCGGGTGCTGATCCCGACCAGCTCGGCGAGTTCTCCGATCCGCATGCCTCCAGGAGACACCTTGACGCTACGACAAGGTCAACCCGGCGGCCCGCCGCTAACCGCCGCGGCTGTTGAGGTAGCCCAGGACGACGGCGGTCCACCAGGCCAGCTGGGAGATCAGCGTGGCGGCGGCGGAGCGCAGCAGCAGGGCGGTCGGCGGCTCCGGGTGGCGGGTGAGTTCGGACAGCAGGCGGCCGGCGTAGACGCCGTTCAGACCCACGATCAGGACCGCGACCGCCTTCGGGTCGGCCGGAACGCCCAGGAACAGGCCGGAGGCCATCAGGCCGGCGAAACCGGCCCAGGTCGGGACGTGTGCGCCGTGGGCGGTGCGCAGCACGTCGGCGAGGGTGCCGCGGCCGGTCAGCCAGAGCAGGCCGAACCAGTCGACCAGCAGGACGGCGCCGAGGCCGACCACCATCGAGCCGAGGTGCACGAAGAGCGCCACGTCGTGCACCCGGCCGGTGGGCGGGCTGCTCGGGGCGACCGCCAGCACCGCCAGCCAGCACGCCACCACGGGCGCGAAGCGCCACACGGGCGAGACCGGGCGCCGGTGCCGGCCGGAGATCACAACCACACCTGGGAGACGGCCGCCGGACCGCTCGACAACACAAAACCCCGACCACGGTCGGCACCGGATGTAGACCGTGGGAGGGTCCGCCGCCGGGCACCCGCTCATAGCGTCGATCCCATGATTGAAGTCGACGGATTGGTGAAGCGATTCGGGGCGACGACCGCGGTCGACGGGTTGTCGTTCGAGGTACGGGCCGGCCGGGTGACCGGGTTTCTCGGGCCGAACGGGGCCGGCAAGTCGACCACCATGCGGATGATCCTGGGACTGGACCGGCCGAGCGCGGGGCGCGCGACCGTCGGCGGGCGGCCGTACCGGGAGCATCCGGCGCCGCTCACCGTGGTCGGAGCGCTGCTGGAGGGTAGGGCCGTGCATCGGGGGCGCACGGCCCGGGAGCACCTCCTCGGGCTGGCCCGCACGCACGGGATCCCGCCGGGCCGGGTGGACGCGGTGCTGGCCGAGGCCGGGATCGGCGCGGTGGCCCGCCGGCGGGCCGGCGGCTTCTCGCTCGGGATGGGGCAGCGGCTCGGGATCGCGGCGGCGCTGCTCGGCGATCCGGCCGTGGTGATCCTCGACGAGCCGGTGAACGGGCTGGACCCGGACGGCGTGCTGTGGATCCGGACGCTGTTGCGGCGGCTGGCCGGCGAGGGTCGCACCGTCCTGGTCTCCAGTCACCTGATGAGCGAGATGGCGGTGACCGCCGACCACCTGCTGGTGATCGGGCACGGGCGCCTGCTCGCCGACACCGGCCTCGACGACCTGCTGCGGCAGTCCACCTGCCTGGTGCGGTCGCCGGACGCGGCCGGGCTGCGCGAGGTGCTCGCCGCCCGCGGCGCGACGGTGACCGCGCGGGATGCCGGGCTGCTGGAGGTGGCCGGGCTCGAACCCGAGGAGATCGGGGCCGCGGCGGCCGAGCACCGGCTCACGGTGTACGAGCTGACCCCGCTCAAGACGTCGCTGGAGCAGGCGTACATGGAGCTGGTGCGGTCATGATCAAGCTGACGTTCGCCCGGATCCTGTCCGCCGAGTACGGCAAGCTGCGCGCCCTGCGCTCCACCTGGGTGCTGCTCGGCACGGTCGCGGTCCTGACCGTGACCCTGGCCGGGGTGATCGGCTGGAACGCGAACCGGCTGCCCGGCGCGTCCAACACCCCGGCCGGGCTGATCGGCCGGGCGTTCCTCGGGATCGACGTGTTCTCCCTGCTCCTGGGTGCGTTCGGGATCCTCGCGGTGACCGGTGAGTACAGCTCCGGGCTGATCCGGTCGACGTTCGCCGCGGTGCCGCGACGGCTGCCGGTGCTGTGGGCGAAGGCGGTCGCGCTGGCCGGGCTCGCGGCGCCGGTGATGCTCCTGTCGTGCGTCGCCGCGCTGGTCGCCACCCAGGCGTTCGCGCCGGCCGCGGACCGGCTCGGGCCGGGCGATCCGGGGGTGTTCCGGGCGGTGCTCGGCGCGGCGGCGGCGCCGGTGGCGCTCGCGCTGATCGGGCTCGGGCTCGGCGCGCTGCTGCGGCACACCGCCACCGCGCTCACCGCGTACGTCCTGCTCATCCTGGTCGCGCCGGCGGTGCTCAGCCAGACGCTGCCGGAGTCGGTCGGGAACCACGTGCTGAAGTACATCCCGGTCGCGGCGGCGCAGGCGCTGTACGCGGTGCGGGGCACCGGGAACCCGTTCACGATCCTGACCCCGGGCCCGGCCGCCCTGGTCACCGCGGGCTGGGTGCTCCTGGCGCTGGCGGCCGGCGGGGCCGTGCTC
Organism: Actinoplanes sp. L3-i22; assembly: GCF_019704555.1. NCBI lineage: Bacteria > Bacillati > Actinomycetota > Actinomycetes > Micromonosporales > Micromonosporaceae > Actinoplanes > Actinoplanes sp. L3-i22. The sequence continues at coordinate 1,124,683 of NZ_AP024745.1, forward strand.
TGGAGACGGGATCCCTGAGTGGTCCACACTGGGCGGATGAGACCGCGCGCGGTGGCCGCCGGGATCGCCGCGCTGGCGGCCCTGGCCTGCGGAATCATCCTGACCGGCCGGACCGGGGCGACGGTCACCGCGACCGGCCCGGCGGACTGGGTCGCGGTGGTGCTGCTGCCGGTCCCGCTGATCTGGCGGCGGCCCGCCCCGGTGCTGGTCTTCGCCCTGGTCACCGGTGCCTACTGGGCGACCCAGGCGGCCGGGCTGCAGAATCCGGGCGCGCTGCTGGTGCCGTTGCTGGCGTTGCACTCGCTGGCCCGGCACCGGCCGGCCCGCTACGTCTGGGTGGCCGCGGCGCTCACCGTGCTGCCCGGGCTCGGCGCTCGCGAGGACTGGGTCGCGGTCGCGGCGGTGGCCGCGCTGATCGTGGCGGTCGCGCTGGTCGGGATCAGTCAGCGGACCCGGGCGGCGTACCTCGTGGAGCTGGAGGACCGGGCCCGGCGGCTGGAGATCGAGCGGGATCAGCGGGCGCGGCTCGCGGTGGCCGAGGAACGCGCGCGGATCGCCCGGGAGATGCACGACGTGGTGGCGCACCACATCGCGGTGATGATCGCGCTGTCCGACGGCGCGGCCGCGACCGCGCCCGGCGATCCGGCGCGGGCGGCCGGCGTGATGGGCCAGGCTTCGGCGGTCGGCCGGGAGGCGATGGGCGAGATGCGCAAGCTCGTCGGACTATTGAACGACTTCTCTGGTACGCCGGTAGCCCACGCCCCGCAGCCCGGCCTCGACGACCTCGACGCCCTGATCGACCGGGTCCGCGCCGCCGGCCTCGAGGTCACCCTGATCCGCGAGGGCACGCCCAGCGGCGGGAGCCCCGGCGCCGCCCTGGCCGTCTACCGGGTCGTCCAGGAGGCCCTGACCAACGCCCTCAAGCACGCCGGCCCGAACGCCACCGTCGAGGTCACCGTGCGCCACCAACCGCCATATACCGAAATTTCGGTCACGGACAACGGCACCGGACGCGACGCGGCCCCGGACGGCCACGGGCTGGCCGGCATGCGGGAACGGGTCGCTCCCTACGACGGCCACGTCGAAGCCGGTCCGAGATCCGGAAACGGCTGGCGGGTCCACGCGACCCTGAGGCTCCGATGACCGTCACCGTGCTGCTGGTCGACGACCAGCCGCTGCTCTCGCTCGGCTTCCGCCTGGTGCTGGAGGCGCAGCCGGACATCACCGTGGTCGGCGAGGCCGGCGACGGCGCGCAGGCGATCCGGATGACCCGGGCGCTCCGGCCGGACGTGGTGCTGATGGACGTACGGATGCCGGTCCTGGACGGCATCGAGGCGACCCGGCGGATCGTCGCGGACGGCAACCCGGCCCGGATCCTGGTGCTGACCACGTTCGACCTGGACGAATACGTCTACGCCGCGCTGCGGGCCGGAGCCAGCGGGTTCCTGCTCAAGGACGTGCCCCCGGCCGACCTGATCAGCGCGATCCACGCGGTCGCCGGTGGGCACGCGGCCGTCGCCCCGGCGGTCACCCGGCGACTTCTGGACGCGTTCGTGCCACACCTGCCCGTCACCGGGCCGACGTCGCCGAAGACGGACCGGCTCACCGAACGGGAACGCGAGGTTCTCGTCCTGGTGGGCCGGGGCCGCTCGAACGGCGAGATCGCCGACGAGCTGCACCTGTCCGAGGCGACCGTGAAGGCGCACGTCGGACGACTGCTCGGCAAGCTCGAGTTGCGTGACCGGGTGCAGATCGTCGTTTACGCCCACGAGAACCGGCTGGTCTAGCCGATCGCGATGTCGTCCACGTTCACGTTGACGGCGAGGACGCGCAGGCCGTAGCTCTGCACCGCCTCGGTCACCTTCTCCTGAACGGCGCTGGTCACCTCGGCGACCACGGTGCCGGCGGCCAGGACGACCACCACGTTGACGGTCACCGTGCCGTCCTTGACCTCGGCCGAGACGCCCCGGCTCGCGTCGCCGACGGTGTCCAGGCCGACCTTGTCGAGCACGCTGTTGAAGAAGCGCGAGACGTCGCCGCCCAGATCCGAGACGCCGGGGACGGTGCGCGCCGCGGCGGCGGCGATCTTCTCCACCACCTCGCCCGAGACAGTGGTGCTTCCGCTCGCCGGGGTGGCGCCAGTGGGTTCGGTCATGGCCCTGTGTTCTCCGCTCTTGACGCAGATTCGCGACTCCGCGGGGAGCGTACTGAAGATCCGCCGCGCCCCGCCAGACCGGTATCCGACTGACCGCCGGAGAACACGTGAATTCGCACTGTCCATGGTGGTCCGAATACGGAAAACGGCGCGATCACGTCGTGTCGAAACGGATTCCTACATCGGCCTCTAGCTGGGAAAACGTGGCACATTCGGGGGCTTCGAGGGCCGGTAATGTGCGGAGGAAGAGCCTGGGAGGCGTCATGGACAATGACCACTACGGCGACGAGTTGACCTTGCGGTTGTCCGGGATCGCCGACATCACCGCGCTCGACGACGATCGGGCCTTGACAACCTTCATGCGCGAGCTGGTGGCGCGGATCGGGATGACCGTCATCGCCGGCCCGATGGTCGCCACCGAGGACGGCCCGCCGGAGCGGGCCGGCAAGTCGGCCGTGGTCATCCTGGCCGAGTCGCACGCCGCCATCCACACCTACCCGCACCTGCGGGAGATCTTCGTCAACGTCTTCTCCTGCAAGCCGTTCCACGAGGCCGACGTGCTCGCCGAGTTCCGCCGGCTGGTCGGCGACTACCGGATCAGCGAGCACCTCCTGCGCCGCCGCGGCGAGGAGTGGCCGCGCGACCTCGCCTCGGCGGAGCAGCTCTGGAGCGACCATCGGGCCGCACTATCGTCGGTGCATGACTGACATCGTGCGTCTCAGCGCCGGCGACGCCGCGCCCGACTTCTCGCTCCCCACCGACAACGGCGACCGCCTCACGCTCAAGGACCTGCGCGGACGCAAGGTCGTGCTGTATGCGTACCCGGCCGCGATGACACCCGGCTGCACCAAGCAGGCCTGTGACTTCCGGGACTCGCTGGCCTCGCTGCAGGCCGCCGGTTACGAGGTGGTCGGCATCTCGCCCGACAAGCCGGCCAAGCTCGCCAAGTTCCGCGAGCGCGACGCGATCACGTTTCCGCTGGTCAGCGACGAGGACAAGAGCGTCCTGACGGCGTATGGTGCGTTCGGCGAGAAGCAGCTCTACGGCAAGACGGTCACCGGGGTGATCCGTTCGACGTTCATCATCGACGAGGACGGCGCCATCGAGCACGCCTTCTACAACGTCAAGGCCACCGGTCACGTCGCCAAGCTGCGCCGCGACCTCGGCCTGGACTGACCGCGCCCCGCACCGACCGCCCACTTCCCTGATCGCGTCCGAACTTCGGGAAAGTCCGCAGGTCCGGGGCCTGCACGCCGAAGAGGAGAACACTCCACAGCCCGCATCGGCGCGAGGCAGCCCGGACTCACGGCGGTCGTCATGCGGTAGCCAACCCGCAAGGCGGCCGCCGTGCACGCTTTTACGATCACATTCATTTATTGCCTATGCTGCGGCCGATAACTGATCGTCGCTCCCGCGGGGACCCTTCCGGGCTTCGCAAGGGCGCGGGGCGCCCAGAACGCAAAGCCCTACAGGGCGGCGTCCGTGGGTGGTTGCGGTTTCAAAGGACCCAAAACCGAGTTCAGTGGTGCGGAAGAAGGGACTCGAACCCTCACGCCCTCTCGGGCACGGGCACCTAAAACCCGCGCGGCTGCCAATTTCGCCACTCCCGCCCGTTTTGCCCATCAAGAGCAAAGCGTTGGGTGGAGTCTAAACGCTCGCCCCAGTTCATGGCGCCTCGGTTCATCCCGTTCGTGTCACACGCTCCCAGCCGGGGCCGGAGGCGCGGCTGGGCCTGACGTGGCAGCGGAGTCGCGTGGGTCCTTGGAAACCGCAACCACCCTCGGACGTCGCCCTGGAGGGTCTCGCGTTTTTGGGCGCCCCGCGCCCTGCGAGGCCCGGAAGGGTCCCCGCGGGAGCGACGATCAGTTATCGGCCGCAGCCGAGGCAAAAAAGAATTTGATCTTTATGGGGTGGACAAACGGCAGCCCCACCGGGCGGGGGCGGGGCTGCCGTTCGGGGGACCGCGGAAAGCTAGCCGCAGCTGGCCGGTTCAGGGTTGCCGGCCAGGTTGAGGAGGGCGTCCTCGGTGGTGCCCGGAACGGCCGCAGCCGATTCGGGCAGCGGGGCCACCGAGGACGCCGAGGGGGGAACGGAGGCGGGCGTGGCGGGTGACGATTTCTTCGCCGCCGGGGACGACGAAGTCTTGGCCGCGGACTTGACGGTGCTGGAGCGGCCGGACACCGACGTGGACGTCTTCTGCACGACGCCCGGCTTCATCGCGATGCCGGACACCGTCGTCGTGTTGCCGTAGACGTCGGTGAGTTTCAGCTTGTACGGACCGGAGCCGGCGCCGCTGTCGATCAGCCAGTAGTTGTAGTCGGTCCGGTACGCGGACTTGAACGAGCCGCCCGGACCGGCCACCTGGACCGATTTCAGCAGGTTGGCGTGGTTGTCGATGCGCGCCGCGAACCAGTACTGCGACGCGCCCTCCTTGATCCGGACGGTGACCGGGCCGGGCACCGAGGGGTTCGTGACCAGCTTGTACTTGATCGAGATGATGCCGGCGACCTCGCTGCCGATCTTCTTGAACGCGGTCCGGCTCAGGTCCAGGTGCCCGGTGTCGCACTCCGGGCAGGAGTCGAAGACCTTGACCCGGACCGAGCCCTTCGGGCCGGTGACGTCGAGATACGCGCCGCAGGAGGCGCCGTCGGCGTACTGGTCCGGGCCGAGCGCCACGTAGAGATCGTCGGCCGGCACCTCGAACGAGCAGTTGCCGGACGTGCCGCCCAGGTCGTAGAAGGTCGCCTTGCCGGTCTTCGTGCTCGTGCTCGGCGGCGCGGCACACGCCGACCCGCCGGACTGCAGCAGCAGCGCCACGCCGATGATGCCGGCGAGAACGGCGGCGCCGCCGGCGGCGAGCCAACGGGTCGGGAACGGTCGTCGATGAGCACTCACGCTCAGCGATACTTGTAGGGCCGGGCGCTTCCGGCAAACCTTCTAAGACACTCCTAAGACACATGTACCGCTAATGAGTGCCGCGTCACTCCAACGGTGTCACCGTGTCGCCGAGCCGCAACACTCCGGTGTCACCGGCGGCGAGGTCCGGGATCAGGTTCACCGCGAACATCAGGCCGCCGTCGATCCGGCGATGCTTGCCCAGGACGTGCAGCGGCTGCCGCCCGGACTCCCCGGTCTCCTGATCGATCGTGGTCACCCGGCACCGGGCGCAGTGCTTGGCGACCCGGAACGTCATCCCGCCGATCCGCAGCCGCCCGCCCAGCCAGCCGTCCTCGGCCCAGGCCGGTGCGCCGTCGACCACCAGGTTCGGCCGGAAGCGGTGCATCGGGACCGGTTCGTCGCCGCCCTCGGTCAGCCAGTCGTTGACCGCGTCCAGCGAGGCGGTGTTCGCCAGCAGCACCGGGTAGCCGTCGGCGAAGCTGACCCGGTCGTCCGGCGCCGCGCGCTCCTCGATGGTCCGGCTCGTCGGATCCGACTGCCAGACCAGCCGCACGTCCCGGCCGAGGAACGCGCTGACCCAGGCCGACTCCGCGACCCGGCCGGGAATCTCCGGCTTGTTGCGGAACACCCGGATCGCGACCTTCGGGCCGTCGGCCGGCTCGTCCAGATCAAGATCGGACAGACCCGGGGCGGACAGCAGCAGACCCCCGGGGCGCGGCCGGACCCGCAACTGGGTCAGCAGCGGAGCGTCCCGCTGGGTGATGCCCACCCCATCGACGTTCACGATCATCCAGCGGCGATCGTCGCGGAGACCCCAGGGCTCGACCACGGCGGTGGCGTGGTCCAGGCGGTGGCAACCCTTGACCGGATACGTGTGCAGTTCGGCGATCCGCATTCACCCAGTTTTTCATGTTCCTGGCATCAGCTGGTTTTCATGTTCCCGGAATATGGTGGGCCGGTGATCACACGGATGTGGCGGGGATGGGTGCGCACCGACCAGGTCGAGGCGTACGTGGCGTACATCGAACGCACCGGGCTGGCGGCGTACCGGGGCACACCCGGCAACCTCGGGGCCCAGATGTGGACCCGGGATCTCGGCGACGGCCGCTCCGAGGTGACCACGGTCAGCTGGTGGGCCTCGGTCGACGTGATCCGCGGCTTCGCCGGTGAGGACATCGAGCGCGCGGTGTTCTACCCGGAGGACGACGCCTTCCTGATCGAGCGGGAACACACCGTCACCCACCACTTCGTCGCCCGCGACAGCGGCTGATGCTCCTGCTCCTGGACCTCGACAACACCCTGATCGATCGGGACGCCGCGTTCCGCGCCGCGGGGGCGGAGCTCCTCGCCACGCACCGGCTGCCCGCGGCCGACCTCGAGTGGCTGATGACGGTCGACGCGAGCGGGTACACGCCGCGGGCCGAGGTGGCCTCGGCGCTGCTCGAACGGTATCCGGAGGTGGTGCCGGCCGGGGACGTGCACCGCTTCCTCGACCATGGTGCCGCCGATCGGGTTTCCCTGGCCTCACCGGTCCGGAGCGCGCTGGCCGCGGCCCGCGCGGCCGGGTGTGCCTCGGTGATCGTCACCAACGGACTGGTCGCCCAGCAGACCGCGAAGATCCGGAACAGCGGCCTCGACGAGGTGGTCGACGGCTGGGTGATCTCCGAGGCGGTCGGCTGCAAGAAGCCGTCCCCGGAGATCTTCCACGCCGCGGCGGCGGTCGCGGGGCTGCCCCTCGCCGACGCCTGGATGATCGGCGACTCGGCCCACGCGGACATCGGCGGCGCGCACGCGGCGGGCCTGCCCAGCACGTGGATCTCCCTGGGCCGGACGTGGACCGAGGCCGCCTACCACCCCACCCGCATCGAGACCGACGTCGCCGCCGCGATCCGCCGGTGAGTTCGCGACAGCCGTCGCCCAGCTCCTCGATCTGAATCGGCTGGTCGCCGGGCCTGGGCGCCTTCGACCCGTTGCCGCATCAGCCCTGGTCGCTCGCCACCCGGGCGGTGGGGGACGGCTCCGGGGTGGCCGGGACGGCGTCGCGCATGCGGAGGAGGCCGGTCAGGGCCAGGGCGCCGCCCGTGGCGATCGTCGCGGCGATGCAGAGGCGGGCCGGCCAGCCCGGACCGGCGGCCGGCACGACCGCCGCCAGGAAGACGTCGGAGCTGCCGAAACCGGCGAACGCCGCCAGCACGAAACCGGACAGCGCCAGGTAGAACGGTGGGTGCTTCCACGCCGCCCCCAGGGCCAGCGCGCCGGTCACGAGCAGCACCCCGGACCAGCCCGCGCCGTCGAGACCGCGCATCACCGCGTACCCGAAAACTGACAGACCCGCGATGACCGCGAGTGGCGCGAGCAACCGTGCGCGGAAGCGGACCAGGGCCGTCAGAAGAAGGCCGGTCAGGGCCGCGCCGGCCCACCAGGCCCAGGTCACCGGCGGTGGCTCGTAGTCGAGCGTGCCCCGGATCTCGAACACCCGGACCTGGTCGCGCAGCGGCACGGCCCACTCCCGCAGCCGATGCGCGTGATCAGGATCGGCCACCGCCTGGGGTGGACGGGTGGTGCCGAGCCAGTGCGCGCGCTGGTCGTGCCAGCGGATCGCATGGCCGGACGCGATCTTCTGCCAGGTGGGCGGGGCGGTGACGGCGGCGGTGAGCGGGACCGGGGTGTCGCCGGTCAGGGTCCGGTTCACGTACGCCGCGGGGGAGCTGATGTTCTGATAGACCCCGTCCGGGCGCAGCTCCAGGTACGGCTCGCCGGAGTAGCCGAGCACCTCGATCCGCCGCCCGGTGTCGTTGACCAGCTCGAGCCGCGCCCCGCCCTCGACGGTGCGCACGGTGAGGCCGCCCATTGGGCTGCTGATCCCGGTGACGACGGTCCGGTACGAGGTGACGTTCGCCCCCTCGCCGCCGTGCGCGAACGCGGCCGTGGCCGGGGCGAGAACCGCACCGGCCACGACGAGCGTCACGAGGAACCGCCTCACCCGGCCGCCTTGTCGAGCGTCTGGATCAGCAGCGCGTCGGTGGGCAGGGTGTCGTTCGGCCCGACCAGCTGGGTTCCGTTGATCACGATGGTCGGGGTGCCGGTGTAGCCGCGCGAGGAGAACGTCTCGGTCACCTTCGTCGCCCATGCCTTGTAAGTACCAGCGTTGACCGCGCTCGCGAACTTGTCACTGGTCAACCCGACCGACTTCGCCAGCTCGATGATCTTGGCGTTGCTGAGCCCGTCGCTGTTCTCCGCGGGCTGGTTGGCGTAGAGCACGTCGTGCAGCTCGGTGAACTTGCCCTCCTCGGCGGCGGCCGCGGCGGCCCCGGCCGAGCGGGTCGAATACTCCGTCCCGTTCGAGGCGCGGTCCAGGATCGACACCGGGTGGTACCGCAGGGTGATCTTGTTGGCGGTGCGGTACGTCTTGAGGGTGGCACCGCTCTGCTGCTCGAAATGGTTGCAGATCGGGCACATGAAGTCCTCGTACACATCGACGGTGACCGGCCCGGAGCCGACCGCGAACGCGGTGCCGTCGTCGACCGCCACACTCGGCGTGACCAGCGCCCCGGTGCTGTCGCTGTTTTGCTTGGACAGCGTGGCGTAGCCGATGAAGCCGGCGATCACCAGCACCACGACCACCGCCACCGACGTCCACAGGGTGATCGTGCGGCGCTTGTCCGCGGCCTTCTGCTGCTGGACGATCCGGCGGGCCAGCTCCGCCCGATCGCGACTTCCCTTGCTCAAGACGACTCCCCCATCAGCGCGCCATCGATCGAGAACCGGGATCGCGGTCTCCACAACAGGATCCCGGAGAGTGCCAGGAAACCGAGGTCACGCAGGATGTCCAGCCCGTACTGCGTGTCGCGGCCGGCGCCCAGCTCGCCGCCGGAGCTGAAACATCCGCAGTCGATGCGCAGGCCCTTGTAGATCGCCCAGCTGATCCCGGCGATGAAGATCACCAGGAGCACGGCGGAGATCCCCGCGGTCAGCCGGGTGGACAGGCCGATCAGCAGCAGGAGACCGAGCGCGATCTCCAGGAACGGCTGGACCCCGCCGACGACCCGGGCCACGTCGTACGACATCAGCTGGTACGCCTTCACCGCGCGGGCGGACTCGGCCAGGTCACCGACCTTGGTGGCGCCCGCGATCAGCCAGACGGCGGCCAGGCCGAGCCGGGCCAGCGTGGAGATCCACGGCCAGACCGCCGGCCGCGCAGTGGTTTCCATGGTCACGCCTCGTTAGACGGAGTTGGTCGGCTGTCGGTTCCCGATCATCCACCGTCTCAGACAACTCTCAGCTCGCCTGGGCCTTCGACACAGCTGTGATCAACTCGTCGCGGGCCCGGGCGACCCGGGACCGGATCGTCCCGACCGGCACGTCCTCGACCTCGGCGGCCTCCGCGTATGACAACCCGAGCACCTGGGTCAGCACGAACGCCGTCCGCCGCTCGTCACTGAGCCGGCTCAGCAGGTCCGCGCTGCTCAACCGGTGCGCCGGGTCCGGCATCGGACCCTCGGTGGCGGCCTGCGCGGCGAGCCGGACGTCCAGCTTCCGCCGCCGGATCACGGCCCGCAGGTGATCGGCGCAGGTGCGGCGGGCGATGCCGAGCAGCCACGTCCGTACCGTCGAACGCCCCTCGAAGGTGTCCAGCGCGCGGAACGCACGGAGGTACGTTTCCTGGGTGAGATCGTCCGCGGCGCCCGGATCGACCAGTGCGGCGGTGAACCGCCACACCTCGGTCTGGGTGGCGCGCACGAACCCGGCCTGCGCGACCGGGTCGCCGTCGCGGGCGGCCAGTGCCAGCGCGGTGGTCTCGTCCGTCTCCTGCTCACCAGCCGTCACGACTGGGCATCGTACGCGGTCCGGCCGGATCTGGAACCATGCGTAGGCCGCGCGCGACCACCCGCACGTGGCCGAACGGATGGTGATCGGAGAACATGGCCGTCATGACCGTTGACCGACGCCGGGGAGCGACAGTCCTCCTCGGCCTGCTGATCGGCATGATCGGCGTGCTGTTCTCGGCCGGGCCGGCCAGCGCGCACGCCGCGCTGGTCAGCAGCGACCCGAATAACGGCAACATCGTGCCGGACGCCCCCAACAAAGTGACGCTCACCTTCAGCGAGTCGGTGCAGCTGATCTCCGGCAAGATCCAGGTGCTCGCACCGGACAACAGCCGGGCCGACTCCGGCGACCCGACGGTGGACGGCAACACCGTGACGATCCCGCTGCGGTCCGGCGGCGCCCGGGGGACGTACCTGGTCACCTATCGGGTGATCTCGGCGGACAGTCACCCGGTGGCCGGCACGATCACGTATTCGGTCGGCGCGGCCTCGACGCCGCCGTCGGCGGACATCGGCGCCGAGACCCGGGTCGATCCGGTGGTCCGGGCACTCATCCCGGTGGGCAAATATCTGGGGTACGCGGGTCTGGTCCTGCTGGTCGGCCCGGTGCTGGTGCTGGCGCTGCTCTGGCCGCAGCGGCTGTCCCGCCGCGGCCCCGGCCGGCTGATCTGGACCGGCATCGGCCTGGTCGCCGGCAGCACCGTGCTCGCCATCTGGCTGCAGGCGCCGTACACGCTGGGCACCAGCCTCTTCGACGTCCGGGTCGGTGATCTGCGCGACGTGCTGGGCAGCACGTTCGGGGCGGTGATGCTGGTCCGGCTGGCGGTCGTGGTGGCCGCCGGGTTCCTGCTCCGGCCGCTGCTGGCCGACGGCGAGGGCGGGTCGAAGCTGGACCTGGCCCTGCTCGGCGTCCTGGGCGTGGCCGCGCTGGCCACCTGGCCGCTGACCGGGCACCCGACCGCGTCCCCGGTGGCCGGCGTCTCGGTGGTGCTGGACGCGCTGCACCTGGCCGCCATGTCGGTCTGGCTGGGCGGCCTGGTGATGCTGTTCGCGTTCCTGCTGCCCCGGGCGAACGCCCGCGAGCTGGGCGCGATCCTGCCGATCTGGTCCCGCTGGGCGTTCACCGCGGTGTCCGCGCTGATCTTCGCGGGCGTGGTCCAGGCGCTGATCGAGGTCTCCACGCTGAGCGGGCTGGTCAACAGCACGTACGGGCGTCTGATTCTGATCAAGGTGGCCCTGGCCGCGATCGTGATCGGGGTGGCCGCGTTCTCCCGCAAGCTGGTCAAGGACCGGGCCGCCGAGGAGTCGCCGCGCGCGCTGCGCCGGGTGGTGCTGGCCGAGCTCGGGATCACCGCGGTGGTGCTGGGCGTGACCGCCGCGCTGGTGCAGATCTCGCCGCCGCGCACCGCGGAGGCGGCGCAGACCACGACGACCGACACCACGGTCACCCAGACGCTCACCGACAAGACGATGTCCTTGCAGGTGGACATCTATCCGGCCGCGGTCGGGAACAACTCGATGCACCTGTACGCGTACACCCCGGACAACAAGCCGCTGCCGGTCGTCGAGTGGAAGGCGACCGCGGCGCTGCCGGCCAAGGGCATCGAGCCGATCGAGATCCCGCTGCTGCGGATCACCGATTTCCACGCGATCGGTGACATCGCGCTGCCGCAGGCGGGGGACTGGACGTTCAAGTTCACCGCGCGTACGTCCGACATCGATCAGAGCACCTTCACGATGACGGCCAAGGTGCGCTGACCGGTTCCGCCACCCCCTCGGCCAAAAGGCCCGATTCCGTACGGGATCGGGCCTTTGCCGTATCTATTGAGGGCCGCCTGCTCGTTTGCCCATTTTGGGGTTATTTGCCTCGGTATGGTGCGCGCAGTGGGGCCCGAGAAGGGGGAATGAACGATGCGGCTGATCCGGCCTGTCCTCGGCATGCTGCTATTGGCGATCGGACTGCCCGCGTTGCTGGCCGGGGGGTGCCTGTGGGCTGCCCTGCGGCACCGCGACGCCGGCGGCGCGTTCAGCGCTGAGCTGCAGCGACTCAGTACACCGGGGTACGCGATCGTCATCCCGGACGTCGACCGCCTGCTCCGCGACGACGCCGCCTTCGCCCGGATCGGGGACACCGAGCTGCGGATCACCGCGCTCACCGGATCCGGCCCGGCCTTCGTCGGCCTGGCCCCGTCCGGCGCCGCCGCCGAGTATCTGCGTGACGTACCGCACACCGAGGTCAGCGGCGTCCAGGTCGGCACCGGTGAGCTGCCGATCGCCGCGACCCGGGTCGGCGGCGGCAGCGCGCTGCCCTCCGCCCCGGGCCTCCAGGACTTCTGGACCCGGACCGGCGGCGGCGCGCTCCGCTGGAACCCCGGCGACCTCACCGGCCCGTACAGCCTGGTGATCATGAACGCCACCGGCGACCGCGGCATCCGCCTCAACGGCACCGTCGAGGCCCGCCCCGGCTGGCTCGACCCGGCCGCCTGGAGCCTGCTCTCGCTGGGTGCGCTCCTGCTGATCGGCGGTGTGATCGTGCTCACCCTGCCGGGCCGGCGCCGCGACATCGTCTACGTCGTCGAGCCCAGCCAGGTCCCGGCCCTCATGCTGGCCATCGGCGCCCCGCTCCCGCGCCGCGCCATCGAGGCGCCCCGGCTCGGCCCGGACGCCTACCTGGACGGGGACGCCGTCCCGGCCGCGCTCGCGGACGCGCTCGGCAACGTCTCCGGCCCGGACGCCTTCGGCCCGGGCGGGCTGCTCGGCTTCGGCGCGGGCCGCACCCGCGGCTTCGGTCGCGGCGGGGCCCATCGCCCGCGCACGCTGGCCGATTCCGATCCGATCCGCCCGCCGGCCCTGCCGCAGTTCGCCTGGCCGCCGAAGAACCCCGGGGGCACGGAAGGCGATTCCCTTCCGGTTTCCCCCATTTCTTCCGGTACGGCGTCAGACGGGGCCCGTTCCCCGGGTACGACGATGACGGTGCCGACCACGGAGATCCGGCCGAACACGCTCACTCCGGTGGTGCCCGGCGCCCTCCCGATCCCGCCCGCCACCGTCCACGACGACTCCGCGGACGTGGCCGGCACCAGCCCGGACACCTCGACACCCGGCAAGAAGGCCCCCGCATCGGCCGCCCGCGGCACGAAGGCCCCCGCATCGGACGCCCGCGGCACGAAGGCGGCCGCATCGGATACCCGCGGAGCCAAGGCCGCCGCGCCGGACACCCGTGACACGGAGGCTCCCGGCTCGGACGCTGCGGAATCGCAGGCGGCTGGTTCGGGTGTTTCCGCGCTCGGTGCCGGCAAGCAGGCGCCCGTTCCCGGGACGCCGTTGGGCCTGCTGGGGGAGTCCTCCGCGCTGGACGCCCAGCCGGCCGCGCGCCCGGGCCGCCGCCGGCTCTCGGCCCCCACCGACCTGCCGGAGTTCCAGGCGACCGCGGTGGGCGCCTGGGTGGCCCAGACCGCGCCGGAGCGAGCCCGCCAGACCGAAGCCCAAGCGGCGGCGGCCCTGGCCGAGGCGGCCCGCACCCGGGTCGGCAAGCTCACCCCCGCCGACCAGCTCACCCGAACCCCCAAGCCCACCCCGGACCCCACCACCACCTCCGCCGCCTCCGCCGCCACCTCCGCCGCCACCTCCGCCGCCACCTCCGTCTCCGCCGAGGCCAAGGCGCCCGCCGACCCGGCCGTCTCCGCCGACGCGAAGGCACCCGCCGCCCCGGCCGCCTTCGCCGACGCCAAGGCGCCCGCTGAAGTCACCGCCTCTGCTTCCGCCTCTACTGACGCCAACCCGCGTGCCGAGGGCACCGGATCCGCCGAAGCAGACGGGTCCGCCGCGGCCGAGAAGCCCGAACAGGCGGGTCGGCAGCAGGCAAAGGGCGGCGTCGTCCGGCGGCGCAGCGTGTGGCCGGCCCCGGTACCGCGCCGGGTCGCCCTGCTCACCGGCCCGAGCGTCACCGACTGGACGGCCACCGGCCTGACCCGGATGGGCAGCAGCCGCCCGGCGCCCAAGACCGAACACCCCGAGACCCCCGGCCCGACCTCGCCGACGCAGGCGGCCTCCGCTGCGCAGGTGAACCCCGCAGGGCAGGCGGGTTCCGCCGGGCAGGCGAGCCCTGCCGCGCAGGACAGTTCCGCGGCGACCGGGAACGTCTCGGCTTCTCCGATGTCCGCCGCCCAGGGCGCCGCCCGGATCGCCGCGGCGTCCAGTGCCGGCAAAGTGATCGAAGAGCAGGGCACCACCAAGACCGCCGTGACCGAAACTGACCAGAAGCCGGTGCCGTCCCAGGCATCCGCGACCGTCTCCAAGGAACTGGTCATCCAGCACAAGCCGGCCGCCCCGGAGGAATCCCCCAAGCCGCACCCGAAGCCCGGCCCCCAGCCCCGCCAGCCGAACAGCGAGGCCCCCGCTCAGCCTCTCGAAAAGGGCCCGGACCCGGAAGCACCTACTCAGCCGATCGAGAAGAGCCCGGACCCCGAAGCGCCCACTCAGCCGATCGAGAAGAGCCCGGACCGCGAGGCACCGACTCAGCCGATCAAGAGCGGCCCGGAATCCGAGGCGGCTACGGAGAAGGAGAAGCGCGAGGAACCCAAGTCGCCGATCATCCCGTTCCCGACCCGGCAGCCCACCACCCCGTCCAAGCCGGTCCCGTCGGCTCGCACCGCCGAGATCACCCGGCCCTTCTCCGGCCCGACCGAGCCCCCGCGCCCGCCGGCCCAGGACGCCGAGCCCACTCGCCCGACGTCTGAGCCCGTCCACCCGACGGTCCAGGGCGTTGAGGCCACTCGTCCGTCGATTCACGAGGCCGAGGCTGCCGAACCTCCGATTCAGGAGGCCGAAGTCTCGCCCGCTTCGATCCGCGAGGCCGGGGCCACCGAGCCCCGAGCCGGCCACCGCGAACTGGAACCGGAAAAGCCCGAGATGTCCCAGTCGGCGGGCTCGGCCGGCATGATCGGCCCGCCGCGCTCCCTGATGCCGAAGCAGCACGAGTCAAAGCGGTCCGACTCGAAGCGCCCCGAACTGAAGCGGTCCGACCCGAAGCAGCCGGACCTCCCGCCCACTTCCGCCATCCAGGCCGAGCCCGCCAAGCCGGGCCAGCCTGCCGAGCTCAACCAGCCCGGCACGCCCGGCGAGCTCGGCCGGCCCGCCGACCAAGCGCCCGAACCCGACGCCGAGAAGCGCCCGTCGATGCACGCGACCGAAGCCGGCCCGGCAACCGAGCCCGCCCCGACCGAAGCCCCGGAGAACACCCCGGAGTCCCAGGCGAAGTCCGCGACCAAGCCGGCCACCAAGCGCACCGACTCGAAACGAACCACCGAGCCGAACCGCCCACTCTCCCGCGCCCAGGACCGCCTAAGCGGCACCACGGCCACCCGCCAGCCCGGTTCGGCAACCGCCCGCAAGGCCCCCGCCGCCTGGATAAAGGCCGCCGAGTCGGTAGCCGCCCGCGCCGCCACCCAGCCGGAGACCACCCAGCCGCCCACACCCGCGGTGGACGAAGCGACCCGCCAGTCCACCCCCGCGGCGGACCCGGTGATCCAGCGACCCACCGCCACGACGGACGCGACGGTCGCACCGGACGTGGCCGGTGAAGCCGGTGGCACCGAGGCCACCCCGGTGCGGAAGCCCCGCCCCCGGACCGCCCGCTCAGCAGCGGACAAGTCCACGGCGAAACCTTCCACCCCGAAGGACGACCCGAAAGCGGCCGCCTCCGCCGACCCGGCCGCCGAGGAAGAGACGACCGCGTCGGGAACGACCAAGCCGTCCCCGCGAACGCCCAGCTACCGCGAGGAGGCCGCCGAACTCCTGGCCGCCGCCACCGACCGCAAACGCCGCCGCGCCCCGTCCACCCGCACCACGTCCCGCACCCGCCCGAAGGAAACCCCGGACGAGACCTGACCGATCCGAACACGCGCACGAGAACCACGAGGGCCGCCCCGATCGGGGCGGCCCTCGCCGCTTCCCCGGTAGCCCCAGAGCCACGCGGGAGCCGAATTGCGGACAGGAAGTGGCCGGAACGGGCTCTAGCGTTCAGAGCATGCAGAGCCTCTCCACCCGGGTACTGAACCGGACCTACCTGCGCCGGCAGTTCCTGGCCGGGCGGACCGACCGCACCCCACTGGACGTCGTCACCCACCTGATCGCGCTGCAGGGCCAGGAGTGCGACGCCCCCTACCTGGGCCTCCACGCACGCCTCGCCGACTTCCGGCCCGAGCAGCTCGCGGAGCTCCTGGAGAGCCGCCACGTCGTCCGCAGCGCACTGCTGCGGGGCACCCAGCATCTCTGCTCCGGCGCCGACTACCCGTGGCTCCGGCCCACGCTTCAACCCGTACTGGAAAGGCTTGCCGGACGGGTCGCCAAGCTGGACCGGACCGCTCTCCGCGCCGCCGTCGGCGGCATTCTCGCGGCGGAGCCGCTGCTCAGAGCGGAACTCGGCCGTCGCCTGGCGCAGGAGTTCCCGGCGCACCCGCCGACCGAGCTGTCGATGGCCGCCCACCTGATGACGCCGCTGCTGCACCCGCCGCCGTCCGGCCTCTGGGGTCATCGCGGCCGGATCCGGTGTGTCGACGCGGTGGCCTGGCTCGGCCGCCCGATGGCCGCCGCGGACCCCGCGACGCTGGTCCTGCGCTATCTGGCGGCCTACGGGCCGGCGAGCGTCAAGGACCTCCAGGTCTTCACCGGCCTGACCCGCCTGGCCCCGATCGTCAAAGCGCTCCCGCTGAGCATTTTCCAGGACGACAACGGCATTGCGCTGTACGACGTCCCGGACGCCCCGCTGGCCGACCCCGACAGCCCCGCGCCGGTGGTCTTCCTGCCGGAGTTCGACAACGCCGTCCTGGGCCACGCCGACCGCGGCCGGATCATCCACCCGGGCGATCGGGCCATGGTGACCCCGGGCTGGTCGATCGTCCGCCCGACGGTCCTGGTCGACGGCTTCGTGGCGGCGACCTGGGAGCGGACCGCGGACGAGCTGCGGATCAGCCCGTTCCGGCCGTGGTCGCCGGCGGTCCGGGACGAGGTCGTGGCGGAGGGGGAGCGGGTGCTGCGGTTCGTGTCTCCGGACGGCGCCGCCAAGCTGGTGTTCGGCGACCGGCCGACCCGCCCGGTGTTCGCCGCCCGAGCCGCCGAAGCAATGAGCAGCCCAGATCGAGCTGCCGGGCGTGAGTAAGACGGGGCGGGGCGCGAAGCCAGGCGGGGTGCAACCGTTCGGGGATACCCGAAAGGGCCCACCGCGCTGCCGACACGGCGGGCCCTTTACCGGGGGAACGGAGTAACCGAAGGGGGGCTTCGTCCGTTAATTGCACTTTACCTCCTCAATCGTCCAACCGGGAAGTCAACCCCCTAAAGCGGACATTTAACGCGAATGTTCGCTGGGGCGACACTCACGTCGAACAGCCGCGCGGATCTCGGCGTACGCTGTCCGGGTGGCGGATCTTCTGGTGTGGATCGACTGTGAGATGACCGGTCTCGACCTGGGCAAGGACAAGCTCATCGAGGTGGCGGCCCTGGTCACCGATCCTGAACTCAACGTGCTCGGCGAGGGCGTCGACCTGGTCATTCACGCCGACGACGCGGCGCTCGACGCGATGCCGCCGGTGGTGCGCGACATGCACGCGAAATCCGGGCTCACCGAGGAGGTGCGCCGTTCGGTGCTCACCATGAGTGAGGCCGAGGAGATCGTCCTGGCATATGTCAAGGAGCATGTCCCCAACCCGCGCACCGCGCCCCTGTGCGGCAACTCGATCGCGACCGACCGGGGTTTCCTGGCTCGGGACATGCCCGCGCTCGACGCCCACCTGCACTACCGGATGATCGACGTCTCGTCGATCAAGGAGCTGACCCGCCGCTGGTTCCCGCGGGTGTATTTCGGTCAGCCGGCCAAGGGCCTGTCCCACCGTGCCCTCGCCGACATCCGGGAAAGCATCCGCGAGCTGGAGTATTACCGCCGCACCGTGTTCGTCCCGCAGCCCGGCCCGGACGTGGAGACCGCCAAGGCGATCGCCGCCGGCCTCTGACACGCCTTGGGTAACCCGGTCGACGAGCCGGGGGCGGGTGTGGCTATGATTGACCGGCACCACGGGGGAGTTCTTCCCACGCGGTCATGGTGGTCGTAGCTCAGCTGGTAGAGCACCGGGTTGTGGTCCCGGGGGTCGCGGGTTCAAGTCCCGTCGATCACCCCATGGAAAGTCCAGGCAAAAGCGCCTGATCGCGAAAGCGGTCAGGCGCTTTTCCGTTCCCGCGCCCCATTGCGGGGGCGCAAAGCGGCGAGGTCCCGGCTGGTCGTCAGGGCTGCTCAAGCCGGCTGACGCAGCCCTGGACGCCAGCCGGAGCCCGGACACGCGCAGCGCCCCCGATGGGGAGCGCGGGCCACGAACTCGGCACGGCGGCGGGGCCGGCGAAAAAGTTTCTTGGGAGCGCGCAACCTTTTCCGGGCCCGGAACAACTGGGTGGGTGATCAACCTTCGTGCCTTCACCCGGGAGTCCCCCTGATGCTCGCCAAGCGTTTCGTCGCACCGCTCGCGGTGGTGGCGGTCGGCACCGGCGCCGCGGTCTTCGGCGTCCTGAACGCCGACGCCGCCGAGACGGTCGGCTGCGCCGTCACCTACACCGTCACCAGCCAGTGGAACTCCGGCTTCTCCGGGGACGTGAAGGTGCGCAACACCGGCGCCTCGGCGGTTGACGGCTGGACGCTCGGGTTCGCGTTCCCGAACGGTCAGAAGGTCGGCTCCGGCTGGAACGGCACCTGGACCCAGACCGGCGCGAACGTCACCGTGACCGACGCCGGCTGGAACAAGACGATCGCCTCCGGGTCGACGCTCACGCTCGGCTTCAACGGCGTCTGGAGCGGGACCAACGCGATCCCCGGCACGTTCACCCTCAACGGCGTGACCTGCGCCGGAACGACGGCGACGGCGACCGCGAGCCCGACCAGGACCGCGGCCACCACCACGCCCGCGACCACGAGCCCGGCGGCGACGAAGACCGCGACGGCCAGCCCGACGCCGACGAAGACCGCGGCGACGACGGCGAGCCCGACACCGGCGAGCACCGCCACCAAGGGCACCGAGAACTGCACCGACTTCGCCGCCCTGATCCGCGGCAAGTACTGGGTCAACAACAACGTCTGGGGCAAGGCCGACGGCACCGGCTCCCAGTGCGTCTGGGAGAACGGCCTGAGCGGCGACAACCTCAGCTGGGGCACCAGCTGGACCTGGGCCGGCGACAACACCAAGGTCAAGTCGTACGGCAGCGCGGTCCTCGGCTGGCACTGGGGCAACAAGACCACCGGCACCGGCCTGCCGATCCAGCTCAGCGCCGGCAAAGCGGTCAAGACGAGCTGGAACTTCACGGTCACCCAGAAGACCTCGAACGTCATGAACGTCTCGTACGACCTGTGGCTGCACACCATCGGCAACGCCGACTGGCAGGACCAGCCCTCCGACGAGGTGATGGTCTGGCTGTACCGGTCGGGCGGGGCCGGTCCGCTCGGCACCAAGCAGGCCACCGTCACCCTGGCCGGCACGACCTGGGATCTCTACAAGGGCAACATCGGCTGGGACGTGTACTCGTTCGTGCGGACCTCGAACACCACCGCCGCCGACCTGAACCTGACCGATTTCACCAACGACCTGGCGGGGCGGGGATGGCTCGACAAGACCAAGTATCTGTCCAGCGTGCAGGCCGGAACCGAGGTCTTCACCGGCTCGGGACAGCTCGACACCAGCGCCTACTCGGTGAAGATCAGCTAGTCCGGTCGGCCTGCGGGCCCTCCACGGTCAGGAAGAACCGCGTGCCGGAGGACGACGCCGAACGCGCCTTCAGGCGCTTCTTCGACGAACACCACACCGATCTGTCGCGTCTCGCGTACCTCGTCACCGGCGAGACGCAGGTCGCCGACGATCTGGCGTCGGACGCGTTCGTCGAGGTCTGGCGGCATTGGGAGCGGGTGCAGGCGGCGGACAGCCCGATCGCGTACGCCCGGGGGATCGTGACGAACCTCGCCCGTCAATGGATCAAGAAGCAGACCCGGGAACGTGCCGGGTTGCTGCGGCTGGGTCTCTTGCGCCGGGAGCGGGGCGAGACCGACACCCCGGCAATTCTTGACGTACGGGCGTCGCTCGCCCGCCTTCCGCTGCGCCGCCGGGAGTGCGTGATTCTCCGGTACGCGTTCGACGTGCCGGAGAAGGAGGTCGCCGCGATCCTCGGCATCTCGGTCGGCGCGGTGAAGAGCCACACGTCGCGGGGCGCCGCCCAGTTGAGCGAGTTCCTCCGTGAGATGCCGCTGATGACGGGAGGTCACCATGGCTGAGCCCCAGTCCGATCTGGGTGTGGTGCTGCGCCGGGAGGCCGAGCGTCACCTGCCCGACGGCGACGCGATGTTCGACCGGATCAACCGGAGCCGGTTCGCCCCGGAGCCGGTCCGGGCGTCGCGCCCTTTCCTGGGCTTCACCGGCCTGCGCCCGGTCGCCGCGGCCGCGTCGGTGGTGGGCGTCCTGGTCGCCGGGTTCACCGGGATCAGGGTGCTGACGAGTGAGGAGCCGAAGCGGGCTCCGGCGGCGACCTCGGGCACGGCGTCGGCCGCGCCGTCCACGACCGCTCCGCTGCCGCCGCTGCCGTCCCGTACGTCGGCCAAGCCGAAGCACACCGGCGGGGGCGGCAGTACGCCGTCCCGGACGCACACCGGTCCGTCCAGCGCGCCGCCGAGCTACCAGCCGGTGTCGGGCTTCCTCCGCAGCACCGGAGCGATCAACGCGTACTCCACCGCGACCTGGGCGCAGAGCGACGTGACGGTCACCACCTCGGCGGCGATCACCGCGCTGGACCTGGCGATCAGCGTCGACCGCACCGCGGGCGTGACGAACACCGGCAGTTGGAGCACGATCCCGGCCGCGATGATCACGATCACGGTGACCGAGGAGAAGGACACGCTGATCTACCGGTTCACCCTCAAGCCGGGCGGCACGCTCGCGCCCGGTGACTACGTCTTCGCCGCGCAGTACGAGCACGCCGCCGGGAAGCGCGACGTGAGCGCCGACCTCTACGGCGCGATCTGCTCGGCGGGCGACCAGAAAGCGGAGGTCACGGGGGCCTTCACCGCGGGCTGAGCCGGAATCCCCGTCCCCACCGGCGACCGCTCGCATCCCCCGGCCGGGTCCGATCTCCTCGATCGGGCCCGGCCGTAATACTTCGGCGGGCCGGTTCGATCCTTCGGCGGGTCAGTTCGCCGAGTCCAGCCCGCTGTCGGCGCACACCTGCGACATGTCGGCCGCGGCGGCGCTGACCGCCGCGATCGCGTCCGGCTCGCTCCGCGTCTCGTGCGAGGTCAAGGCTTGCTGGTACGCCTGGCCGAGCGCCGTCGCGGCATCCGCGACCGGGGCGTCGGCGGTGCCACTGGCCGCCACGATGGCCTGGACCACGCCCGGCTGCATCAGCGACGCGTCCCGCACCGCGCCGGCCAGTTCCTGACAGGTGAGCCGCCCGGGCGGGTCGTCGACGGGCGCCGCGGAGACGAGCGTGCTCGGGCCGGGCGCCGGCGACTCGGGCGCCGGCTCGTCGGAGCAGCCCACGACGCCGGCCGACAGGGCGATCGCGACAAAGATCGCAAAACGTGACATCTCCCCAAACTACGGGAGTTCGCCCAGGAATTCGTCCAGCCCGCCGCTGCTGGACGTGGTGCTGCTCGCGTCGGCGGCGATCGACCTGCGCCGCGAAACCACCACCTCGCCCCGCCCCTGCCCCCGATTCAGCCGGCCCGATCTGCGGCCGGGCGCGGCGTTCCGGCTGGCGCTGAGGGTTCTCTCGGCGGGTTGAGGCAGCCCTGAGCGCCAGCCGGTGCCGGGACCGGGCTTACGACCGTACCGAAGCAAAAAGCGCGGGCCCGGTCGCAAAGGACCGGGCCCGCGCCGAGCGGGGTTTGCCGACGATCAGGAGATCGCGCTGGTCTTCTTGAACGTGTCGTAGCTGACGTTCCAGTCGGTCCAGCCGTTGCCGTTCTTCAGCTTCTCCTCGGTGCCGGAGACCGTGATCACATCGCCCATCATGGTCTGGCCGAAGAGCCACTTGCCCATCGCCTCGGAGACGTTGACGCAGCCGTGCGAGACGTTGCGCTTGCCCTGCTGGCCCTCGGACCACGGGGCGGCGTGGATGAACTGGCCGCTCCAGGTGATCCGCTGGGCGAAGTCGATGTTGGTCTTGTAGCCGCCGGTCGGGTCGGTGTCGGTGGTGTCGAAGACGGTGTGCTCCTTCTTCTCGATCACCACCATGGTGCCGCTGGACGACGGCGTGCTTGCCTTGCCGAGGCTCACCGGCAGCGTCTTGATGACCGCGCCGTCCTTCTTGACCGTCATCTTCTTGGTCTTGTTGTCGACCGTCATGATCAGCGAGCGGCCGATCTTCATGTCGACGGTGAGGTCGGACTTGCCGTACCACCCGTCGCCCATTTTGACGCCCTTGAGCTGCACCTTGTAGTCGATCTTGGTGTTGGCCTGCCAGTACGTCTTCGGACGGAAGTGCACCTCGGTCGGGCTGATCCAGCCCCAGGTGCCCTCCTGCGCCGGCGACGAGGTGACGGTCATCTTGCGCTCGACCTCGGCCCGGTACTTCTCCGGGACGGAGCGGCCGAACTTGATGATCAGCGGCATGCCGACGCCCACCACCTGCTTGTCACCGAGGAAGCTGGTGACGCGCACCAGGTTCGCCGGCTTCTTCATCACGGTGAAGTCGCTGGTGGTCTCGTTGCCCTTGCCGTCGGCCGGCGGGGTGCTGACGGTGACCGTGTACTTCGAGCCCCAGTCCATCGACTCGGCCGGGTGCCAGACCTTCTCGTCCTTGTCGACGGTGCCCTTGACCTCGGCGCCCTGGGAGTCGGTCACCTTGACGGTGGTGTTCTCCGGGTCGTCGCTCGTGTACTTGACGTCCGACCAGGCCTCGATGCCGGTGGCGGCGGCCGCCGGCGAGGTCACCGCGACGGTGCTCAGCGTCGGCTGGGGCGACGGAGATTCGGCGGTGCCGGCGTTGTTGCTGCCGCCCTGCCAGCTCGGCGACTTGCTGCCACTGCACGCGGCGGTGAACAGCAAGCTGCCCGCCAGCAGCGCGACCAGTGTTGCCCGCACCCGTCGGCGACCCTTGCCTGCCGGCACACTCAGCCCGGCCGACCGAACTCGATAGTTCTCCATGGTCCCCTCACGGCGTCGTATCTCCCCGGTGCCCAATACTGCTCCACCAAAGCCAGTTGACCAATCCCGGATTCGTGCCGCGAACGCCACACCATGCCTATCGGTGCACCTCGGCGAAGCCTGACACCGGATGTCGCAAACGTCTCAGCCGAGGTCCGCCGGAACCGGCAGCGCGCTGCCCTCGGCGAACTTCTTCCAGCTCACGTCCCATGGTGTCCAGCCGTTGCCGTAGTCCAGCTTGTCGCCGGTGCCCTTGACCGTGACCGGGTCGCCGACCAGCGTCTTGTCGAACAGCCAGCGGGCGTTCGACGGCGACACGTTGACACATCCGTGGGACACGTTGGTGCGGCCCTGCGCGCCGGTCGACCACGGCGCCGAGTGGATGTACTGCCCACTCCAGGTCAGCCGCTGGGCGTACTGGATGTTGGTGCGGTAGCCGCTCGCGCCGTCGGTGTCGGTGGTGTCGAAGACGGTCTGCGCCTTCTTCTCCATGACGACCATCGCGCCGCTGGAGGACGGGGTGCTCGCCTTGCCCAGGCTCACCGGCATGGTCTTGACCACCTTGCCGGCCTGCAGGACCGTCATCTTCTTGGTCTTGTTGTCCACCTTCATCTCGAACTTGCGCCCGATCTTCGAGGTGGCCGAGCGGTCCTTGTCGCCGTAGATGCCCTTGCCCGTGGGCAGGCCGCCGACCGCGATCCGCACCTTGATCGTGGTGCCGGTCGACCAGTACTCCGGGGCGCGGTAGAACGCCGCGGTGCCGCTCGACGTCCACGACCAGGTGCCCGGCTGCGCCGGGGTGGTCTCGACGAACATCCGCTTCTGCACGGCGGCGCGGTCGGCCTTCTTGATGCCCGGGCTGAACTCGACGACGACCGGCATGGCGACGCCGTAGGTGTGGTCGTCGAACAGGTAGAGGCCGGTGCCGGTCCGCCTGCCGGGGGCGCCCATCGTGGTGAAGGTGGTCTTCGAGGTCGTGGTGGCGCCGTTGTCGGCGGTCGCGGTGACCTCGGCGGTGTAGGTCTGCTTGGTGGCCAGGGTCTTGCCCGGCACCCAGGACGAGTTGTCGTCGCGCAGCTTGCCGGCCACCGCCTTGCCCTTGGCGTCGGTGAGCTTGACCGAGGTGACCTTGCCGTTGCCGACCTCGAGCCCGATCTCGGTGCTCACCGGCACGTTCTTCTTACCGGCGGCCGGAGTGATGGACAGCGTGGCCGGGCCGGCCGCGGTGGTGCTCTCCGGCTGGGCCGAACTGGATGGTCCGGCGGCCGGGCCGGCGCTCGCGGCCAGGGCCGGGTCGCTGAGGGCCGGCTTCGCGTCGCCGCTGCACGCGGCCAGCGGCACGGTCACCGCGAGCGCGAGCAGTATCGCCACATTGCGGCGGAAGTCAACCATCGTCGGGGGCCCCGTTCGTGAGTTCTCGGCGCAGCCATCCTGACGCATGAACGCAAATCCCGGGTCCCTCTTAAGGCGGGAAGCAGGCGATTTCGAGGATCTTCCGAGGCCGTGCTACCGTTTCTTCGTTGCCAGGCGCCGCTAGCTCAACTGGCAGAGCAGCGGACTCTTAATCCGCGGGTTGTAGGTTCAAGTCCTACGCGGCGCACCAACTCGATCAAGGCCGCTGCACCTCATGGTGTGGCGGCCTTCGTCGTTTCCGCCCGCGATAGGGTGGCGCGTGCCTTCTGAGAACCTCCTCACCATCGACGACCTCGACGCCATCGCCTTCCGGTCCGCCGACGAGACCGATCCGGCGCCGATCGTCGCCGAGCTGGTCGCCGCCGTCGAGCAGGGCCGGGTCGCCGACGACGAGGCCGCCGCGCATGCCTACCTGCTGGCCGCCGAGATCACCGAGCAGGCCGGCGACCTGCCCGCCGCCCTCGGCTGGGCCGAGAAGGCCGCGACCGCCCCGGGCGAGGACGGGCTGTCCCGCGCCTGCTACGCCGAGCTCCTGGTCAAATCGGGACGCGAGGGGGAGGGGCGCGAGGTCTTCGACGCGCTGCGGCCCGAGCTTCTGCAAGACCCACATGCCGCGGCGTACGTCGGTGAGGCGCTCGAGTCCTGCGGACTGGCCACGCTGGCCGACGAGTGGCTGTCCGAGACCGCCCGCACCCTGATCGAGGACGGCGCGTTCGACGAGGACGCGCCCGGCTCCGACGACGCGGACGACTTCGGCCCGGTCGACGTGCTCTACGCGGTCCTGGCCGAGCGGCACCGGATCCGTGAGGAGTCCCTGGAGGTCCCGCACGACGAGCTGGACGGCCTCTTCCACGAGATGGACTCGGCGGCCGACGCCCCGGACCTGGACGGTCAGGTGCTGCTCTTCTGGCCCGAGGCGGAGCTGGCTCAGGTGCTGGCCCGGTGGCCGGAGCGGGCCGACATCTACGGCAAGGCGTGGGACGAGCACCGCGCCGGTGTGGAGCGCACGCTGGCCGGCTGGTCGGCGACCGGCGCCACCCACCTCGGCCTCCTCCCGGCGTCGGCCGACGCCCTGCTGGCCTATGCAAGCGCGAACGACCTGAACCCGTCGAACCCGGAGACCCACGCCGACTACGCCGACGACCTGGCCGACAACGTCCCGGCCACCGAGTGGCCGCCGCAGCGCAACGCCGAGTGCTGGTGCGCCTCCGGCGCCAAGTACAAGAAGTGCTGCCTCCCGCGGTCCCGCGGCTGACCCCTCGGCGGCGGCGCGGCCGGGCTCTGCTAATGTTCTTCCTCGTTGGCCGGCGCCGCTAGCTCAACTGGCAGAGCAGCGGACTCTTAATCCGCGGGTTGTAGGTTCAAGTCCTACGCGGCGCACCAATCAAGGCCCTGATCAGGCGTTCATCGCTTGATCAGGGCCTTTTTCGTGTTCCCGGCCGTTCTCACCGCAGCGGTCCGCTGAACCTGCTAATACCTATTACTCCTCGGCAAACGCTTGACGGCGGGTCGCCGGGGCGCACAGGATGAAACACCGGCGTAACTAATGCGTATTAGCAGAGAAATCAGGAGGCCGCCATGCCCGCCGCACGCAGGCGTGTGACTCAGCAGGACATCGCCCGGATGACCGGTGTCAGCCAGGCGACCGTCTCGCTCGTGCTCAACGGCCGCAGCGACGCCGACGTCCGGATCGCCCCGGAGACCCGCGAGCGGGTCCTCGACGCGATCCGCACGACGGGGTACGTCGCCGACCCGATCGCCCGGCGCCTGGCCGCCCAGCACAACCGGATCATCGGCGTGTTCACCTACGAGCCGGTGTTCCCGGCCGAGCTGGGCAACTTCTACCACCCGTTCCTGGTCGGCATCGAGGAGTGCGCCGAGCGGATCGGCTGCGACCTGCTGCTGGTCACCAGCGCGCCGGTGGTGGACGGGCGGCGGCGGATGTTCCACGAGAACAACCGGCTGCGCCTGGCCGACGGGTGTGTCCTGCTCGGGCAGTGGCTCGACCCGGCCGACCTGGCCCGGCTGATGGACGACGGGCTGCCGTTCGTCAGCGTCGGGCGCCGCGACGACGCCGGCGGGCCGGTGCCCTACGTCGGCGCCGACTACCCGGCGGCCACCGCCGAGCAGGTGCGGCGGGCGGCCGGGCTGGGCCACCGCCGGATCGCGTACGTCGGCCACGGCACCGGCCCGGAGTCGCACGCCGACCGCCTGCGCGGCTTCACCGAGGCCGCTGCCGGGGCCGGGGTCGACGGCCGGCACCTGCCGATCGCCGGCCGGTCGCTGGACGAGGTGCTCGACCAGCTCGTCGGCGAGCGGCTCACCTGCGTCTTCGCCGAGGAGTTCGCGGACGGCGTGGCGCTGGCCGAGCGCGCGGCGGTCCGTGGCCTGCGCGTCCCCGACGATCTCTCCCTGGTGGCGCTCGGCGATCCGACCCGGCCCGCCACCACCGACCTCGCCGTGACCGGCTTCCGCATCCCCCGCCGGGAGATGGGTGTGCAGGCCGTCGAGGTGTTGTCCGCCCTTCTGGAAGGAGTTCCCACCGTGACGCAACGGCTGCTGACCTGCGAGCCCGTCGACGGTACGACGCTGGCGGCGGCTCGATGACCGAGCTGCGGGCCGATGTCCTGATCGTCGGTGGTGGCCTCGGCGGGGTCGCGGCGGCCCTCGCGGCGCTGCGGGCCGGCCGGTCGGTGCTGCTGACCGAGCAGTACGCCTGGCTCGGCGGCCAGTTGACCAGCCAGGCCGTGCCGCCGGACGAGCACAGCTGGGTCGAGCAGTTCGGCGTGACGGCCAGTTACCGGGCGTTGCGGGACGGGATCCGGGACTACTACCGCGCGTACTACCCGCTGGCCGGGCCGGCCCGGGCGATGCGGTACCTGAACCCGGGTGGTGGGCACGTCAGCCGGCTGTGCCACGAGCCGCGGGTCGCGGTCGCGGTGATCGAGGCGCTGCTCGCGCCGTACCGAAGCAATCGTCTTTTAAGGGTTTTGCTCGGTTCTGTGCCGGTGGCCGCGGCGACCGACGGCGATCGGGTCACGGCCGTCACCGTGCGGCGTGCGGACGGCGAGCTGGTGACGCTGTCGGCGCCGTTCGTGCTGGACGCGACCGAGACCGGGGAGCTGCTGCCGCTGACCGGGACCGAGTTCGTGACCGGGTTCGAGTCCCAGGCGCAGACCGGCGAGCCGAGTGCGCCCGCGGTCGCCGATCCGACGAACATGCAGGCGTTCTCGGTCTGTTTCGCGGTCGATCACGTCGACGGCGAGCACACGATCGAGCGCCCGGCGGAGTATGCGAAGTGGCGGGACTACCAGCCGTCGTTCTGGGGCGGGCCGCTGCTGTCCTGGCAGACGCCGAATCCGCGGACGCTGGAGATCTCCACCCGCAGCTTCACGCCGAACCCGGACGACGAGCCGTGGCTGGTCGAGGCCGACCAGCGGCACAACCCCGGCGACGGCAACCTGTGGACGTTCCGGCGGATCGCCGCCCGGCGCAACTTCACCGCGGGCGCCTATGCCAGCGACATCTGCCTGGTGAACTGGCCGATGATCGACTATTTCGAGACACCGCTGATCGGGGCCGCGGATCCCGCCGCGGTGGAGCGGGCCGCCCGCGAGCTCTCCTTCTCGGTGCTGTACTGGCTGCAGACCGAGGCACCGCGGCCGGACGGCGGCACCGGCTGGCGCGGCCTGCGGCTGCGCGGGGACGTCACCGGCGGCGCCGACGGGCTGGCCATGGCGCCGTACATCCGCGAGTCCCGGCGGATCCGCGCCGAGTACACCGTGGTCGAGCAGGACCTGTCGCTGGCCGTCCGCGGCGACAAGGGCGCGGTGTCGCACGCCGACGCGATCGGGGTCGGCATGTACCGGATCGACCTGCACCCGTCCACCGGTGGGGACCACTACGTCGACATCGGCTCCTGCCCGTTCGAGATCCCGCTCGGCGCCCTGATCCCGCAGCGGATGGAGAACCTCCTGCCGGCCGGGAAGAACATCGGCACCACGCACATCACCAACGGCTCGCACCGGCTGCATCCGGTCGAGTGGAACATCGGCGAGGTGGCCGGCGCGCTGGCCGGCTTCTGCCTCGATCGCGGGACGAGCCCACGCGCGGTGCGCAACAGCCCGGCCCTGCTCGCGGACTTCCAGACCCGGCTCGCCGCGGATGGCGTCGAGCTGCATTGGCCCGACATTTCAGGATATTGAGGATCCCCAACTCATGAAAATATTCGCCACTGCTTCCGCTGTCCTCCTCCTCGGCACCCTGGTCGCCTGCGGCGGGGGTGAGAGCGCCGCCGACGGCCCGATCACCCTGCGCATGACGACCTGGACCAACAACGAGGCGCACGTCAAGCTGTTCACCGACATCGCCGCCGAGTACCACACCGCGCACCCGGACGTGACCGTCACGTTCGACGCGCTGCCGGTGGAGAACTACACGACCGCCGTCACCACCCAGATCGCCGGCGGCAACACCCCCGACCTGGCCTGGATCCTCGAGGGCGCGGCACCCGACTTCGTCTCCTCCGGGGCGCTGGAGCCGCTGGACGACGCGATCGACAACAAATCCGAGCTGGTCGCGTCGACGACCGCGCTCTGGCAGCGGGACGGCAAGCTGCTCGCCTACCCGTTCTCCACCTCGCCGTTCGGCGTCTTCGTCAACACCGACCTGGTCAAGAACCTGCCGACCGGCGACAAGTGGACCTGGGACAGCGCGATCGCCGCGGTCGCACCGGCCACCGCGGCCGGCAAGCAGGGCCTGGTGCCGCGCGACTTCGACTACAAGGACTGGACCAACCTCGCGCCGATCTTCGACGCGTGGGGTGCCCAGGCCTGGTCGGCCGACGGTACGACCTGCGGCTTCGACCAGCAGCCGATGATCGACGCGATGACCTTCATCCACCAGGCGATCTTCGAGAAGAAGGCGATCCCCGGCCCGGGCGTCTCGGCCGACTTCTTCGCCGGCGACGCCGCGATGACCATCACCCAGATCTCGCGCGCCTCGCTGCTCAAGGAAGCCAAGTTCATGTGGACGCTGGTGCCGCTGCCGACCGGCCCGAAGGGTGATTACGCGGTGATCGGCCAGGCCGGCCTCGGGGTCCTCAAGAAGGGCAAGCACGCCGACGCGGCCAAGGACTTCCTCCGCTTCTTCACCAGCGACGCGAACTCGGCGAAGCTCGCCGCCTACTTCCCGCCGCCGCGGCAGTCACAGCTCAACGCCGAGACCCTGGGCAAGAGCAACCCGCTGCTCAAGCCCGAGCAGCTCAACGACGTGGTGATCGACGGCATCTCGACCGGCGTGGTCAAGCCCAACCACAGGAACAGCGCCGAGATCAACCAGGCGGTCCGCTCGGCCCTGGATCCGATGTGGAAGCCGGACGCCGACGTCAAGACCGTGCTGACCGGGGTCTGCACCGCCATTCAGCCGTTGCTGGCGAAGTGAGACCTCGCTACTGGACGACCCGCCGTCGCGACCAGCTGACCGGGTGGCTGTTCATCGCCCCGCAGCTGGCCGGGACGGTGGTGTTCGTCCTGATCCCGCTGGTCCTGGTGGTCTGGTACAGCCTGCACGAGTGGAACGTGCTGGCCGACTCGTTCACGTTCATCGGCGCGGACAACTACCGGGCGCTGGCGAGCGATCCGAAGCTCGGCGGCGTGCTGCGGGCCAGCCTGATCTTCTCGGCCGGGCTGGTGGTGCTCAACCTGTCGCTGGCGCTGCTGCTGGCGGTGCTGCTCAACCAGCGGCTGCGCGGCACGACGTTCTTCCGGGTGCTGTTCTTCTCCCCGGTGGTGGTCTCGCTGGTGGCGTGGACGATCGTCTGGCGGTTCATGCTGCAGGACAACGGCGGGGTCAACGCCCTGCTGCACGCGGTCGGCATCGCCGGGCCCAACTGGCTGCGCTCCGGCGGCACGGCGATGGCCGCGGTCGTCGTGGTGCAGGTCATCAAGAACGTCGGGCTCAACATGGTGCTGTTCCTGGCCGCGCTGCAGGGGGTGCCGAGGGACCTCTACGACGCGGCGCGCACCGACGGCGCCCCGGCCTGGACCACGTTCCGGCGCATCACGCTGCCGCTGATCAGCCCGACGCTGCTACTCACCGCGATCATCACGGTGGTCGGCTCGCTGCAGGTCTTCGCGCAGATCGCGGTGCTCACCGAGGGCGGCCCGGGCACCTCGACCACCGTGCTCGTCTACTACCTCTACCAGCAGGCCTTCCAATTCCATGCCTTCGGGTACGGCGCGACGCTCGGCGTGCTGCTCTTCGTCATCGTGCTGGCCCTGACCGTCCTGCAGTGGCAACTGCGCCGGAGGTGGGTCTTCCATGAGCAATAAGACCAAGATTATTTTGTACGGAATCCTGAGCGTCCTCTGCGTCCCGTTCGTCTTCCCCACCTGGTGGATGATCACCAGCGCGCTGAAGCCGAACAGCGAGATCTTCTCCGCCTCGCTCTGGCCGAGCCACCCGTCGTTCGCGGCGTTCCACGACGTGTTCACCCTGCAGCCGTTCGCCCGGCAGTACTTCAACAGCGCGTACATCGCCCTGGTGGTCACCGCCGGAACCCTGATCTTCGCCGCGATGGCCGGCTACGCCTTCGCCCGGATCCGGTTCCGCGGCCAGAACGTGCTGTTCGTGGTGGTCCTCACCGGCCTGCTGATCCCGAGCGAGGTGACGATCGTCCCGCTGTTCCGGATGTTCAACAGCCTCGGCCTGATCGACACGCACTGGCCGCTCATCCTGGTCCCGATCTTCGGGGCGCCGAGCGTGCTCGCGACGTTCATCATGCGGCAGTTCTTCATCACGCTGCCGGTCGAGCTGGAGGAGGCGGGCCGGATGGACGGCCTCGGCCGGCCCGGGATCTTCGCCCGGATCGCCCTGCCGCTGGCCCGGCCGGCCCTCGCCGCGGTCGCCATCTTCACGTTCCTGACCAGCTGGAACCTCTACCTGGAGCCGATCGTCTACCTGTCCTCGCGGGACAACTTCACGCTGCCCCAGGCGCTGACCCAGTTCACCGACGCGTACCAGGGACCGCTCTGGAACGTCCAGCTCTCCGCGGCGTCGCTGACCGCCATCCCGGTCCTGATCGTCTTCGTGCTCGCGCAGCGCCAGTTCATCGAAGGGCTCGCCCACACCGGATTGAAAGGCTGACCCCCATGGCCGACCCGCTCTCCCGCCGGACCGTCCTGCTCAGCGGCCTCGCGGCCGGCGGCGCGCTGCTCGCGGCCGAGCCCGCGCGGGCCGCCGCGGCCACCGACTTCGACACGGTACGTCTGCAGTGGTTCGACACGCTCATCGGAAGCTACGACCTCGCCGACCCGGTCGTCGCGGCCTACGTCACCGACACGGCGGCGACCGCCCAGGCGCTCTGGTCGAGCCTGAACACCGCGAGCGGCCGCACCTACCTCTGGTCCGACCTGGACAGCGGCACGGTCTCGGCGGTCCAGCGCAACAACGCCGGACGGCTCCGCACGCTGGCGCTCGCCTACCGGTCCCGGGGATCGGCGCTGGCCGGCAACCCGGATCTGAAGAACGACCTGGCCTCGGCGCTGGACTGGTTCCTCGCGCAGAAGTACGGCCCGTCGGTGCACTCCTACGACAACTGGTGGGACTGGCAGATCGGCATCCCGCTCGCGCTCAACGACGTCTGCGTGGCCCTGCACGACCAGATCGGCGCCGCGCGGGTGGCCACGGCGATGGCCGCGATCGCGCACTACGCCCCGGATCCCACGGTCACCGGCGGCGCGGTGTCGACCGGGGCCAACCGCAACTGGGCCTGCGCGATCGCGATCGTCCGCGGGGCGCTGAGCGGCGACGCGGCGACCATCGCGGGCGCCAAGAACGCGATCGCCGACGTCTTCACGTACGCCACCGGCGGCGACGGGTTCTATCCCGACGGCGGGTTCATCCAGCACGCGTACTTTCCGTACACCGGCGGTTATGGCATCTCGCTGCTGCAGTACCTGACCTACGCGATGCTCGCCACGCGGGGGACGCCGTGGGCGTTCACCGCGCCGCGGATCTCCGAGATCTACGACTGGACCCAGCGGAACTACCGCCCGTGGATCTACGGCGGCGCGATGATGGACATGGTCCGCGGGCGGGGCCTGTCCCGGTTCTACGAGACCGATCATCGCCAGGGGCGGCTCACCGTGGCGACACTTCTGCAGCTCGCCGAGGTGCTGCCGGCGGCGCGGGCGGGCACGGTGCGAGCGCAGTGCAAGGGGTGGATGGCCGCGGACGGGTTCTTCGCGTACGACTCCGCGCCGATCGAGCAGGTGCGGCTCGCGTCGATCGTCCTCGGGCGCGCGGTGCTGGCCGACCCGTCCGTCGCGGCGGTGGGGGAGTCGACGGAGACCGTGGTGGCGACCTCGGTCGCGCGGGCCGTGCACCGCCGTCCCGGATTCGCCTACGCGGTGGCGATGGACAGCAGCACGATCAAGCCGTACGAGAGCGCCAACAACGAGAACCTCAAGGGCTGGTACACCAGCGAGGGCGCGGTGTACGTGTACCTGCCGGCGCAGCCCGGGCACTGGACGAACCAGTACTGGCCGACCGCCGACAAGTACCGCGTCCCGGGCACCACCGTCGACACCAGGACGCTCGCGCTCGGCGCCGGCCGCGGCTCGACGAACACCTGGACCGGCGGCGCCCTGCTGGACGGGAACGCGGCGCTCGGGATGGGGCTGTCCTTCGCGGTGCAGACGCTCACCGCGAAGAAGTCCTGGCTCTGCGCCGGTGACGTGATCGTCTGCCTCGGCGCCGGCATCACCAGCACCGACGGCAACACCGTCGAGACGATCGTCGAGCAGCGCAACATCGGCCCGGACGGCGCCACCGTCCCGATCGTCGACGGCGCCGCCGCCCTGTCCCCGCCGAGCGGCACCCCCACCACGCTGAACCCGCGCTGGATCTGGATCCCGAAGGCCGGCGGGTACGTGTTCCCGGCCGGCACCGCCCTCAAGGCGACCCGCGCCGACCGCACCGGCAGGTGGACCGACCTGGACCACCGCGGCGTCTACGACGACGCGACGTCCTACACCCGCCGGTTCATCACCCTCTGGTACGACCACGGCGTCAGCCCGAGCGGCGCGAGCTACGCCTACCTTCAGCTGCCGGGCGCCACCCAGGCCGCGACCGCGGCGGCGGCCGGCTCGACCGACCTCGCCGTGGTGGCGAACTCGACCGCGGTGCAGGCGGTGCGCCGCGCGAGCGACGGCCTGACGCTGGCCAACTTCTGGAGCGGCGCCGCGCCGAAGACCGCCGGGATCACGGTGGACCGGCCGGTCTCGGTCGTGCTGAGCCGGTCGGGCGGCGAGCTCGCGGTCGCGGTGAGCGACCCGACCCGGCGACTCGGCGGCCCGGTCACCGTCACGATCGACGGCGCGGCGACCGGGACGATCTCCGCCGACCCCGGCATCGAGGTGCTGGCGACCAGCCCGGCCGTACGGCTCTCGATCGACCTGGACGGCACCGCCGGACGCAGTCAGGTGGCGCGGTTCAGCCTTTGACCAGGACCCGGTCGAGCGGGTTCAGGCAGACCACCGCGACCCGGCTGTAGTAGTCCTCGCAGCCGGGGTCGTGGCGGTCCAGCCAGGCCGCGCCGGCCAGGGTCTCGCCGCACATCGCGGCGGTGTACTCGATCATGCGGGCCGGCTCGCCCCGCCCGTCGATCTCCACGGTGAGGTCTGATGAGGCCATTGCGGATCACGCTCCCGGTCGTCGTCGACTATCGGTCGCATCGGACGGCAGGGGGACCGCCCGATGCGACTCACTGGGGAATACGCCTACGTTCGGTAGTCAGTTCACCGTCCGGTCCACTGTGGCATATCTCCGTGGTGAGCTGGCAAAACAATGACAGCGGCGGGTTGGTCAGGTGACTACTGACTGCGACGATGCCGTCATCCGGTGGCGGCCAGGGCGAAGGCGAGCATCCCGGTCGCGGTGAAGTCGAGGGCCGGCTCGTTCGTCGCGGAGACCCGCATGTCGTCGACGTACTGGGCGTCCGCGCGGTCGAACTCGGTGTACGACCCGTCGGAGCAGAGCGAGTCCGGCGTCTCCTCCTCCAGGGACTCGACCCGGCCGGCCACGTTCGGGCCGTTGATCACGGCGCCGGTCAACGACGTACGCGTCAGGGTTCCGATTTGATCGTGCGGGCATTTCGGGTACGCGTCGCCCGCGCCGATCACCAGCGAGACGCCCCAGCCGTTCGAGCCGAGCGCGACCCCGCGCTGTGCGGTGGCGAACGCCGCGTACCGGTCGTCGCCGGTCATCTTCCGGTAGAGCGCCGCGGTCGCCGCCCAGCCCAGCTGCCGGGACGCGTAATCGGCGCCGCCGCTGCCGGACGTCGCGCCCATCGGGTCGGCGGCCGCCGCCTTGACCGCGCCGTCCAGGCGGGCGCGCAGGTCATCGGCGAGCGCGCCGGCCGGGGCCAGCCGGTAGACCTCGGCGTCGGCGAGCGCGTCGACGTCGTACACGGTCAGGCCGTCGTCCCCGCCGCCGGTCTGATCGGCCCAGCGTTTCGCCTGGTCGGTCCAGTCCTTGACGCGCTTGTCGCCGAGCGCTTCACCGGCCAGGGCGAGCTCGGCGGCGCCCAGCGCCAGGTCGTCGGCGAAGCTCTCCTCCGGGTAGAAGTCCCGCGGCACGGTGGTCACCAGGTCGTCGCCGGCGCCGGTGTCGGCCTGGGCGAACAGCGCGGCGGCGGTGTCCAGGCGCGACTTCGCGCGGGCCGGGTCGGACCGGGCGTCGAGCTGGGCGGCGAGGGCGAACGCGGCGGCGACCCGCCCGGCCAGGTTGGGGCTGATCGGGTCGCCCGGGTCGGCGGCCCGGAACACCGGCCGGTAGCGCTGGTAGTAGCGCCGGTCGCCGGGCTCGACGGCCAGCCCGTCGTCGGCCTGCGGGAGCCGCCAGGCGTCGTGGTCACCCAGGTACGCGTCGTTGCCACCCACCCCGACCTGGGTGTAGAGCACGCCGTCCCGGTACATCTTGGTGAGCCAGTCCAGCCCGTGCTCGATCTCCGCGCGCAACGCCGTGGGCGCGGGGCCGTCGCGTTCCACCAACTGCATGACGACCAGGGCGTACGCCGTGGTGTGGGTGAACTTGAGGTAGTCGCCGGCGTCGTACCAGCCGCCCTCGACGTCGACCCGGGTGTCGGTCGCGGTGAGATCGGCGTCGTCGCCGGGCGTCTGATAGACGGTCGCGGACCGGTCGTCGAGGTGGGCGGAGGTCCGCTGCCACGCGCTGCCGACCTGGTCGGCGCCGTCCCGGTGGGCCTGGAAATACTGCACGGTGTCGGCCACCAGTGGGGTGTAGAGCTTTCCGGCGGCGTCGACCCGGAAGACCGGCGATTCCGCGGTGAAGCGGTCGTTCATCCGTACGCGATAATTTCCTGGCGTCCGCAGGGCCGTGAGATCCAGCGGGTTGATCGCGCGATAGCGCGTGTTCCAATCGCCCCGGCTGGGCCCGGCGGCGACCGTGAGCACCGGGTTCCCGTGCTCGTCGACCACGGTGGCGGTCGCTCCGGCGGCGTCGGCCGGCGCCATCACCAGCGCGATCTTGGTCTCGCCGGTGGCCCAGCCGACCTGGTCGACCCGGATCCGGGCGGCGGGCAGGGCCGGCTTCGGCACCGGGCGCGGGGCCGAGCACGAGGTGGCGAGCAGGAGCATCAAGATCAACGGCAGGTAATGCGGGCGGTGCTTCACGATGCGCAAGCTTCACCGAGCACGCGATCGGGCGAACGTACCCGGTGTCCGCCAAAGATCTGACAGTTCGCTGTGAACGGGTCGCCGGGCCCGACCACGTATCGTCTCGGCATGACCCGCGTCCTGCTGATCTCGGGGAGCACTCGCGACAGCTCGCTGCACACCGCGGCCCTGCGCACCGCGAGCCGATTCGCCCCGCCGGAGGTCGACGCCACGCTCTACACCGGGATGGCCGGCCTGCCGGCGTTCGTGCCCGGCGATCCGGAGCCGCCCGAGTCCGTGCACGACCTGCGCCGCCGGGTGTCCGAGTCGGACGCCGTGCTGTTCAGCACCCCGGAGTACGCGGGCTCCCTCCCCGGAAGCCTGAAGAACCTGCTCGAATGGCTGATCGACGGCGCCGTGCTGACCGGCAAGGCGACCGCCTGGCTGTCGGTGGTCACGCCGGGGCAGGACGAGGGCGCCCGGGCCGGCCTGGAGTCGGTGCTCGGGCACGGCGGCGCGCGGCTGCTGCGGGCCGCGTGCGTGCGCCTGCCGCTGGACATGCGGACCATCGACGAGGCCGGGCTGGTCGCCGATCCGCAGCTGCACCAGGCGTTGCAGGACGTGCTGCACGCGCTGGCCCGGGTGATGGCGATGCCCCGGCCGGAGCCGTCCTGGCAGGTGCAGTCGAGCATGTACCCGGTGATCACCCGGAACGACGCGCCCTCCTTCGGCCGCCAGCCGGACTTCAAGGGGTTCTAGCTAAGCTGTGATGATCTTTAAATGTGCCTCAAGTGGCGGGTCAGTCCCGGTGTCGGTGACGCATAGTGGACCTCCGACTCGTTCCTTGGAAGGGGATCATCGTCGTGGCCAGTGCGGACCCGTTGCACCCCCGTATCATCGTGGTCACCGTGCGTGATTGCTCCTCTTCGGAGCGTCCGCTTCAGCCCATCACCCGCCGTCGTCGGCTCCCGGTCCGCCCACCCCGCTTCTTCCGCCGTCACGCCGGCTGATCCGGGCTTCTTGCCTTTTGGCGGGCCGCCTGATCCGGGCTTCTTGCCATTTAGGCGGGCCGGCTGATCCGGTCCGATTGAAACGCCGCTCACGACCGATTCGACGCCTTGCGAAACAAGCAGGTGGAGAGCGCTACACCCCGGGTTTTTCGTGGAAACTGCCGCGAAACAGGCTCTGGTTAGCGTCGGGCCCTCCCTGAGGGAAAGTGAGCATCGCGTGACTGCGTACATAAATCGGCGTGCCCTGCTGCGCGGCGGCGCCGGCCTGGCCATCTCCTCGGCGTTCCTGGCGGCCTGTGGCGGCAAGGACGACGACGCGCCGGCCGCCGCCGGTGGCGCCAAGAGCTTCGGTGCCCTGAACTACCAGCTGTCCTGGGTGAAGAACGTCGAGTTCGCCGGCGCCTACCTGGCCGACAGCAAGGGCTACTACACGGCCGCCGGGTTCAGCTCGGTCAACCTGATGGCCGGCGGCCCGACCGTCAGCCAGGACGCGATCGTCGCCTCCGGCAAGGCGCTGATCGGCATCTCCTCGCCGGACATCACCGCCGCCGCCATCCTCAAGGGCGCCGAGCTGGTGGTGGTCGGCGCGCAGTACCAGAAGAACCCGTTCGCGATCGTCAGTCTCGCCGGGACGCCGATCAGCACCCCGCAGGACCTGATCGGCAAGAAGATCGGCGTGCAGGCCACCAACGAGCCGGTCTGGAACGCGTTCCTCAAGGCCAACAACCTCGACCCCAGCAAGATCACCAAGGTGCCGGCCCAGTTCGACCCGTCCCCGCTGGTGTCGAAGGAGGTCGACGGCTGGTTCTCGTTCTTCACCAACGAGCCCAACCTGCTCAAGGTCAAGGGCGTCGAGACCGCGACGATGCTGCTCAACGACCACGGCTACCCGATGGTCTCCGAGGTCTACGTGGTGAAGAAGTCCAGCCTCACCTCGGACCGGGACAAGCTCAAGGCCGTGCTCACCGGCGACGTCAAGGGCTGGACCGACTCGCTCGCCGACCCGAAGGCCGGCGCCGACCTGGCCGCCACCAAGTACGGCAAGGACCTCGGCCTGGACGCCGCCGAGCAGGCGCTCGAGTCGGCCGCCCAGAACACCGTCGTGCAGACCGCCGACACCAAGGCCAACGGCCTGTTCACGATCACCGACGAGCTGGTCGACGAGACGATCAAGACGCTCGCGCTCGGCGGCGTGACGATCACCAAGGAACAGCTCTTCGACCTCTCCCTGATCAAGGAGCTGTACACCGAGAACCCGTCGCTGAAGGCGGCGTCCTGACCGGTACCGACGACCGGGGGATCGTGCTGCGCGGCCTGACCAAGCAGTTCACGATCCGCCGGTCGACCGTCACCGCGCTCGACAACGTCGACCTGGACACCCCGGCCGGCGCGTTCGTGGCGCTGCTCGGCCCGTCCGGCTGCGGCAAGTCCACGATCCTGCGCATCCTCGCCGACCTGGAACAGCCCACGTCCGGCGAGGCGTTCGTGCACGGCGAGGCGCCGGCCACCACCCGGCGCCGGCACCACCTCGGCATCGCGTTCCAGGACGCGGCGCTGCTGCCCTGGCGCTCGGTCGAGGCGAACATCCGGCTGCCGCTCGAGGTCAGCGGCGTCAAGGTGGACGACCGGGCGATCGCCGACCTGATCAAGCTGGTCGGCCTCGAAGGCTTCGAACAGGCCCGGCCGGCCCAGCTCTCCGGCGGCATGCGCCAGCGCGTGGCGATCGCCCGCTCACTGGTCATCGAGCCGAAGATCCTGCTGCTGGACGAGCCGTTCGGGGCGCTCGACGAGATGACCCGGCAGCGCCTCAACCTGGAGCTGCAGCGGATCTGGACCGAACGCGCCACCACCACGCTGCTGGTCACCCACTCGATCGCCGAGGCGGTCTTCCTCGCCGACACGGTCGCGGTGATGAGCGCCCGCCCCGGCCGGATCGTCGCCCAGGTCGAGATCGACCTGCCCCGGCCGCGGACCCCGGAGATGATGCGCACCGCCCGCTTCCACGAGCTGGAGGACCAGCTCAGCGCCCTGCTGTTCGGAAAGACCACGGAGCCGGTCGGATGAGGAAGTGGGTGGCCGGGGCGGGCGGTCTGCTCACGGTCCTGGTCCTCTGGGAAATTCTTGGGCGTACGGTCTTTGCCGGCAGCCGTGCGGTGCCCCCGCCCACCGCGATCCTCGGGCAGTTCGCCGACGACGGGTTCGGGTTCTACTGGCCCAACATCCAGACCACGCTGCGTGAGGCGGGTCTCGGCTGGCTCTGGGGCAACGCGATCGCGATCGTGCTGGCCGTGGCGTTCGTGCAGATCCCCTGGGTGGAGAAGGCGCTGCTGCAGCTCGCGCTGGTCAGCTACTGCCTGCCGGTGATCGCGATCGGCCCGGTGCTGGCGGTGCTGTTCAGCGACGACACCCCCAAGGTGATCCTGGCCGCGCTCTCGGTCATCTTCACCACGCTGGTCGGCGCGCTGGTCGGGCTGCGCAGCGCGGACAAGACCAGCCTCGACCTGATCCGCGCGTACGGCGGCGGCAACTGGACCCAGCTCTGGCGGGTGCGCCTGCGGGCGAGCCTGCCCAGCCTCTTCGCCGGCCTGCGGATCGCCGCCCCGGCCGCGATGCTCGGCGCGATCGTCGGCGAGTACCTGGGCGCCGAGTCCGGCCTGGGCGTCGCAATGATCAACTCCCAGCAGAGCCTCGCCGTCGAGCGGACCTGGGGGATCGCCCTGGTCGCGACCGCGCTCTCCGGCGCCGCCTACGGGCTCACCGCCCTGGTCGGCCGCCTTCTCACCCCCTGGGCCCCGAGGACGGTTCGATGAGCACCCCCACCACGCCGGGCCCCGCCCCCGCCGCGCCGGGCCCCGCCCCCACCACACCCGGTCCGGCCCCGGCCTCCGCTCCCGCCACGCCTGGCCCCGCCGCGGCCTCCGCCCCCGCCACGCCTGCCCCGGCCCCGGCCTCCGCTTCCGCCGCGCCGGCCCCGGCCTCCGCTTCCGCCGCGCCGGCCCCGGTCTCCGCCGCGCCGGCCTCCGCTTCCGCCGCGCCCAGCCTTGCCGCCGCGGCTCTGTCGCCGGCGTCGCGGGGTCTGGACCGGCACGTCGCCCGCCGGGCCCTGCTCCGGTTCGCGAGCGGCATCGGCGGCGCGCTGCTGTCCGTGGCCGTCATCTGCGGCGTCTGGCAACTGCTGGTCAAGGGCTTCGAGCTGGATCCGTTCCTGACCCGCGGCCCGCTCGACGTCTGGCGTTACCTCACCGACCCGGCCAACACCGCGGAACGCGACCTCCTCCGCGAAGCCGGCCGCGTGACCGCCATCGACGCCGCCCTCGGCCTGGCCGGCGGCACGATCGCCGCGCTGCTCACCGCGGTCGCGTTCGCCCTCTGGCGCGGCGTCGAACAGACCCTGCTGCCGATCGCGATGGCCCTGCGCGCGGTACCGCTGGTGGCGATGACCCCACTGATCGCCCTGATCTTCGGTCGCGGCCTGCTGGCGGTCACGGTGATCGCCGGCATCGTCACGTTCTTCCCGGTACTGGTCAACGTGTCGCTGGCGCTGCGCTCGGTGCCGGGATCCGCGATGGACCTGATGCGCGCCTACGGTGCGTCCCCGATCGCCACCCTGTTCCGCGTCCAGCTGCCCGGCGCCCTGCCGGCCCTGTTCGCCGCACTCCGGGTGGCCGCCCCGCTGGCCCTGGTCGGCGCCCTGCTCGCCGAGTGGCTGGCCACCGGCAAGGGTCTCGGCTACCTGATGCTCTCCTCGGTCACCACGTTCGAACTCGATCGCATGTGGACCGGAGTCACCATCGTCACCGTGGCCTCAATCGTCCTCTACACGCTGATCAGCGTGATCGAGCAACTCACGCTCGCCCGATATGCCCCGGATCGTCAGGGCCAGTCCCTCTAATCGTAAAAAAACAGGACCCGCCCTCCCTGAGGGGGGCCACCTCCACACCCACAAGTATGGCGGGAAAATCCGAAGGTCGTCCGAGGCCCTGTGGACAACCCGCCACTGTGGATAACCCTCAGTTGCTCAGGCCGTGCTGGTACGCATACCGCACGGCCTGCGCCCGATCCCGCACCCCAGCCTTCGCGAACAGCCGGTTCACGTGCGACTTCACGGTCACCTCGGTGACGAAGAGCCGCTTCGCGATCTCCTTGTTGGACAGTCCCGCCGCGATCAGCCCCAGCACCTCCGCCTCCCGCGCAGTCAGCCCATCCGGCAGCACCGGCTTGCCGAAGCCCGCCAACCCGCCCGGCAACCCCGAGTTGCCAGCGCCAGCCGACCCGCCCGGCAACCCCGCGCCGCCACCCGCCGATCCACCCGGCAACCCCGCGCCGCCACCCGCCGAACCACCTGACAACCCCGCGTTGCCAGCGCCCGCCGAACCGTCCGGCAACGCCGAGCTGCCAGCGCCCGCTGAACCGTCCCGCGGCGTCGACTCGGCGAAGGCGGCCCCGCCCGTGGCAGCGGCCAGGAGCCGCTGCTGCACCTGCGGATCAAGGACACCCTGCCCGATCGCCGCCGCCCGCACCGCCTGCGCGATCTGCACCCGCCCGGAGTCCTTGGTCAGATACCCCACGGCACCGGCCCGCAGCGCCCCGAGGATGTGCTCGTCATCGGCGAAGGTGGTCAGCACGACCACCCGCGTCTCCGGATACCGCGCCTTGATCAGCGCGGTCGCCGCCACCCCGTCGCGGCGCGGCATCCGCAGATCCATCAGCACCACGTCCGGCCGCTCCCGGCCGACCAGCTCCAGCGCCTGATCACCGTCGGCCGCCTCGCCCACCACGTCGACGTCGTCGAGCAGGCTCAACATCAGCGCCAGCCCTTCCCGGACCACGGTCTGATCATCGGCCACCACCACCCGGATGCTCACCCGCAAATCCTGACACCCACCCACCGTTCCTCGCGCCCCGGTTCACCCACGCCGCCGCTCATCCCGGCATTCGTAGGTCCACCAGCCAGCCGCCCTCACCCCCGTCCCCGCCCTCGCCGTTGTCCGGGCCGACCTCGATCGTGCCGCCGGCCAATTCGGCACGCTCCCGCAGC
The DNA here is from genome assembly GCF_019704555.1 of Actinoplanes sp. L3-i22. Classification (NCBI taxonomy): domain Bacteria; kingdom Bacillati; phylum Actinomycetota; class Actinomycetes; order Micromonosporales; family Micromonosporaceae; genus Actinoplanes; species Actinoplanes sp. L3-i22. The sequence goes on from NZ_AP024745.1 coordinate 1,166,867, forward strand.
CCGATCAGTCCATATCCACTCGACAGCCCGGACACCGGTGGCCCGGCCGGCCCGTGGTTGCGGACCCGCAGCGCGACCGTGCCCACCTCGTACCGCAATCGGGTTTCGACCGCGCTGCCCGGCGCATGCTTGCGGACATTGGTCAGCGCCTCCTGCGCGGCCCGGAACAGCGCCAGCCCGGTCTCCGCGTCCAGCTCCCGCGGCTCGCCGTCGACGGTGAACGTGGCCGGGGCGTCCAGGTCGCGCCCATAGCCCGCGGTCAGCTCGCCGACCAGCTCCGGCACCGGCAGCGGGTCGCCGCGCAGCGCGCTCACCGCCCGGCGGGTCTCGGTCAGGCCGTCCCGCGCGAGGGTCCCGGCCCGGTCGATCAGCACCGCCGCGTCGGCCGTCCGGTCCCGCTCCAGCAGCGCCGCGGCCGTCTCCAGCTGCACCGACAGCGCCGACAGCGAGTGCGCCAGCACGTCGTGGATCTCCCGGGCCAGCCGGGCCCGCTCGGCCAGCGCCGCCGCCCGGGCCTGCTCGTCGGCGAGCATCCGCTCCTGCTCGGCGCCGGCGGTGCGCTGCCGGCGCAGCAGGACGAGCAGCGTGACCACGATCGTGACACCGCACCAGAGGGCGATCGCCGACGCCGCCACGTCGTGCCCGGCCAGCGCGATGATCAGGGCGATCAGGCCGGTGCCGGTCACCACCCCGGTGGTGATCAGGTCGAGGGCGGCGGCGCTGCTGGCGATCGCGACGATCACGTAGACCGGTGCGAGGCCCGGCCCGACCAGCGTGGTCAGCCACAACCCGGCCGCGAGGGTCACGCACACCGCGGCGAGGTGCTGCCGGGACGGCAGGATCCGCAGGGCCAGCACGACCCAGCCGAGACCACCGATCACCAGCCCCACCACCAGGGCGGGGCTGGGTTTCTGGTCCTGGAGCATCGCGACGGTGATGATGACCAGGACGATCAGGTTGCGGGCCCGGCGCCAGAGGTTCAACACCCGGTCCCGATCGACGATGAACACGACGCCAGTCTGCCGAATCAACGGTGACAACCAGGTGTCAGCGCCATCCCGAGACCACGACCCGGCAGCCGGCACAGAAGTCTCAGCAGCGGGCGAGGTGCGCGGCGCGGCGAGCGGCACAGAAGTCTCAGCAGTGGGCGAGGTACGGGCTCCGGCGGCCGGCATCGCGGGCCTCAGCGCCCGACGCGGACCCGGTCACGATCCCGGCGCCGCGGTGCGAACGGCGCCCCGGTCGCCATCGCCCGGGGCCCCACGACCGCGGCCTCCCCGAGGAAGCTGAGCCCCAGGGCGAGCGCCAGGGACGCGGTCAGCACGGACTGGTCGGCGCCGAGCGAGACCGCCGCGACCGCCTGCCCGAACCGCAGCGCGATCAGCCCACCCCAGACCGCGAGCGTCACCCAGGTGTAGCGGTACCAGGTGTGCCCGTCCCGGACGAAGATCCGCACGGTCCGCCCGCGCAGCACCCCACCGGCGACCGCGACCAGCCCGCCGGTCACCAGCGCCACGAGGTCGGCGGTGGGATGAACGAAATCGGTCTGCGCGACGGTGTAGACGCCGTACGCGGTGAGCGCCAGGGGCAGCAGGACCAGTCGCCGGGACTCCAGCGGCTCGCCGAGGAAGCGACGGACCATGGCGTAGACGAGGAAGCCGAGGATCAGAAGCGCGGTGGCGATGTTCATGCCGTTGAAGGTACGAATCGGGCCGGGTGGAGTGCCGCCACCCACGGGTGGAGATCCGGGTGGAGACCGGAACCGTTCTGCCCGTTCTGTCCCTCGGAATACCGGTATTGTCGGTAGTCGATTCGGCATTCGGGGGAGGAACGATGACGCAAGAGCTCGTCGACCTGGGCGATCCGGCTTTCCAGGACGACCCGCATCCGGCGTATGAGGAATGGCGCCGCTCCGGCCCGGTCCGCCGTGCCGTGCTGCCCAGCGGCATGCAGGCCTGGATCGTCACGAGGTATGAGGACGCCAGGCGCGCGCTCACCGACCCACGCCTGTCGAAGCGGTCCTCCCCGGCACCGGAGGGCCAGCCCGTCGGCGGCTCCCGGACAGCCGGCGCGGCTCCGGCCGCGGCGATGTCCCCGGGCATCGGGGCGGCGATCTCCCGGCACATGCTGGCCGTCGACCCGCCGGACCACACCCGCCTGCGCCGCCTGGTCGCGGCCGCCTTCACCGCCCGCCGGATCGAGGCGCTGCGCCCGCGGGTCGAGCAGATCGCCATCGACCTGCTGGATTCGCTGGCCGGCCGGGAGCAGGCCGACCTGATCGACGAGTTCGCCTTCCCGCTGCCCATCCAGGTCATCTGTGAGCTGCTCGGGCTGCCGCCGGAGGATCGGGACGACTTCCGCGAGTGGTCGGACGCGGTGGTCGCCGGCTCGGCGGCCGGGCCGAAGCTGGGCCCGGCGATCGAGGCGATGGTGAAGTACATCCACGCCCTGCTCGCCGAGCGCCGCAAGGCGCCCGGTGACGACCTGCTCTCCGGCCTGATCCAGGTGCGTGACGCGGAGGACCGGCTGACCGAGGACGAGCTCTCCTCGATGGTCTTCCTGCTGCTGGTCGCCGGGCACGAGACGACCGTCAACCTGATCGGCAACGGCACCTACCTGATGCTGCGCGACCGCACCGAGTGGGAGCGGCTGCGCGCCGACCGCGAGCTGCTGCCGAGCGCCATCGAAGAATTTCTTCGGTACGAGGGTCCGCTCAAGACCTCCACGTTCCGGATCGCCACCGAGGACGTGGAGATCGGCGGCGTGACCATCCCGGCCGGCGACCCGGTGATCATCGGGCTGCTCTCGGCGAACCGGGACGGCGACCAGTTCCCGTCCGCCGACCTGCTCCGCTTGGACCGGGTGCAGAGCCCCGCGCACCTGGCCTTCGGGCACGGCATCCACTACTGCCTGGGCGCCCCGCTGGCCCGGCTGGAAGCGCAGGTCGCGTTCACCGCCCTGCTCGACCGGCATCCCGGCCTGCAGCTCGCCGTCCCGGTCGGGGAGCTGCACTGGCGGCCCGGTCTCCTGCTGCGTGGCCTGCAGGGATTGCCGGTCTTTCTGTGAAGAGGGCATGATGTCGGCCGTGTCCGACATGCATGATCCCCGGCCGTCGTCGCCGCACTGGCCGACGACTGTTCTGCCGACGGTGCCCGCGCACGACAAGCATCAGAAGGCCAATCGGGTCCGTCTGATCGTGCTCGGCGCGGCCGGCGGCTTCCTGCTGCTCGCCATCGGCTACTGGGCGTTCTCCGGCTCCGGTGACGACAACACCGCGCCGGTGGCCGCTCCGGTCACCTCGGTGCAGGTGCTGCGCACGCAGAGCATCGAGCCGCTGGAGGAGTCGAGCGTCAAGCCCACCAGCAAGCCGCCGACCACCAAGCCGACGACCAAGCCGGCCGTTCCGGCGGGCCGGCCCGGGCTGGTGATCGCCCAGATGCAGCGGGAGCTCGGCGTCCTGGTGCGGAACGGGCAGCTGGACCGGGACGACGCCCGGTCGCTGAACCAGCGGCTCCGCAAGGTCTCCGAGTCGATCCGGAAGAACGACGCGGACCAGGCCGACGACCGCCTCGGGGACTTCGCCGACAAGCTCGCCGACCTGCACGACGACGGCAAGATCAGCGACGCCGGCTTCAACGCCCTGGCCGCCCAGGCCGCACAGGTCGCCGCCGCCCTGTCCAACTGAAGGCCGCGGTCAATCCAAAGGCCGCGGCCAGCTGAAGGCCGCGGCCGATTCAAAGGCCGCGGCCCAGCTGAAGGCCGCGGCCAGTTGGGAAGCCCTGCTAACGGGGCGAGGGCCGGGTGAGTCGGCCGATCGCCGCCTCCACCCCGGCGACCCGGTCGGCCACCAGGGCGACCGCCCCGGCCGCCCGCACCATCGGGTCCGCCTCGGCCCCGCCGAGCGTCTGCTCCCGCAGGAAGCCCGCCTTGACCTCGGCCCACCGCTGCGCCCGGGCCGGGTCGAGCCGCCCGCGGATCTCGGCGAGTTTGAGCAGGTTGGCCTCGGCCCCGCCGGTCAGGGTCTGCGCCTCGCCCAGGTAGTGATCGTCGAGCACCTGCTCCAGCTCGTCGTCGTTCATCGCCGGCACGATCCGCTCGGCCAGCTTGTTCATGTTGCGGTAGGAGCCCTGCAGCCGGAACGGCGGCTCGGTCCGGCTGGAGTCGGCCTGTGCCGCCGAGGCGATGTAGGCCTGGTTGACCCGCAGCACCACCCGCTGCACCCGCTTCATCTTGCGCAGCACGGCCAGGATCTGGTCGAGCTCGGCCGCCGAGTACGGGTACGACAACCGGTCCGCCCGAGCGCTCTCGTCGCCCTCGGCGAGCCGCAGCAGCAGCGGCAGGTCGGCGGAGTCCCGGGCGGCCAGCGGCGCGAGCACGGTGTTCCCGGTGAGCGCGTTCTCCAGGTAGGACAGCTCGAACAGGTCCTCGCGCCCGGACAGCACGTCACCCAGGTTCCACACGTCGGCCCGGTTGGCGAGCATGTCCGGCACCCGGAAACGACGGCCGCTCTCGGTGTACGGGTTCCCGGCCATACACACCGCGAACCGCTTGCCCCGCAGGTCGTACGTCCGCGTCTTGCCGTTCCAGACACCCTCCATGCGCCTCTGCGCGTCACAGAGCGAGATGAACTTCTGCAGCAGCTCGGGGTTGGTGTGCTGGATGTCGTCGAGGTAGAGCAGCACGTTGTTGCCCATCTCCAGGGCCAGCGAGATCTTCTCCACCTCCTGCCGCGCGGTGGCGTCCGGGGCATCGGCCGGGTCGAGCGAGGTCACGCCGTGTCCCAGCGCCGGCCCGTTGACCTTGACGAAGACCAGTCCGAGGCGATCGGCGACGTACTCCATCAGCGTGGTCTTGCCGTAGCCGGGCGGGGAGATCAGCAGCAGCAGGCCCGACCGGTCGGTCCGCTTGTCGTCGCCGGCCGCGCCGATCTGGCGGGCCAGGTTGTCGCCGATCAGCGGCAGGTAGACGTCGTCGAGCAGCCGGTTGCGGACGAACGTGGTCATCACCCGCGGCTTGAACTCGTCGAGTCGCAGCCGATCCCGCTCGGCAGCGGCCAGGGCGGCCCGTTGCTTCTGATAGGCCCGATAGGCCGGCATCCTGATATTTCGGAAATTTCGCGCGGCCGGCAGCAGCGCGTCGAGCCGCACTGTCAACCGCCCGTCCACGACCCGCGAATGCACCCCGAGCAGCCCCGACACCATCTCGCTGGTAGCCGCCGAGACGTCATACCGAGTCAGCGAAGCCAGCTCAATAGCTACTGATTCCGACAAATCCGATTTGTCACCGGCATCGGGCTTTGCTGCCAAAAATGCGCTCAGCCACGCGGAAGCCAACTGTCGTCGAGCAGGAAGATCCGACTCCAACGCTTGCAGATCGTCCGCGAAACGAGCCCCACCCAACTCCCGATGGAACCGATCGAGCAGAGTACGCGCCCCGGAACTGGCCGCGAACCCCGAAGGCGAGGAGGCCAGTTCCTCGACCAGATACTCCCCGACCGGGAAACCGGCCGCGGTGTCCAGTTCGGACCGCAGCTCGTCCAGGGCGGAACCGGCCGAGCCGAACAGCTCCCGCGCCCGGACCAGTGACGACGCCCGCAGCGCCCAGAGCTCCCGCTCGGCCGAGGTGGTGCCGAACGCCCAGAACAGCTGCGCCTCGGCCCGGGTCGACGCGTCGTAGCGCAGCAGCCCGGCCGCCGCGTGCAACCGCAGCAGCGCGTCCAGGATCACCGTGGCGTCGGCGTCGTGCACCCCACGTTCGTACCCCTCGTCGTACCTCTCCTCGGCGGCCCGGCGCACCAGCTCCCGCAACGTGCCATCGGTGAGTGCGGCGGCCGCGGCCCGGGGGTCGGCGGCGAGAATCGCCGCCGCCAGATGTTCCGCGCGGTACAGCGACCGGTCCTCGGAGATCAGCGGCTGATCCCAGAAGTCCCTGGTCAGCGCGAAGGCCGGGTCGGTGATCGGCGAGCGGTAGTCGGTTCCGGTGATCGCGTAGGCCAGCCCGTCGTCCTGCGGCACCAGGGTCAGGTCGATCGCCTGCTCGTTGACCGCGAACGTGTGCCGCCCGAGCCGGATCCCGCCCTCGCCGAACAGGTCGAGCCGGTCGCGCAGCGCCCGCCCGGCCTCCTGGCGGGCCGCCTTGAGCTGGCCCTCCAGCTCCTCGGCGCGGACCGTGTCGCCGGTCGCGCGCAGTTCGTCGGCGACCGTCCGGACCTTGGCGACCATCGGGTCGGTGGCGAAGTACGTGTTGACCTCGTCCGGATCCCCGAGCGTGGTGATCCGCCGGCGCACCGCGTCCAGGATCCGGCGGGCCGAACCGGCCAGCCGGTCGGCGCGGCGGGCCCGCTCGTCGAGCAGCGCCTGCCGGCGGCCGGCGATCGCCTCGTACACCTCGGTGCGTTTGGCGGCCAGCCGCTCGCCGAAGTCGTCGACGTCGCCGAACCGGGTCTCCAGCGTCTCCACCTGGGCCATCAGCCGGGCCAGGTGCTCGTCGCAGCGTTCCGGGGTGTCCGCGGCGGCCAGCGCGGCCGAGACCGACTGGCCGAAGAGCGCGAACTCGGCGGCGAACGCGGCCCGGCCCTCGACCGAGGCCAGCTCGCGGCGGCGCGCGTCCAGGGTGGCCCGGGCCCGGTTGAGCCCGCCCAGCACCGTGCCGATCCTTTCCAGAATGGACACCCGGACGGTCGCGTCGGCGATGTCGAGCCCGCCGACCACCTCGGTGACCACCTGCAACCCGTCGGACTGCTCGGTGATCCGCTCGGCGACCGGCTCCGCCTCGGCGACCGTGCCGATGCCGGTGGCCTGGATCGCCAGCTCCTCGACGCCGGTCTGGTAGTCGGCGAACGCGTCCGGCCGGCGCAGGAACTCGACCGCGCGCCGGGCGGTCTCGTCGGTCGCGGTGACCAGCGAGGCGGCGATCTCGTCGAGCCGGGCGACGTCGGCGTACCGCATCTCCCGCAGCCCGGCGAGCTTGCCGCGTTCCCGGCGCAGCTCGGCGAGCCGGCTCACCCAGCCGCCGGTCGTCGTCGGCGCCTCGGCCTCGGCCCGCCGGATCAGCGACAGCGCGGCCGCCTCGGCGTCCGCGAGGGCCTGCCCGGCCTGCTGGGTCAGCGCCTGCACCGAGGCGAACTCGTCGAGGACCTGGGTGGCCGCGGCCCGTACCTCGGCGAGCGGCTCGGCGAGGTTCTCCAGCTCCGGGTCGTCGAGCCAGTGATAGGTGTCGAAGGCCCGGGTGCAGGCCGCGATGATCGCCTCGAAGACCGGCCCGGCCGCCGACATCTCGCCGACCATCCGGGTCACCGACAGGGTGTCGGCGATGCCGCGGACCAGATCGGCATTGCCGATCCGGTCGAGCGGTCCGGTTCCGGGTGGCTGCGCGGCGGCGTGCGCATCCGAGACGTACGACGTCTGCCACACCTGCACAGCGTGGACACGAGTCGGCTCGGCAGTGCCGGCCTGATCGGGACTGCGCAGCACCACCAGCGTGCCGTCGTCGAAGATCGCGTAGCCGTGACCCGCGATCGGCGTCGCGACCTCCTTGCGGATCACGTTGTAGGGCAGCAGCAGGTACCGCCCGGACCCGGCGTCGTGGAAGACGTGCAGCACGTCCTCGCCGTTGACCGACCGGATCACCCGCTCGAACGCCAGCCCGGTGGTGTCCTGGTCGAACGTCTTCGCGACGCCGGTGGCCAGGTAGTACCCGCCGGGGAAGATGACGCCCTGGTCCTCCGGCAGCCGCCGGCACGCCTGCCCGATCCCGTCCAGCCGCCGCACGTCCCGGGTGCGCGTGTTGAACACCAGGTAGCGCTGCACGGTCTCCTGGTAGGGCAAAACCCTCAACAAGATCAAAGGCCCGACCCTGGCGTACGCGATCTCAGCATCCGCCAGACTCTGCAGCGGCTCGTCCACCGGCTCCGAGTAGATGCCCTCGCCGTCCTCGGTGTTGTTCTCCACCTTGACGGTGAGCGTGCCGCCGACCGCCTCGACGAACACCTCGTCCTCGATCGAGACGTGCGGGTGCCGCCCGAGCACGTGCTGCTCGCGGGTGGTGGCCGTCCAGGTGAAGTCGTGCGTGGCCGGGAGCACGTGGTCCCGCTCGCCCCGCGCGTCCTGGTACGCCACCGACCCGTCCACGCCGACCCGCCAGCGCAGCACCTTCAGGTCGTCGGCCCGCGCCCCGGTCTGGAAGATCGCCAGCAGCAGCCCCTCGACCCGGCGCAACTGCCGGAGCCGGGTCTCCTTGTAGTACCGGTGCAGCTCGGCGAAGTCCCGCCGGAAGCCCGGGTCGTCGAGCAGCCCGGGCGCCTGCGTCGGCTGGAACTTCCGGTCCACCACGGTGAAGACGTCGTCCACTGACGTCTCGGCCTTCATCCCGAGGAACGCGTTCGCGCCGAAGAGCAGCGCCTCCCCGGCCGGCGCGACGTCGGCCGGCACGCAGTTGTTGCCGGTCCGGATCCGCTCGGTGCCCAGCAACTCGGTCTGCTGGGCCCCGAAGACCTCGACCCGGCGCCCGTTCAGCGCCTCGGCCCGCTCGGCGAGCTCCCGGGCCTTGGCGCCGAGCCGGGCCCGGAGCACCTCGTAGGTGCCGGCGTCGATGTTGGATTCGGTCACTCAGCCTGGTCCTTCTTCAGCTGGCTGGCGACGGCCGCGGCCACGCTCAGGTTGGCCACGTCCGCGGTCGACACCGCGGAGGCCAGCTTGTGCAGGTCCTCGGCCAGCTCACCCTCGCCGTTCAGGTAGCGGGCGCCGACGCCCTGGACCACCGTGCTGTGCTCGACGAACCCGTCGATGCTCTTGCCCAGCGTGATCGAGCCGACCAGCTTGTCGAAGAAGACCGAGTCCCCGCCGACGATGTCGATGTTCGCCTTCTCCAGCCCGGCCGCGACCACCATGGCCTGCGCCTCGGCGATCTCCTTGTGCACGGTGATGCCGGCCAGCCGGATCTCCTTCTCCATCTCCAGCCGCAGGCGGTACTCCTCGTGCGCGCGGGTGACGTCGTCGAGCGTGGCCATCGCGCCGGCCTTCTGCTCCAGGCCGATCGCCTCGCCGAGCAGCTTTTCCTTGATCGCCTCGGCGGCGACCAGCGCCTTCTGCCGCTCGACCGCGGCCTCGGCCAGGCCGGTCTTCTCGATCACCTCGGCCTCGGCGCGGCCGGTCTTGACGATCGCCTCGGCGTTGCGCTCCCGGACCTGGACGTCGGCCAGGCCGAACGCGGCCGACTCGGCCTGCTGGCCCTCGGCCATCCGGATCTTGGCGCGGGCGTCCAGCTCGGCCGCCTGCTGCCGGGACTCGGCCAGCAGCAGCAGCTCGCGGGCCTTGAACTTGGCCGCGGCCTCCGAGGCCTCGGCCGCCTTGATGTCCTTGACCAGGGATTCCTGCGCCTCGGCCTCGGCGTTGATGATGACCGCCTGGCGGGTCCGCTCGGCCTCCTCGACGACTCGGAGGCGCTTGATGTTCTCCTCCTGCTCGGCGACCGTCTTCTCCACCGCGATCCGCTCCCGGATCACCTCGGCCATCGACCGCTTCTCGGTCTCGACCTCCTTGTCCTTCGCGATGGTGGACAGCTCGGTCTCCCGCTGGCGCCCGATCACCTCGAGCATCCGGTCCTTCTCGATCCGCTCGGTCTCGATCGCGATGACCCGCTCGCGGTTCTTCTCGGCGACCGCGATCTCCCGGCTCTTGTTCTCGGTCTGCACGCCGAGCTGCTGCTCGGTCTTGATCCGGGCGGTCTCCGAACGGAGCGTCTCCTCGGCCCGGGCCAGGGCGATCTCGGCCTCCTCGCGGGCCCGGATGGTCTCGATCTCCCGGCGCTGCTTGATCTCCGCGTCGGTCCGCCGGCGCTCCAGCTCGAGGATCGCCTCGCGGGCGTCCACGTCCTGGCGGGTGATCTCCTTCTCCTCGTTGCGCCGGAAGTCGTTGGTGCGCACCGCCTCGATCGCGGTCAGCTCGGTGATCTTCCGGATGCCCTGGGCGTCCAGGATGTTCTTCGGGTCGAGCGAGGTGACCGGGGTCTGCTCGAGGAAGTCGATGGCCGCGTCCTCCAGGCTGTACCCGTTGAGGTCGGTGCCGATCACCTCGATGATCTGGTCCCGGAAGTGGTTGCGCTTGGTGTAGAGGTCGATGAAGTCGAGCTGCTTGCCGACCGTCTTGAGCGCCTCGGAGAACTTCGCGCTGAACAGCTCCTGCAGCGTGGTCTCACTGCTGGCCCGGGTGGTGCCGATCGCCTGCGCCACCTTGATCACGTCTTCGGTGGTCTTGTTGACCCGCACGAAGAACGTGATCCGGATGTCGGCACGGATGTTGTCCTGGCAGATCAGCCCTTCCCGCCCCGTACGGGAAATCTCAATGGTTTTGACCGAGATATCCATGATTTCGGCCTTGTGGAGAACGGGCAGCACCACCGCGCCGGTGAAGGTGACGTCCACGCGGCGCACCTTGGAGACGATCAACGCCTTGCCCTGTTCGACTTTCCGGAACATCCGGCTGAAGAAGAACAGCACGCCGATCGCGATCAGTACGACAACGGCGATAAGCACACCGAAACCGGTGGAGACAACGTCCATCAAAGGCCTTTCTTGGCGATATCGGCGGGAACGACCCAGAAGAACTCGCCTTCCGGGTCGACGTCATAGATGAGGGCGACGGTGCCGGCGGACAGCTGGTCCTGGCCGGCCTGGCGGACCTGGATGATCGCCGAGGAGCCGTCCGCCGCGTGGACCTCGGCCTGGCCGAAGGTCCCGGTCACCCGCCCGGTGCGGATGACGCAGGTCAGGCCGACGAAATCGGCGCGCGACGCGTCCGGCCCGGTCGGCAGCAGCTTCTGCAGCGGGATCGCGATCAGCCGGGTGATGATCGCGGCGGCGACCAGGGCGGCGATCGGGACGACCCAGAGCGGGAACCCGGGGTGCCACTGGCTGCCGGCCAGGGTGCCGAACCAGGCCAGCGCCACGAGCAGGGAGAGGAAGACCGGCACCGGTACGCCGAGCAGCTCCCCGTGACCGTGCCCGGCGTCCGGGTCGGCGCCGCCGGCGATCACCACGAGCCAGTAACCGATGACGAGAATCAGCAGGGGAGTGAGGAGAACGGTCGGGAAGCTCAGCGCGGCTTCAAGGAATCCGTTCCCCATGGAAATGTCCGTCCCCCGTTTGTTCGTGTGCGGTCCACAGGGTCTCAGGCGCGGTCAAGGTTTGAAAAGGCCGGAACAGCCACCACCGTCTATCCCGGGACTGCTATCCCAGGACTGATAGTCCGTGGATAAAGACTCCCTTCATGCCGGGCGTCCGGCACGGCAGACTTGCCTCATGGATCGGGAACAACTGGCCCACTTCCTCCGGACCCGGCGCGAGGCGCTGCAGCCGGAGGATGTCGGATTGCCGCGTGGCCCACGGCGGCGCACCGGCGGCCTGCGGCGGGAGGAGGTGGCGGCGCTGTCCGGCATGTCGGCCGACTACTACGGGCGCATCGAGCAGCAGCGCGGCCCGGCGCCGTCCGACCAGATGCTCGCCTCGCTGGCCCGGGCCATGCACCTGAGCCTGGCGGAGCGGGATCACCTGTTCCATCTCGGCGGACACCCGGCGCCCCGGCGCTCGCTGCGGGACGATCACATCAGCCCCGGCATGATGCGGATCGTCGACCGGATGATGGACACCCCGGCCATGGTGCTGTCCCGGTTCGGCGAGACGCTGCGCCAGACCCCGATGGCGGTGGCCCTGTTCGGCGACGAGACCCGCTACACCGGGCTGGCCCGCGCCACGGTCTACCGCTGGTTCACCGATCCGGAGAGCCGGCGCGTCTACCCGGAGCGGGACTATCCGAAGCACGGCCGGTTCTTCACGGCCAACCTGCGGCGGGCCTACACCGCGGACCCGGAGGGCCGGGCCGGCGAGATCGTGACGGCGCTGCTCGCGATCAGTCCGGAGTTCACCGCGATCTGGGACGAGCACGAGGTGGGCCTCTCCCACGTGGCGCAGAAGACGCTCGTCCACCCGCAGCTCGGCGAGCTCGAGCTGTGGTGTCAGAACCTCTACGACCCCGAGCAGGAGCAGGCCCTGCTCGTCTTCACCGCGGCGCCCGCCTCGGCGAGTTACGAGAAGCTCCAGCTGCTCGCCGCCGTCGGCTAGCGCCGGACCCGATCCCGCGCTCGCGGGATCGGCACGAAAACCCAGCACACGACATTCGAGGGGATCACCATGCCCAAAATCGCCCTGATCACCGGCGGCAACCGCGGGCTCGGCCGGGCCACCGCCCTGGCCCTGATCGACGCCGGCGTCGAGGTCATCTACACCCACCGCGGCGACCCCGGGGAGAAGATCGACGCCATCGGGCTCGAGCTCACCGTCGGCGCCCTGGACGGCTACGACGCCTTCGTCACCGAGCTGCGCCGCACGCTGCGCGACCGGTTCGGCCGGGAGGACTTCGACTTCCTGGTCAACAACGCCGGCGTCGGCGTGCACGCCTCGATCGCCGACACCACCGTCGACGCCTTCGACCAGCTGATGAACGTGCATTTCCGGGGCATGTACTTCCTCACCCAGAAGCTGCTCCCGCTGATCGCCGACGGCGGCCGGATCATCAACATCTCCACCGGCCTGGCCCGCTTCACCGGCGACGGCTACGCGGCGTACGCGTCGATGAAGGGCGCCGTCGAGGTCTTCACCCGGTACCTGGCCAAGGAGGTCGCCCCGCGCGGCATCACCGCCAACGTGGTGGCGCCCGGCCCGTCCGCGACCGACTTCGCCGGCGGCGCGCTCCGCGACAACGAGCAGGTCCGCGACCATCTGGCCAAGGTCATCGCCCTGGGCCGGGTCGGCGAGCCGGAGGAGATCGCCGGCGTCATCGCCGCGCTGCTCGCCGACGGCACCGGCTGGATCACCGGCCAGCGCATCGAGGCCTCCGGCGGCATGCACCTCTGAACCCAAAACCCAATTTTGGTACGCCCGTGGCCCGGCCCCCTGGCTCGCCCGCACGCGAGGCCGCCGCGGGCCCGGGCCGTGCCGCGCTCCCGCTCTGGCGGCGCGGCGCGGGGTGGCGCGGACGGCGCGGGGTGGCGCGGCGCGGGGTGGCGCGGAGTGGCAGCGGCCGTGCGTGCGGGCGGGCCGGGGGACTGGGCGGTCGACGTACCGAAAGCGGTTTTCAGGTGATTTTGAGGTCGTTGAGGCGGTTGATCTCGCTGCCCTGCTCGACCGCCGTCTCGTTGGCCATTTCGGACAGTCGCGCGTCCGACCCGCCGCGCAGCAGATCGCCGGCCATCTGCTGCGCGCCCCGGTGATGGGCGATCATCATGGTCACGAAGCGCCGGTCGAAGTCCGCGCCCCGGGCCGCGGTCAGTGCGCTGATCGCCGCCTCGGACTGCATCCCGGGCATCCCGGAGTGGTCGTGTCCGGCTTCGCTGTCCGGCTTCCCGCGGTCCCGCAACCAGGAGCGGAGCACGTCCACCTCGGGTTGCTGGGCGGCGCTGATCCGCCCGGCCAGGGCCTGCAGCTCGGTGCTGCCGGACCGGCCCGGGGCGAGCCCGGCCATCGCGATCGCCTGCGCGTGGTGCGCGATCATCATCTGCGCGTAGGCCACGTCGATCGAGTTGTAGGTCGACCCGTCCGGCGCCCGCACCTGATCAGAGTCGGACACCACCGCGGACTCGCCGGGCCGTCCGGGCAGCACTACGCGGACCGGCGGCGGCCCGGGTGGCGGCGGGGGTGGCCGGTTCGGCGCCGGCCGCAGCCCCACGATCAGGGCCGTGGCGATCAACGCGGCGCCGGCGATACCCATCCATGATTGCCGATTCATCTATCCCCCTCCGGCGGTTATCGTAACCAAAACCATCGATGTCGCTGGCAGTGCACGCACGTTCACATGTGGTGCTCGCCGGTGGCTCGTCGCCGGAAGGAGCTCCATGAAGCACCTGGCCTCACGAGGGCCGGCCGCGATCGCGATCATGGCCAGCCTGGTGATCGCCGCGCCCGCCCGAGCCGACACGACCGCGCTGCCCGGGGTGGACGAGATCGTCAGCAGCCCGAACATCGCCCAGGTCGGCCACCTGGACAAGGCCGGCCCGTTCGCCGCGGAGAACTCCTACAGCACCGACTGGGCATTCAGCGGGACCTACGCGTTCGGCGGCAACTACAACGGCTTCACGGTGTACGACATCAAGAACCCGCAGGACCCGAAGATCGCCACCCAGGTGGTCTGCCCGGGCTCGCAGAACGACCTGTCGATCTACGGTGACCTGCTCTTCGTCGCCACCGACTCGCAGCGCACCGACGACTCGTGCCACTCGACGGCGGTGCCGAGCAGCGCGCCGGCCGAGACCCCGCGCTGGGAGGGCATCAAGGTCTTCGACGTCAAGGACCCGCTGAACCCGGTGTACCTGGCCGCGGTCAAGACCGACTGCGGCTCGCACACCCAGACGATGATCCCGGGCAAGGGCCGCGACAAATCGGTGTATCTGTACGTGTCGTCGTACAACCTCTCCGGCGCGAGCGTGCCGAACTGCGCGCTGCCGCACGACAAGATCTCGATCGTCAAGGTGCCGCTGAAGAACCCGGCCGCCGCGTCGGTGGTCGCGACGCCGGTGCTGTTCCCGGACGGCGGCTACGAGGGTGACGCCGACAGCTCGCCGACCACGGGCTGCCACGACATCACGGCGTACCCGCAGAAGGACATCGCGGCCGGCGCCTGCATGGGCGACGGCGCCCTGTTCGACATCTCGAACCCGGTGGCACCGAAGGTGATCACCACGGTCCGGGACACGGCGAACTTCGCGTTCTGGCACTCGGCGACGTTCAACAACGCGGGCACGAAGGTGGTCTTCACCGACGAGCTGGGCGGCGGGGGCGGCGCGACCTGCAACCCGACGGTCGGCCCGGAGCGCGGCGCCGACGCGATCTACGACCTGGTCGGCAAGGGCAAGCGGGCCAAGCTGGTCTTCCGCAGCTACTTCAAGATCCCGCGGGAGAACGCCTCGACCGAGAACTGCGTGGCCCACAACGGCTCGCTGATCCCGGTGCCCGGCCGGGACGTCATGGTGCAGGCCTGGTACCAGGGTGGCATCTCGGTCTGGGACTTCACCGACTCCAGCAGGCCGGTGGAGATCGCGTACTGGGAGCGGGGTCCGCTCAGCACCGAGCGCATGATCCTCGGCGGTTCCTGGTCGGCGTACTGGTACAACGGCTACGTCTACTCCAGCGACATCCAGAAGGGCCTGGACGTGCTGAAGATCGACGACCGGCGCCTCCGCGGCGCCGCATGGTTCCGCACCCGGCAGTTCAACGCGCAGACCCAGGAGAACTTCTTCACCTGGTGATGGTTTATGGGAGGCCGGTCTGCGGGCCGGCCTCCCGCCACGCCCACAGGGCCCACCACCAGCGCACCGTCTCCAGCACGGTGAGCTGCTCGCCGGCCGCCCCGAACCCGGTCAGCTCGGCCAGTCGCCGCAGGCGATAGCGGACCGTGTTCGGATGCAGATGCAGCGATCCGGCGGTCAGGTCCAGCCGCTGCCCGCGGTCCAGGTAGGCGAGCGCCGTCCCGGCCAGATCCCGGTGGAAGTCGTCGGCCGGGTCCAGCGCGCCGAGCAGTTCGTCGCGCAGGAAGCCGGCCAGCATCGGCTGCCCGGCCAGCGCGGTCTCACCGGCCAGTTCGGTCACGCCGTGCGGTCCGGCCTTCCGCCGGACGCGAGCCGCGTCGAGGGCGGCGAGGGCGAGGCGGTGCGCGGCCGCGGCGTTTTTCAGCGGTACGGGCGGAGTACTCACCACCAGCGCCTGGTCGTCGAGCCGAGCCGGCAGCCGTGGGGTGAGGCCGCTCAGCCGCCCGCCGACCGGGGCGAGCACCCCACCGCATCGTGCGAACGCCTGCTCCAGCTCACGCACCCGGGCCGGATCGGACACGTCCGACACCACGCAGTGGTAGCGGCCCTCGGCGGTCAGCCCGAACCGGCCCAGATCCTCGCCGGCCTCGGTCCCGTCCGGGCCGAGCAGCAGGTGCCGCAGCAGCCGGATCCGGGCCGCGCGCCGGTCGGTGTCCAGTTGCCGCTCGGCGGTGCGATAGCCGTCCAGCACGTTGCGTTCCAGCGCGTTGCCGTACCGGTCCAGCCGCAGCAGGCCCTGCAGCAGCACGTCGTCCGGCAGGCCGGCGGCCCGGCCGCGGGCGATCGCGATCTCCAGCACCCGGCTGCGCCCGCCGTGCACCCCGGAGAGCAGCGCGCCCACCGGCACGCCCAGCGCCGCGCCCGCCGCGCCGAACCGCTGCGCGTCCGCGAAGTCCTCGTCGTCCGGCTCGGCGGCCCGCAGGAACGCCGTGCAGCCGGCGGTGATCAGCGCGGCCACGTGCCGGCGGCTCTCCGCGGACGGCAGCCGCGCCGACTCGGGGGACTGGGCCCGCGCCGAGGCCACCACGTCGTCGACCAGCCGGGGATCCCCGGCCAGGGCATGGACCAGGGTGGTGAGCACGTCGGCGGTCATCGGCACCTGCTTCTCGCGTGTTACCGCAAAGTAACAGTTGCCGACATCGATGTGAATCGCCCCGCCCGGCCGCGCGGCGCGTCGCCGCCCGGCCGCCTGTCGCGCTCGCGCCCCGGCCGGTCGTCAGGGCAGCGCGGCCTTGCGGCCGTGCTTGCGCTGGTACATCGCGGCGTCCGCCTCACGCAGCAGCCGGTCACCGTCGCCCGCGCCGCCGGAGGCGACGCCGACGCTGGCGCCCACGGTCAGCCAGCGACTGTTGATCATCATGGGCTCGGCGAGCATCGTGGTGATCCGGTCGGCCAGCTTCGCCGCCTCCCCGGCCCCGGTCCCGGGCAGCAGCACCGCGAACTCGTCACCGCCCAGCCGGGCCGCCACCTCACCCGCGCCGAGCAGCCCGGACAGCCGCTCGGCGACCATCACCAGCACCTGGTCACCGGTGTGGTGCCCGTGCTGGTCGTTGATCGCCTTGAACCCGTCCAGGTCGATCAGCAGCATGCTGACCGCGGCCGGCTCCGGCTCGCTCGCCGCCTCGTCGATCCGGCGCTGCAGCAGCATCCGGTTCGCCAGCCCGGTCAGCGAGTCGTGGGTGGCCTGCCGCTCCAGCTCGTCGTGCAGCGCGCGGGTCTCGCTGGCGTCGCGGGCGTTCAGCACGAAGCCGCGGATGCTCGGGTTGTGGTGCATGTCGGTACTGATCACATCCAGCCATCGGTACGTCCCGTCGGCGTGCCGCCACCGCACCTGGATGTGCACGCCGACGCCCGGATTGGCCTCCAGCATCTCGGTGTGCCGGTCCACCCGCGGCCGGTCGTCGGGGTGGGTCCGGCCGGGCAACCAGGTGCCGATCAGGTCGGCCGGGTCGGTGCCGAGCACCCGCTTGGTGGCCGGGCTGGCGTACTCCACCCGGCCGTCCTCGCGGACCACGACGGTCATGTCGGAGGCGTTCTGCACCAGCGCCTGGAACCACTCCCGCTGCCCGTCCAGCTCGGTGACCAGGAGCTCGTTGTCCCGGGTCGCGGAGATCTGCCGGCCCAGCACCAGCGCGGTGATCGCCACCGCGCCGATCGCCACGCCCCAGGTGCGCAGATTCGGTGCGCCGTCGCGCAGGGCGTAGACCACCAGCAGCTGGGTGGCGATCACCGCGAGGTACGGCAGCACGCTCGGCCGCTGCGCGACACCGTGGCTCCGGGCCGGATCGGCCGGCCGGGTCTGCACCAGTTGCAGCCGCAGCGTGGCCAGGATGATCACGCACGGGACGAGCTGGACCACGTACATCACCCGCGGGTCGACCTCGTCGCCGAACAGCACACCGGCCACCGACGCGCCCAGCGCGGTGCCGGCCAGCCCCAGGCAGCCCAGCATCCCGGCGAGCCGGGTGAACGGCGCCGTGCCACTGAAGATCAGCTTGAGCACGCCGAACGCGATCAGCAGCATCACCACGGCAGTCGCCGCGGCGCCCCAGCGATCGACCGCCTCCTGGCCGCTCAGCTCGCCGGCGAGCAGGAAGTACCAGAGGAACGCGGCGACACCGGTGAGCACGGTGGCCGCGTCCAGCCACAGCCGCAGGCGCTGCCGGCCCTCGCCGCCGAGCGGGTGGCGCAGCGTGGCCGCGACCACGATCACCATGCCGGTCACGACGAACCCGGTCTGGACGACGCTGATCTGGGGGCCGGCTCCGGCGTACGTCGAAATGGTCTGAAACGCGTCGCCGATCGCGGAGGCGCCGCAGGCGGCGATGCAGGCTCGCCAGAAGCGGCGACCGGATGCCGGAAGATCCGGATGTTTCATGAGGTTCCATGCAAACCAGACATCAAGTACGTCGATCACGGTCTGCAGGGTCCACGACGTCGCATTCCCGCCCAGCCCGCTCAGGAACAGCGGGAACATCAGCAGGCCGCCCAGCACCACGGCGAGCAGCACGGGGTCGGCGGCGCCGGCACTTCTCCGCATGCTCGCTCCCGTCGTGGGACGTCGATCGGTCCGGATGGTCCCATCGGCCCACTGCCGCCCGACGTGAGCGAACTCCCTTAAATCGGTCTTAGTACCTGCTCTGCTTCGGTCGGAAATCCCCCATACTGTCGCGAACCGTGCCGCTGCCCGGCGCCGGCGGCCCGGGTCGGCTCCCTCGCGGGCGATGGGGCCGACCCGGGTCCTTCCCGTGCTTTGAAGATCACCTGCGGGTGAACGTGGCTGCTCGGCGCGGCGCGTCCCGCGGGCGGCCAGAACGGCCGGTTACCTTGACAGCCATGACGACGACCGCGCACCGCACCTCGGTGTTCCGGTCGTTGCCCGCGCTCCTGGCCCTGCTCCTGGCCTTCATCGCGGCTCCCGCGAGCCCGGCCGGTTTCGTTCCCGCCGCGCACAGCGCCTCGATCGCCACCGCGTACGCGATCTCCACCGCGTCCGTCCCGGCCGGCGCCTCCGCCGTCTCCGGCGTGCCCGCCCGCTCCACCGCAGCCGTCTCCAGCGCGTCTGCCCCGTCCGCCGCCGCCGTCTCCGGCCCGGCCGCCTCCTTCGCCGCGCCGGCTCTCGCCGCCGGGCCCGAGGAGATCGCACCGCTCGTCACGCCGGTTTCCGGCACCCCCGTCACCGACCGCACGCGCGTCCTGTTCGCGCAGCGCTCGGCCGGGGCCGCGGGTTCCCGCGCACCGCCCCGCACCGCCGCCTGAAACCCCTGGGTACGGCCGCTCGCCGGCTGCTCGGGGGTCGCGTGCACGTGCCCGGCCAGCGGAATCCTCAGACGAGCGGAAACGGAAGACCCCATGAACATGCTTGCCGAAATGCTGCTGCACGAGCCGGCCCCGGTGGCGATCTGGGCCGCCCTGTGGCTGGCGACGGTCCCCGCCATGGTGGTCCTCGCCAGCCCGGCCGGGGTCCGCAACCCGGGCCGCGCCCTCCTCGACGCCTGTACGTTTTTGATCGGCCGCCCCACCCATCGCCGGGTGGTGACCGAAACCGCCCCGATCGACTTCTTCCGCTCGGACGCCGCGTCCGCGGAGTACGCGAGCGGCGCGGCATTCCGCTACCCCACCTCGGCCGCCGAACCCCCACCCGAACGCGACGGCCTCACCTGCGCCAATCCACCCGCCGGCCCGGTCCGGCCGGGCTCCGCCGTTTCCGCCGGCCCGGAAACCGCCGTCGACGCCGTTTCCGCGGAATCCGCGGCGCTCGATTCCGGCCCGGCCGATTCCGCACCCACGAACCATTCCGCCGCCCCGATCCGGCCCGCCGTCCCGAGCGCGGCCGCCGGCGTCGATTCGGCCGCGGCCGACCGTGCCGCCGATCGCCGATCGAGGCTGGGGCGCTTCCTGTACCGGGCCGCGAACCGGCGCGCGGAACGTCTCCGGCGCGAGGCCGAGGCGGTCCGGGTGGTCCGCTACGCCGAGGAGGTGCGGATCGCCGCGGAGAGTGCCGGCTACGCCGCGGACCGCTGGCAGGAGCACTGGGAATCCGCCGCCGAGCGGGTCAACGCCGCGTTCCACGCCTGGCAGGCCGCCGACACCCGGGTCCGGCGCAGCCGGCAGGCCGCCGCGTTCGGCACGCCCGCCACCGACCACAGCCCCGCCGAGTACGCCGACCGCGAGCGCTTCCTGCACCTCGCCGTCCGCGCCGCCGCCGAACGTGGCGAGCTCCCCACCAGCGCGGTGGCCGACGCCCTGACGGCGCGGGGCGGCTGGAACGCGCGCCTGCACCCGGTGGCCCAGGAGTTGGTGATCCAGCGCGCCGCCGCCGCTCACCTGGAGGCCGTCTGGAACCGTGCGGTGGAGGCCGAGGCCCGCGCCTGGCGCGACGCTCAGACGTCCCGCCGCAACTGGCAGAGTCTGTGCCAGGAGGCGATCCTGGCCGAGGCACACGCGACCGTCGTCCAGTACCTGATCCCGCCGGAGCCGGTCACCGCGCCGCCGGCCACCCAGGTCACCGTGCTGGCCCGCGTCGCCTGACCACCCGGCCATCGGCCGCCTGCGTGCGGGGCTGACGTCGTACCCGCAAGGATTTTGAAAGATCGGCGACCGCGAGTCGCGTGCACCACTGCGACCGCCAGGAATCCGGCGCGCCCGGCCGGGGGACCACCGGCCGGGCGCCGAAAAGGGTTAAGGCTTGGTCAGCAGACAGCCGCTCTTGGTCAGATCGATGGTGCGCGTGCTGGTCAGGCACGTCGTGAACCAGTAGGTCTGCTCGCCGTAACTCTGGCCCTGGTACACGTGCGTCGTGCCGTTGGCGTCGACCTCGCACGGGTTGTTCAGCGTGCACGTCTCGCCGTCGTCGTTGCCGGTGTTGTTGATGCCGACGATCTGGCCGCTGCTCGCGTCGACGATCGGGGATCCGGAGGTGCCGTGGATGGTGTCGCAGTCGGCGTTGTACCGGATCGAGTCGTGCCAGGTCCACTCGTCCTCGCGGAGGGTCGGGACGAAGCCGTTGATCGTGCAGTTCCAGATCTGCTTCCAGTAGCTGGACGGGATGCTGATGCTGGCGCCCGCGGTCGGGTGGGCGGCCGAGATGGTCAGCGGGGTCGCGCCGTAGTTGCTGGAGAGCGTCGAGTACGTGCTGGTGAGCCGGTAGAGGGTGACATCGGTGCCGGTCATCGTGGCGTACAGGATGCGGTCGGCGCGGACCGTGGCGAGGGCACGGCCACTGCTGTTCAGCAGGGTGCCGGAGCGGCTGCTCGTCCGGTTCTGCAGGACGGTGCCGGACGGGATCAGGCCGCCCTCGTAACAATGTCCGTTCGTGAGCATCATCGCCCGGTCGGTGCTGACCGATGTGGGGTAGCGGACCAGCGAGGCGGAGCAGTTGCTCAGCGTGATCGTGTTGGCGAGGGTGACCGCGGTGATCGCCTGGGCGGGGGTGGGGCCGGCGATGATTGCGGTGGTGGCCGCGACGGCGGCGGCCATGACTGCGACTGCGCGACGTAGGCGCATGCGAGGGTCGTCCTTTTCTGTGGAGGCGACTGAGCCCGGCCGGGTAGGCGGGTGCAGGTACCCTCGCATCGGCAAACTTCTATGTCAACGGTTGTGAATCCTGACTGATATCGACCATACAGAAAGCCGCAACACCCGAGCGGGTGTTGCGGCTCCCTTTTCGATCATGCACCGAAGAAGTTCAGTTCTGCTCTTCCGTCGGTGCGAGCCTATCGGTAGGCTCACGAAGCGATATCGAACTCGCCGTCCTTGGCAGAGTCCACGAAGGCGGTCCACTCCGCCGATGTGAACATGAGAGCTGGGCCTGTCCGGTTCTTGCTGTCACGGACGGCGATTCCCTCTTCGAGCATGGCGACCTCGACGCAGTTATTGCCGCCGTTGCCATTGCTTCGACTGCCTTTTTTCCAGACGGCACCCTTGAGCTGGTGCGCGAGCAACTCGAGCACCTCCCTCCATTATGAGATTGTTTCGGGAGTCGCTAAGCGTCGAACAGACTCTCGATCATCTTTATGGTGGTGCGATGGTCGAGCGCCCTGGTGCTCAATCGCTCGAACTCCTGCCTGTACCGGGCAACCTCAGTCGGCTGCTCCTCGTAGTAGTCTCCCGCAATGCCTTCGAGGTAGACAACATCCAAATGGGTGGTATCCCGGTATTCCAAAAGGGTGACGGCGCCGCCGAGGAACGAATGTTCACCGGCGCTGAACGGCAAGATCTGCAATGACACATTTGGCAATTTAGCTATTTCAATAAGATGTTCGAGCTGAGCATTCATCACGTCTTCGCCGCCGATCACCCGGCGCACCGCGGATTCATCGACGATCACGGCCAGTTCCAGCGGGTGCTCCCCCCGCAGCCGGCTCTGTCGGGTCAGCCGCAGTGATATGCGCCGGTCGATGCGCTGCGGCGGGTCGGCCGAGCGTCCGGTACTGATCAGTGCCCGCATGTACGCCTCGGTCTGCAGCAGCCCGGGCACGATGATCGGCTCCCAGCACCGCATCGACGTCGCGGCCGCCTCCATGCCGACGAAGTTGCCCGGCCGCATGATGTCCTTGTAGTCGGTCCACCAGCTGCGCTCCCGCGACGAGCGGGCCAGTTCGACGAGAGCCTCCCGGTACTCCTCGTCCTCGACCCGGTAGAGGGTCAGTAGATCTCGGACATCGCGCGGCGTCACCGCGACCCGGGCGGTCTCGATCCGGGTCACCTTCGCGGAGTGCCACTCGAAGTGACGCGACACGTCCTGCTGGGTCAAATGCGCCGCCTCGCGGCAGCGTTTGAGCTCAACTCCGAGGCGGCGACGACGCAGTGTCGGACCCTCAATATCGGACACCTAAGACTCCCTAAAGGTGCTGAGGAGGCTGATATTACGAGTGTTCCTCGCGATCCGGGTACCCACATTCATGATCGACTATTGATGATCATCGAAGGGGGTGTTGAGCAGCGGGGCCTGAATAAGAAGTCTAGTACTTCTTGCATTGACCTTGCTGTAGGGGACATGATGCCGAGGACATCGAGTTCTGTCTTGTTTGCTACATAGGCGAATTGATCATTGGAACTGGCGTCTAAGGGGCGTGGCGCAAGTGTTGGCTGACCAGTACTACCTGATCGCACACGAGGACCGCACCGGCCGGTCCAGGCTGCATCCCCGTGCGACCGGCCTCGGCTTGGCCGCCGCGCTACTTTCCGAACTCGTCTTAGAGGGCCGCATCGGCGTAACCGATGGTGATCTTTTTGTACTTGATCGCCATGCGCCGGCGGACGCCCTCGAACATGACATTCTTGATCTTTTGATTGCCCAGCCGCAGCACCGCGATGTGCGCACCTGGCTCGCATTTCTCTCCCAGGACGCCGGTTTGCGAGTCGGCGAGCGTCTGATGCGACTCGGCGCGGTCGAGCCGATCGTGCGCCGCCGGATGCTCGGCTCGCCGTCGATCACCTACATGCCGAACAGCGCGCAGCAGCGCAACGCCGCCGCCTGGGCCTCCACCCGGCTGGCGAACCTGCTGGTCCGCGGCATGGAGCTGAGCATCGTCGACCAGTTGCTGGTCAGCCTGGTCTCGGCGACCGGCCTGACCCGGCATGTGCTCTACGGCTTCGAGCAATACCCCCATGCTTTCCAGTACGTGCCCAATGCCGCCTTCGGCCTGCCGAGCGACCTGCGGGAGATCGTCGAGTACACCGAGGCGTCGATCGGCTCGGTCTTGACCGTGGGTCGCCGATGAGCGTCGGTCGGCACCAGCTTCGGCACAACAACACTGATCAGTGGGCCGGGCGGCTGCTGATCCAGCGCAAGGCGACCGCCGGGCCGGACATCATCAGCCGCGCGCTGGCGCAGAACCGGCTCGGCACCGCCTCGGTGGTCTTCTTCGGCGTCGCCGGGGCCGCGCCGCTCACCGTGATCATCGGGTCCATCTCGGCGATCTACGCGATCCAGGGCAGCACCGCGGTTCCGGTGGCCTACATCGTGGTGGCCGGCATCCTGTCGCTGTTCACCGTCGGGTTCGTGGCCATGAGCCGGCACATCGTCAACTCCGGCGCGTTCTACTCGTACATCAGCCACGGGCTGGGCCGGGTGGTCGGCGTCGGTGCCGCCTTCGTGGCCCTGCCGGCGTATTCGTTGATGCAGATCGGCCTGTTCGGCCTGTTCGGCGCCGCGACCTCGGGGATCTTCGCCGAGCTCGGCCTGAACGTCTCCTGGTACGCCTGCGCGATCGGCGCCTGGGTGCTGGTGACCGTGCTCGGCATGCTCTGGGTCGACCTCAGCGGAAAGGTGCTGGCCGCGCTGCTGGTCGCCGAGATCAGCATCGTGCTCCTCTACGACCTGGTGATGGTCTCCCACCCGGCCGGCGGTCACGTCAGCTTCGCGACGCTGTCACCAGCACCGATGCTGACCCCGGTGGTCGGCTCGCTACTCGTGCTGGCGATCGCCGGGTTCGTCGGGTTCGAGGCGACCGTGGTGCTCTCCGAGGAGGCGAAGGACCCGAAGAAGACCATCGCCCGGGCCACCCATCTGGCCGTTCTGCTCGCCGGCATCCTCTGTGGCGTCTCGGCCTGGGCCATGTCGGTCTCCACCGGCCCGGACCGGATCACCCAGGTCGCCGCCGAGCACCAGACCGACCTGGTCTTCCGCCTGGTCTCGCCGCACCTGCCGGGCGCCCTGGTGGACGTCGGCTACGTGCTCTTCATGACCAGTGTCTTCGCCGCCTTGCTGGCCTTCCACGCCGCGGTCGCGCGCTACCAGTTCGCTCTCGGCCGCGAGGGTGTCCTGCCGTCGGCCTGGGGTTACACCCATCCGCGGACCGGTGCGCCGCTGGTCGGCGCGATCACCCAGAGCATCCTCGCGCTCGTCGTGATCACCACCTACGCGGTCCTCGGGCTCGAACCGCTGCTCTACCTGTTCGCCTGGCTGACCACGATCGGCGGCCTCGGCGTGCTGATCCTGATGTGGTCCGCCTCGGCCGCGGTGATCGCGTTCTTCCAACGTGGACGACGTGGGGAGAGCGTCTGGCGGGCGTACATCGCGCCGTTCATCGCCTTCCTGCTGCTCTCCATCGTGCTGGCGGCGACGATCATCGGCTTCGGCCAGCTGCTGCAGGTCTCCAGCGACTCGATCTTCAACTGGATCGTGCCGGTGGCCTACGCGGGCGTCGCGCTGATCGGCTTCTGCTGGGCCCTGGTCATGCGAAAGATCAGACCTGAGGTGTACGCGGCGATCGGGCGCGGCGCCGACACCAGAGTCAACTTCCAGTCCATCGAGAGCGAGTTCCCGCACGCGCTGCCTCCGGCACCGGTGGGCTCCCGAAGCGGTGGCTATCCCTCCTGGTGAGGGCAATACCTGAGAAAGGACTTCGATGACGTACGCCATCCAGGAACTGGTCATCCGGAATGTCACCCCGGTTGACACCGGCGAGATCACGGATCTCGTCGCCGAGGCGATGCGCAACGGTCCGGTGGCTCAATGGCTCCACCCGGACCAGGAGGTACGCCGTCAGGAGGCGCCCCACTACTTCGAGATCTTCGTGGAGCACGCCGCTCGTCACGGCGAGGTCTACGCGACCGCGGACTCGGACACCGGCCGGCTGAACGGCGTGGCGCTCTGGTTCCCGCTGACCTCGCTCATCCCGCCGCCGGTGGACTACGAGCGGCGGCTCAAGGAGGCGGCCGGCGACGCGTTCGACCGGGCCTGCCGGCTCGACGCCGCGCTGGAGGAGCACCACCCGTACGAGCCGCATCACTACCTGGCGTTCCTGGCCGTCCGCCCGGATGCGCAGAACCGGGGCATCGGCAGCGCTCTGCTCGAGCGCCACCATGCCCGGCTCGACCACGCCGGCCTCCCGGCGTACCTGGAGGCCAACGACCCGCGTAACCGTGACCTGTACCTGCGGCACGGCTATCAGATCCGGACGGTCATCAACCTGCCCGACGGTCCTCCGCTGTGGTCGATGTGGAGGATGCCTATGGCCTGACCGTCACGCCGCGTCGGGTAGCTCGGCAACGCCTTCCGCCGCGACAGCCGGGAAGTTGTAGAGCCAGAACGACTGCTGATCGATCTGCTTGAAGGTCATGTTGAAGTTGCACAGCCGGCCGATCAGCAGCCGGAACACCCGGGACATGCGCCGTACGTCGTTGTTGTAGGAGCACAGGTCCAGGCCGACCATGCCGTTCTGGGTGGCGGCGACGAGGTACATCTGCTCGGACATCAACGCGAATGCCGCCTGGCCCTGGGCCTCCGGCTTCACCGCGACGAACACGATGTACCAGATTCGCTTGGCGTAGTAGTCATCGGGATAGTGCCGCTCGAAGTACTGCGGCGCGATCAACGGGATGGCTTCCAGGTTGTTCGTGTAACAGGACAGTCCGATGAGTGTCCCGTCGGCTTCCAGAGCGAGGTACTTGTCGACCCTCGGGTCCCGCATCACCTCGTCGAACTCCGAGCGATACATCAGGTGTCGTTGTACCGCAAGAGAGTTGAGCTCCTCGAAAGCTTCGAGGTAGAGGGTCCAGGCCGCCTCCAGCTGCTCCGCGTCGGTGATTTGGTCGATGACTTTGATCAGCATGGCTGCCCCGCTTCGTTCGCACTTATGTCGATCGATGACAGTTGACCATCAGAGTACGAAGAGCAATAGCTCCGGGACAATGCGTACCCGGCAAATTAGTGTGCCAAATTCCAGAAAGGAGGGTGGCCCCTGGAATTGCGTGCAACTTGCAAACAAGCAGGTGGTTGGCCATGTTGAACCCGCTCAAGATCTCGCCGAAAAGTGCTCAAGAAAAGGTTCGGTATTCCGTGAGTCGGCCTTTTTGCGGAATACTCCGAGTACTGGACTCCGTGCGCTGAACGCGGAGGGTTCGCCTATGTGCGACGTGGCGGGATTCCTTCGACGACGGAGTCGGTGTGACATGGCTGGACACTGCGGGCCATCCCGGTAGGCGTAAGTCCCCCCGCCGCCGAGGTGGCCCGCATCCATGTCCACCGATTGACATAGTTCAGCGTCCGAACATAATCTGCCGAGACCAAGCCTCCGTACTCTCGAAGGAGCGCCATGCTCGGCAGGTTGTTAAGCCTGGCTCTGACCGCTGTCCTGGCCCTGGCCGCGCCCACCGCGGCGCAGGCCGCCCCCGCCGCTCCGGCCGCTCCTGCCACCGCTCCGGGCGCTCCGGTCGCCTCGAAGGGCAACGCCCAGGCCGCTGTCGACGCCATGCAGCCCGGCTGGAATCTGGGTAATACGTTCGACGCGACCGGCGCCGACGAGACGTCGTGGGGCAATCCGCGGGTCACGCCCGAGCTGCTCGCCGGCATCCGCGCCCAAGGTTTCCGCAGCATCCGGATCCCGGTGACCTGGAGCCAGCACCTCGGCCCGGCCCCCGGCTACACCATCGACCCGGCGGCGCTGGCCCGGCTCGAGGAGGTGGTCGGCTGGGCACTCGGCGACGGCCTCTACGTGATGATCAACATTCATCACGACTCGTGGCAGTGGGTCAACACCATGCCGAACGACCACGACGCCGTGCTGGCCCGCTACGACGCGATCTGGGCCCAGGTCGCCGCGGCGTTCCGCGACGCCTCGCCGCGCCTGGTCTTCGAGAGCCTCAACGAGCCGCAGTTCGTCAGCGACGGGCCGTTCCTGGACGAGCTCAACACGTCGTTCCACACCATCGTGCGCGGCTCCGGCGGCGGCAACGCCAAGCGCCTGCTCGTGCTGCCGACCCTGCACACCAACGCCGACCAGGTCTACCTCGACCAGCTCGCGGGCACGTTCACCGCGCTGCACGACCCGAACCTGATCGCGACCGTGCACTACTACGGCTACTGGCCGTTCAGCGTCAACATCGCCGGCGGCTACCGCTTCGACGCCACCGCGCAGCAGGACCTGCTCGGCACGTTCCAGCGCGTGCACGACACGTTCGTCGCCCACGGCATCCCGGTGATCATCGGCGAATACGGCCTGCTCGGCTTCGACCGCAGCACCGGCACCATCGAACAGGGCGAAAAACTCAAGTTCTTCGAGCTGTTCGGCCACCAGGCCCGGATCAACCGGGTCACCACGATGCTCTGGGACAACGGCCAGCACCTCGACCGCACCACGCTGACCTGGCGCGACCCGGCACTCTTCGCCCAGCTCAGGTCCAGTTGGCGCACCCGCTCCGGCACCGCCGACAGCGACCTCGTCTTCAACGCCGCCGCCGCGCCGATCACCGCCAAGACGATCAGGCTGAACCTCAACGGCACCGGCTTCGCCGGCCTCTTCCGCGGCCACACCGCGCTGCGCCGCGGCCATGACTACTCCGTCTCCGGCGATCAACTCACGCTCACTGCCGGGTTGCTCACGCGATTGCTCAAAGACCGGGGGTACGGCGTGCGGAGCTCCCTGTCCGTGCACTTCACCCGGGGCATCCCCTGGCGCCTGGACGTACTCAGCTACGACACGCCGGTCCTCACCGCGGCCGCCGGCACCACGGCCGCGTTCACCCTGCCCGCCGCGTTCAACGGCGACCGCCTGGCCACGATGACCGCCACGTACGCCGACGGCGCCAGCGCCGGCCCGCAGAGCTGGACCCCGTACAAGGAGTACGACGCCACGTTCTCCCCGGACTACGCGCTCGACACGATCACCCTGACGCCGGCCTTCTTCGCCGAGGTCAACGAAGCCTCCCCGGTCAAACTCACCTTCATCTTCTGGAGCGGCGCCACCGTCAGCTACGAGGTGACCCGGACCGGAAGCACGGTCAGCGGCACGCCGCTCTGACCATCCCCGAACCCCCAGCCGTGGCAGCATCGGGGCCGGTGCCGCCACGGCTGGGCCCACCCCAACAGCGCGCGCACTCCCGCGTCGCGCTCCAGCGCCGCGCTCCCGCGCCGCAGCCCCAGCCCAGCCCAGCCCGCAGCCCCGCACTCCGCCTGCGCAGCCCGACGACCTTCCCCAGCCCCCAGCCCGGCGCCTCGCCACCTCGCCTCGCCCCGCTCCGCAGGCGCGGCCAGCCACCTCGCCACCTCGCTCCGCTCCGCACGCGCGGCCCGGCGCCTCGCCCAGCTCTCAGCCGTGCAGCCCGGCGCCTCGCCGCCCTGGAATCGCCCCACCATCACCCGGGCTCGGCAGCCCAGGCCGATCACTGCTGGGCTGCGCTGTGGTCGGTCCGATCATCGCTGGGCCGGGCTGGACCCACCATGCCTGGGCTGGGCCGTGGCTGGCGGCGAGGCCGCGACCTGTCCCGTAGACGTCATTGCTGCCTCCTCCGGATCTCGCTTGCGCTGACGACTCTGCCAGGCCTGGCGAGCGGCCGTCCGGCTTTTTTCTCCGCTGTGGATAACTTGCGGCGGCACGGCGAAAGCGGGCTGTGGACAACTCACGGCGGCGCCGAAAAGCCAGGCTGTGGACAACTCACGGCGGCCGTCGAAGGCGGGCTGTGGATAACGCCGGCGGGCGGCTAGGAGAAAGCTAGGGTTGCCACCGCGATACCGGGCCCGCCGAAAACGACGAAGACATCGTGGACGCCGCTGACCGGGCCGATCGGCGCCCGCACGGAGGTGACGTCGAGCAGTCTCCCGGCACCGTTCGACGGGACCGGCGAGGTGTGATCGGCCGGCGGAACCGGCGGGGTGTGATCGGCCGGCGGAATCGTGAGCGTGGCCAGGATCGGCCCGGTGAGGGGATCGTCCAGACGCACAACGATCGCATCGGCGGCGACCCCGGACGGGGCAGCCGCTGACAGATCAGTAGAAGGGGTGGAGATGGTGGAGGCGAGGAGAGCGACCTGCCGGAGACCGCCGTCCAG
Source organism: Actinoplanes sp. L3-i22 (assembly GCF_019704555.1). Lineage (NCBI taxonomy): Bacteria > Bacillati > Actinomycetota > Actinomycetes > Micromonosporales > Micromonosporaceae > Actinoplanes > Actinoplanes sp. L3-i22. The sequence continues at coordinate 1,196,495 of NZ_AP024745.1, forward strand.
GTCGACTCCGGCGAAGAGTGCCCAGGCATCGGGCTCGGCGCTCTGCAGGGCCTCGCCGGGTTCGGCGGCGATCGCCACGGGCGTCGTGCCGGCGTAACCGTCGTTGTCGATCAGCCGGAAGCCGGAGCGGGCGGCCCGCGGCGGGATGACCTCGCCGCGGACGCGCAGGGTCGCGGTTTGTGCCCAGTCCAGGCTGGAGCTGCCTACCGCGATGGTGTGTGCGGCCTGCTCGACGACCCAGCGCGATCGGGTGACGTCCCAGAAGGCGAGGTCGGCGACGTCCAGGAGGAAGGTGACGCGGGCTCGTTCGCCAGGGGCGAGGTGGATCCGTCGGTGACCGCGCAGGCGCCGCAGTGGCTGCTTGACCCGGGAGTACTGCTGCCGGGTGTAGAGCTGCACGACTTCGTCGCCGGGCCGGTCGCCGACGTTGGTCACGTCGACGCTCACGGTTACCCCACCGGACGAGTCCACGGCGAGCACACCCCCACGCGGATCGCCGGCCGCGACCGGGGCCGGGTCGACGCCCAGCGCCGGGGTCGGGGTCAGGACTGGCGTCGGGGTCGGGGCCGGGGGCGGTGCGGGGGTCAGGTGGAGGTTTTCGTAGCGGAAGTGGGTGTAGCCGAGACCATGGCCGAACGGGAACAGCGGAGTTCCGCGGTAGTACAGGTACGTCGCGTCCGTCGCGATGATGTCGTAGTCGAGCAGGTCCGGCAGTTCGCTGTCGTCGGTGTACCAGGTCTGGGTCAGCCGGCCCGCCGGTTCGGCGCCGAAGAGCACGTCGGTGAGCGCCGCACCGTGCTCCTGGCCGCCGTGCGCGGACCACAGCACGGCCGGCAGGTGCTCCGCGGCCCAGCCGATCGCGTAGGGATAGCTGCTGGTCAGCGCGAGCACGGTCCGCGGATTGGCGGCCCGCACCGCGCGCATCAGCTCATCCTGCGTGCCGGGCAGGTCGAGGTCCCGCCGGTCGATCGTCTCCCGCCCGCAGACCATCGGGTGGTTGCCGAGCGCCAGCACGACGACGTCCGCGGAGGCGGCCACCGCCGCGGCCGCTGTCACGCCGTCCACCAGCACGTCGACCGTGAACACCGTGGCGCCGGTGACGTCCTCGGCGGCCGGCCGGACCAGCCCGTCGGCGCCGGCCCGGAGGAACCGGCCGGTCTGCAGGTGCCGCAGCGCGACCCCGCCCGCGCACGGCTCGAACGCGAACGTCTCCTTGACCTCCCAGCCGTTCGGCCCGGGCTGGTCGGCGCGCAGCGCGTCGCCGTCGAAGCCGACGACCAGGCCGTTCGCCACGGAACGCAGCGAGATCGTCTCCTGCCCCCAGTCGAGGACGTCGAAGAGCGCGTTCTCCGGCGTACCGGAAAGGATTTTGATCTGCAGAAGGTCCTCGTCGACGGCGAGGGTGCCGCCCGCGCCGCGCAGCAGGACCCGGTCGACGCCCTCGTGGAACAGGACGTCGCCGAGGGCGGAGCGGAGGCTTTTACGGTACGGCGGTGTCCCGCTGTACCAGTCCTCGAAGACCGCGTCGCCGAGCGGCCCGATCATCGCGATCCGCCCGGCCGTGGCCCGGTCCAGGGGCAGGATGCCGTCGTTGCTGAGCAGCACGATCGAGGCGCGCGCCGCCTCCCGGGCCAGGTCGCGATGGGCCGCGCAGTCGATCACCGTGGGGTCGGCGGACCGGTACGGGTCCTCGTCGGGGTTGAACTCGCCGAGCCGGATCCGCACCGACAGGATGTGCCGCACCGCGGCGTCCACGTCGGACTCGGTGATCAGCCCGCGTTCGAGCGCGGAGGTGAACCGCGCGATCGTCGGCGCGGAGTCCTCGCCCTCCTCGGTGACGCAGTCGACGCCGGCCCGCAGCGCGGCCGCGAAGCCGGCCACGTGATCGTCCTCCCAGCGCTGGTCACCGGCGATGTTGTGGACCGCGTACGCGTCGCCGACCACCATGATGTCCTCGGTCGACCAGCCGCGCAGCACCTCGTTGATCAGCGGGCTCACGTGCGTGGGCCGCCCGTTGATCAGGTTGTAGGACGCCATCACGGCCACCGCGGCGCCGGCCTCGATCGCCGGGCGGAACGCCGGCAGCTCGTACTCGTGCAGCACGCGTGGGGGCAGGTTGCTGCTGGTCAGGCAGCGATCGGTCTCGTTGTTGTAGGCGAGGAAGTGCTTCAGCGTGGGCGCGGTGCGCAGCCAGTGCGGGTGGTCGCCGCGCAGCCCACCGGCGTAGGCGGTGCTCAGCACCCCGGTCAGCCACGGGTCCTCGGAGTAGCCCTCCTCGTTGCGGCCCCAGCGGGGGTCGCGCAGCAGGTTGACGACCGGCGCCCAGACGTTGAGGCCGGCGCGCGCCGGGTCGGCGTGATGCATGGCGCGCACCTCGGCGCCGACCGCCTCGCCGACGCGGCGCAGCAGGTCCGGGTTCCAGCTGGTGGCGAGGCCGATCGCCTGGGGGAAGACGGTGGCCGTGCCGAGCCAGGCGACGCCGTGCAGCGCCTCGGTGCCGGTGTGGAAGGCGGCCATGCCGAGCGCGGGCACGGGCGCCTGGTGCTGGTGGAGCAGGGCGATCTTCTCGGCCGGGCTGAGCCGGGCGAGCAGGTCGGAGACACGGGTGGCGAGCTTCTGCTGCGGGTCGCGAAAGACGACGCGAGAGGGGGATTCGGTCATCACAACGTGTTCCTTCGGGGCCGTGCCCGGCTGTTGGAGCGCTCCCAAAACCAGCGTCGAAGCGCTTCGACAAACGAGCGAAGAGAACCACGCGAGTGGTTTCGCGAATGTTTCGGACGAAGTTCCCTGAGGCTCGCACCCTCGTCACGACTAGGTCAAGGTGCGGCACGCATGTTTGGTCATCGATCGTTACATCGATGAACTAGTTGACGGGTAGCGGGATCCGTCCAGTGTCGACCTGATCAAGATGGGACACGGCGCCGCCCAGAGCGGCCGCGTGCAGGCCCAGGGTGGAGGCCGCGATCCGGCCCTCCGGGGCGCCGGCGTGCCGGCTCAGCTCGGCCGACGCCGCGGGGATCAGCCACTCGGCGAGCGTGGCGAAGTGGTCGCCGAGCACGAAGACATCTGGCCGGATCAGGTTCGCGAGTACGGCGAGGCCCTGGCCGAGATAGCCACCGGTGTGGGTCAGCGCGGCCAGGGCCGCGGTGTCTCCGGCTCGGGCACGGACCGCCACCTGCTCGACGGCCGGGCCGAGGTCGGTCAGCGCCGACGGATCAAAATCGGGCAGCGCGCGCCTCAGGAGCGGCTCGATCCCGGCCTGGTCCTGCAGTGTGGGGGAGCCGGCCGGGCCCAGCGTGAAACTTCCGAGCCGGCCGCCGCGGAGCAGATTCCCGTCCAGGATCAGGCCGGCCTCAAGTCCGGAAGCGCCTGAAATATACGCCAAATCATGATCGGTGTGCCCGCCGAGCCGCTGCTCGGCGACGGCTGCCAGCGCCGCGTGGTGCGACACGGCGACGACGAGATCCTTCTGCCGCAGCGAGCCGGCGACCAGCTCACGAAGGCCGGGGACGGCACTGGCGGAGGGCAGGGCCACGGTCAGGCCGAGCACCCGGCGGCCCTGCTGGCGAACCCGCGACGCGGCCCGCTGCGCCAGCGCGACGATCTCACTGGCCAGCCGCCGCGACTCGACCGAGCGGTGCCACAGCAGCAGCTGATCACTCGAGTAGTCCACCGCCAGCGCGGTGATCTGGCCCGACCCGATTTGGATGCCGATCGACGCGTACGCCGAACCGTCCAGCGCCAGCACGGTCGCCGGCCGCCCGATCCGATTCCCGCTCAACCCGGTCTCGCGCAGCAGCCGGTGCCCGATCAGGTCACCGGTGAGGCTGGAGACGGTCGCCTTGGTCAGCCCGGTCGACGCCGCGATCGCGGCCCGCGAGCTCGGCCCGTGCGCTCGCAGGTGGCGCAGCACCACCGCGAGGTTGGTGGTGCGCACGTCGGCGAAGTCGGCCGGCTGAGGTTCGGCCCGGGTGGTGGTCAAGTCAAGCTCCGCTCTCCGGTGGCCAGCCAATTCTGTGAACAATCTTGCCGCATTCCGCCATGGGTGCGCTCCCAACTGCACCTTGTCGGTTCGCGCCGCGTCAGTTAGCTTGTCATCGATGCACTTAGTTTAGAGCCTAGACAAACTAAAGCCTAGAAAGACTGACAAGTCACATAGGAAGGCAGGTGCGCCGTGGGCGCGTCTACGAGCAGGCGTACGTTCCTGAGCCTGGCCGGCCTCGGCGCGGCTTCCCTGGCCGGCCTCGGAACCCTGGAGGGCTGCAGCAAGAAGCCCGGTTCCACCGGCACCGCCACCAATGCCGAGCAGGCGTCCGCCGTCGTGCCGACGTCCAAGGACTCGAACCTGGTCGCTCCGGACATCAAGGGCATCCGCCCGATGGCCGACGGCTACGTGAAGTACCCGGCGAACCTCGTCGACGCGATCACCGAGAAGGCGATCACCAGCGGGAAGCCGGTCACCGCGACCACCCCGTGGTGGGGCCCGGCCCCGCCGACCTCGAACAAGTACGTCGAGGCGGTCGGCGCCGACATGGGCGGCACGATCACGTTCAGCGTGCAGGACGGCAACACCTACGGCGACAAGCTCAACACCATGCTCGGCGCCCGCGACGTGCCCGACCTGACCTGCATCCCGGGCTGGGAGATCAGCAAGCTGGCGCGCTTCTCGGACGGCGTGCACGTGCTCTTCGAGGACCTGACGCCGTACCTGGCCGGGGACAAGGCGAACGCGTACCCGCTGCTGGCCGGCCTGGACACGGCCGCCTGGAAGGACTCGGTCTGGGGCGGCAAGCTGATGGGCGTCCCGTTCCCGACCGACTCGCCGTACCCGACCGCGCTGTTCGTCCGCAAGGACGTCGCCGACCAGCGGGGCATCGCCGCGCCGACCGACCTGGACTCGCTCTACGAGTTCGGCAAGAAGTTCACCAACCCGGACAAGGGCGAGTGGGCGTTCGGCGACATCTTCCAGGAGGTGCTGCAGATCTGCGGCAACCCCGGCTCGCAGAACGGCTGGTTCAAGAGCGCCGACGGCAAGGTCCTGCACCGGTACGAGACGCCGCAGTACAAGCGGGCGGTCGAGTGGATGGCCCGGATCTACTCCGAGAAGCTGATCCACCCCGACCTGGCCAGCAGCAAGGGCGGTGACGTCGTCACGCTTTTCAAGGGCGGCAAGATTTTCTCGTACGCGACGGGTCTGGGTTCGTGGAAAGAGACTCAGCGGGAGATGACCCGGCAGGGCAAGGGCTTCAACATGCAGGCCGTGAAGGTCTTCGGCGCGGACGCGAGCACGCCGCCGGTGCGCTGGGGCGGCACCCCGTCGATCATGTGGACGTTCATCAAGAAGGGGCTCGGCGAGGACCGGACCAAGGAACTGCTGCGCGTGCTCAACTACACCGCGGCGCCGTTCGGCACCAAGGAGTACGAGCTGCAGAACTACGGCGTCGAGGGCACCCACTTCACCCGCGACGCGAGCGGCGCCCCGAAGACGAACGAGACCTTCACCAAGGAGTTCGCCAACCAGTTCATCTTCCTCGGCGGCCGCCCCGCCGTGGTGACCAGCGACCCCGACCTGCCGAACTACGCACAGGACCTGGTCGGCTGGGGCAACGACGCCACCAAGTACCTGGAGAAGAACCCGTGGGAGGGGATCAAGGTCGAGGTGCCCACCGAGCAGGCCGCGATCCAGCAGCCCACCGACGACAAGATCACCGACATTCTGCGTGGCCGGCGCCCGCTCTCCGACTACGACAAGGTGATCCAGGAATGGAAATCCGGCGGCGGTGACCAGGCACGCGACTTCTACGCCAAGGTGCTGGCGGACAACGGGCGATGAGCGCGCCCTCGTTGGTGGAAGCCGCCGCTAAACCCCGTACCAAAGAAGCGGTTTCCAAAATGTCGGTCGCGGCGCGCCTGCGTCGCGACTGGCCCCTCATTCTCATGTGCGTCCCGGCGATGTTGCTGCTGGCGGTCTTCCACTACCTGCCGGCGATCGGCAACGTCATCGCGTTCCAGGACTACAACCCGTTCGCCGGGGACAGTCCGCTGCAGGCGTTCCTGTCCAGCGAATGGATCGGGTTCGGCAATTTCCAGTACCTGTTCGAGACGCCGGCATTCTGGGAGTCGGTCCGCAACACGCTCGGGATCACCGCCTTCCAGCTGGTGTTCTACTTCCCGATCCCGATTCTGCTGGCGATGCTGATGAACAGCATCCTGTCGCCGCGGATCCGGTCCGTCGTGCAGAGCGTCGTCTACCTGCCGCACTTCTTCAGCTGGGTGCTGGTCGTCTCGCTGTTCCAGATGATGCTCGGCGGCGCCGGCCTGATCGCGCAGACCGCGCGCGACGCCGGCTTCACCGCACCCGATTTCATGACCAACCCGGACACCTTCTACTTCCTGATCACCTCGCAGGCGATCTGGAAGGACGCCGGCTGGGGCATGATCGTCTTCCTGGCCGCGCTCGCCGCCGTCGACCCGAACCTGTACGAGGCGGCCGCGGCCGACGGCGCCGGTCGCTGGCGGCGGTTCTGGCACGTCACCCTGCCCGGCCTGCGCCCGGTCATCGTGCTGCTGCTGATCCTGCGCCTGGGCGACGCGCTCAACGTCGGCTTCGAGCAGTTCTACCTGCAACGCGAGGCGGTCGGGCGGGACGCCGCCGAGGTGCTCGACACCTACGTCTACTACCAGGGCATCGGGGTCCAGCAGTGGGGCGTCGGCGCCGCCGCGGGCCTGTTCAAAGCCCTGGTCGGGCTGCTGCTCATCCTGGGCGCGAACAAGATCGCCCATCGGCTCGGCGAGCAAGGGATCTACTCCAAGTCATGACCACTCTCGCTGAACTGAAGCCCTCCTCGAGATCGCGACGGCCGGTCTGGGAGGAGAAGCCGACCCTGCTCGGGCAGCTCGGCAAGGGCACGATCATCACGATCGTCGTGCTCACGGTGGTGGTGCCGCTCTGGGTCGTCCTGGTCACGAGCCTGTCCTCGACCGACACGATCAACAAGGCCGGCGGGTACGTCTTCCTGCCGCGCGAGTTCAACCCGTCCGCGTACGTGGTGATCTTCTCGGGCGGCCAGGTGACCGACGCGGTGCTGGTCAGCACGCTGGTGACGGTGATCGGGACGGCGCTCAGCCTGACCGTGACGGTGCTCGCGGCATACGGACTGTCCCGCACCGGGACCCTGCTGCACCGGCCGATCCTCTTCTACTTCCTGCTCACCTTCCTGATCTACCCCGGCATGATCCCGAGCTATCTGGTGGTCACCGGGCTCGGCCTCAAGGACAACCTGCTCGCCCTGATCGTGCCGGCCGCGGTGAGCGCGTTCAACCTGGTGGTGCTCCGGGCGTTCTTCATGGGCATCCCCGGCGAGCTGCTGGACAGCGCCCGGATCGACGGCGCGGGCGAGTTCCGGATCCTGTTCCGGATCGTCCTGCCGCTGTCAAAAGCGGTCACGGCGGTGGTCGGGCTGTTCTATGCCGTCGGGTACTGGAACACGTTCTTCAACGCGGTGCTCTACATCGACCGCAACGATCTGCAGCCCGTGCAGCGGGTCCTGCAGATGTTCATTCTCGCTGGTCAGTCGCCCACCAATGCGGGGGCCGGCACGGTGGTGCACCTGCCCGGGATCGGGTACAGCGCGCCGCCGAACCTTGCGATCAAGATGGCTGTCGTGGTGGTGACGCTGGTGCCGGCGCTGATCGTTTATCCCTTTGTGCAGCGGCACTTCACGAAGGGGGTCATCGTGGGGGCGATCAAAGGCTGACTCGGGGCATCGCTTCGCTCGCCCGCGGACTGCCGCCGGGTGGGAACGGATCCCAGCTCCGGTCCCGCTCGGCGGTTTTCATTTGGGGGGTACGGCCGGTGCCGGGCAGCCCGGGGGTTGGGGTGCTGGGCCGTCGTAGCCGCCCGCTGGACAGTGCCCCCCGCTGGACAGTGCCCCTGTTGGACAGGGCTAGCCCGCCGGACAGGGCCCACCCTCCCTGGGGGTTGCCACCACTTCCCATTATCCCGGAAATCGCCAAGATCATGTGGATGCCCTGTGGATAACCCCCCACTGTGGATAACTCCTGATGGCCCCGGAAATGCGAGACGATTGACGGGCTCGAAGGCGCCCGCGGACGCGGGGTCGGCGAGCCCCGGGCGGCCGTCGGTGCGGCGCCCGGGGCCGACCCTCGAACCACGGTGTCGCCGGCGATCAGCGAGCCAGGCGCAACCGGTGTGGTGTGCCGGGGGAGAGGGGGACCGAGATGGTGCCGGTGGACCAGGTGACGACGGCGGTCCGGGCGGTCGTGGCGGTCAGGGTGGCCTCGAGCAGGCCGGGCCGCCAGGTGAGATCGACCCGGACCGGGCCGCGGGCGACCAGGCCGTGGATGCTTCCGGCCGGCCACTCGGCGGGGAGCGCGGGCAGCAGGTGGAGCCGGGCGACACCGTCGGCGCCGACATCGCGGCTGGCCAGGAGCATGGCGGCGATCAGGGCGGGGTAGGCGCCGGCCAGGTCCACGTTGAACATGTGGTCGCGGTTGTGGGTCGGGACCAGGTTGGGGCGCCAATAGGCCGACGAGAGGCGGGACAGTGCCGCGTACGCCTCGGCGGCCAGACCCAGGCGGGCCGCGGCGACGCCGAGCAGGGCCAGGCCGTACCCCATCTCGTCGGAAACCTCGCTCAGCCACCACCGTAAGCGTCGCCGCACGGCCTTGATCGCGGCGGCGCGCAGCGCCGGATCGTCCAGAAGCTCCGCGTCGCCGGAGTAGTACAGCGAATAGAGGTGGCTGCAATGCCGATGTTCGTGGTTGTCATCGAAGCGCGGGTCCAGCCACTCGGCGAGCTCGCCGGCCGCGTTGACGCGGTACCCGGGGAGCGCGTCCAGCAACTCCTGCCAGCGTGGCGCGGAGACGTCGTCAGGCGCGTGAACGAGCAGCGCCCGCAGCACGTCCCCGACGGCCCGCACGTCCAGCGTCGCGTCCACAGTGGCCTGCGCGCCGGAGCCGGCGGGGTGGTTCTCCGGCGAATAGGACGGGCTGAACCGGGCCCGGCCGTCGGTGATCCGCGCGAAGGCGAGGTGGAACTCGGCGACCTCGCGCAGGTAGGGGAGGGCCCGCTTGGCCAGGAACGCGGCGTCGCCGGTGTGCTGCCAGTGCTCCAGGTAGAGGCGGCCGAGCCAGGCGGCGCCGGCGGTCCAGAACGTCAGGCACCAGATCGGGCCGAAGTGGTTCTGCCTGCCATGGGTGCCGAGATGGGCCGGGGCGTACAGACCGGGCATTCCGTAAAGGCGGCGGGCGTTCTCCCGCAGGTCGTCGCGGAGCGAGTCGAGCAGGTCGAAGAGCGGTGGCATCAGCTCGGGAGTGCCGGTGGTGTGCACCGCGAGCAGGGCGGCCTGCAGGTTGCCGTCGATGGTCCAGCCGCTGCGCCACGGCGGCGACCAGGTGCCGCTCCAGACGCCCTGCAGGGTCGGCGGCCGGGTGCCGGTGCTGCTGATGATCGCGTAGCGGCCGGCGTCGAACAGCAGCTTCGCCCGCCGGTCGGGCAGCTCCAGGCGGCAGCGGCGGAACAGGTCGCCGTGGATCGCGACATGCTCCGCGAGCAAAGCTTCGAAGTCCGGCATCTCGCTGAAGCCGGATTTCTCCAGGCCGGGGGTGGTCCGGGCGGCGATCAAAAATCCGCTTTCGGTACGCCACGAGCGCGCCACGACGGTGTATCCGTCCAGTGCGCCGGGCCAGTCCGCGTCGCGGAAACGTGCGGTCAGGACGAGCGAGTCGCCGGTGCTCGACACGGTGAAGTCGACCGGGCGTTCGGGGGTTCCGGCGACGGGAGCGATCGAGAGGGTTCCGGCGCAGCCGGTGACCCGGATCAGGAGGGCGTCGACGGTTCGGGAGAAAAAGGACTCGCAGGTGACGCCGGGCCATTGGTGGCGGACCACCCCGGTGTCGAAGTCGGTGCTCCGCGACCATTCACGGCCCGGGCGATCCGGGGTGAACGTCAGCGTCGCCGTGCCGATCAGGGGGTCGATCCAGCGTGTTTCCGCGTAGCCGGGATGTTCCGCGGTGGCGATCTCGCAGACCTCGGTGGCCGCCTCGGCGTAGTGGCCCGCCGCCAGCATCTCGCGCAGGCGGGGCAGGGCCGCGGCGGTCGACGGGGCCGGCAACGGCTCGGTGACCGGTTGGAAGACGTCCTCGTGGGCGAGCGTGAACCGCAGCGCCCCGGGGGAGCCGTAGCAGAGCGCGCCCTGGCGGCCGTTTCCGGTGATCAGCGCGTGCTCCCAGTCCTCGGTCACGATCGACGACCGTCCGTGCTCGGGGGTTGAGGGGGTGCTGGGGGACGGATTGACGGGGGTGGGCACGGTGCCTACTTTGTTTAGGAGTCGAACTAAAGTCAAGGTGGTGCAATGCTGTTCTTCGGTGGCGACTACAACCCGGAGCAGTGGCCGGAGGAGGTTTGGGACGAGGACGTCGCGCTGATGCGGCAGGCCGGGGTCAACCTGGTCTCGCTCGGGGTCTTCGCCTGGTCGCACCTGGAGCCCGAGGAGGGGCGGTTCGAGTTCGGGTGGCTGGACCGGGTCATGGACCGGCTGCACGACGGCGGGATCAAGGTGGCGCTGGCCACCCCGACCGCGTCGCCGCCGCCGTGGTTCACGCTGGCCCACCCGGACGGGCTGCCGGTCACCGCGGACGGGGTTCGGCTCACGCACGGGAGCCGGGACACGTACTGCGTCTCCTCGCCGGCCTATCGCGCCGCGGCCCGGAACATCGCCGCCGAGCTGGCCGGACGCTACGGGCAGCATCCGGCGCTGGCGGTCTGGCACGTGCACAACGAGTACGGGACGGACTGCCGCTGTGATCTGACCGCCTCGGCGTTCCGGTCGTGGCTGGCGAAGAAGCACGGGGACCTGGACGCGCTCAACGAGTCCTGGACCACGGCGTTCTGGAGTCAGCGCTACTCGGACTGGGCGCAGATCATGCCGCCGCGGGCCACCCAGTACCTGCCGAATCCCGCGCAGGTGCTGGACTTCCGCCGGTTCCTCTCGGACGAGTTGCTCGGGGCCTTCGTGGAGCAGCGGGACCTGCTGCGGGCGGTCAACCCGGGCGTCCCGATCACGACGAACTTCGTGCAGGGCGGCTGGGTGAGCGTCGACCACGCGCGCTGGGCGTCCGAAGTGGACATCGTTGCCGTCGACCACTACCCGGCGGGGGTCGACGGAGAGTCGGAGACGGCGTTCGGCGGGGACCTCGCCCGGGGCTGGGCCGCGGGTCAGGGCGGCGAGTGGCTGCTGATGGAGACCGCGCCGAATCTGATCTACACGCCGGGGCGGATGCACGCCAAGGAGCCCGGGCGGCTGACCCGGCACAGCCTGAACTACCTGGCCCGGGGGTCGCGCGGGGCGATGTACTTCCAGTGGCGGCAGCCTCGGGGTGGGGCCGAACTGTTCCACTCGGCGCTGGTGCCGCATGCCGGGCCGGACAGTCCGGTGTTCCGGGAGGCGATCGGGCTCGGGCGGACGTTGGCCGCCCTTACGCCGCACGTCGTCGGGGAGACGGTTCCGGCGCAGGTGGCGGTGGGGTGGGACGCGCCGTCGTGGTGGGCGTTGCAGGGTGGCGGGTTGCCGGCGGCGGACATCGACTATCTGGCGGCGGTGCGGCAGGTGCATCGGGTGCTGTACGAATCGGGCTTCGCCACGGATTTCGTTTTCCCGGGACTGGACGGGTTCGGGGAACGGGCGGCTGCGGGCGGCGCGGGGCTGGTCGGCGCCGGAACGCTGTCGACCGGGGGTGGGACGGAGCTGGTGGACTCCGGCTCCGGGGCGGGTGCGGTTGGGGCGGGGCTGGGGGCGTACAAAATTGTGGTTTTGTCGCATCTGTTTTTGATCTCGGATGCGAGTGCGGCGGCGCTGCGGGACTTCGTCGCGGGCGGGGGATGCCTGGTGGTGGGGCATCTCAGTGGGATCGCGGATCCGGCGGGGCGGATTCGGCTCGGGGGATATCCCGGGGCGTTCCGGGAGGTGCTCGGGGTGCGGGTGGTGGAGTGGCGGCCGCTCGGGGTCGGCGTGACGATCGCTCTCGACAACGGGGAGCAGGGCATTCGCTGGAGTGAGCGGGTGGAGACGGCCGGGGCCGAGACGGTGGTTCGGTACGCGGGGGATGTGCTGGCGGGGGCGCCGGCGGTCACTCGGAACCGGTTCGGGGCGGGTACTGCCTGGTATGTGTCGCCCGGGCTCGGTGATGACGCGCTGCGCCGGCTGCTGGGGCAGGTGGCGGTGGAGGCCGGGGTGACGCCGGTGCTGGCCGGGCTGCCGCCGGGGGTGGAGGCGGTTCGGCGGGGTGAGCTGGTGTTTCTCTTCAACCATGGCGACGGGCCGGGGACGGTTCCGTTGCCGGGGGCGGGGACGAACGCGGCTACCGGGCGCGCGGTGTCCGGGTCGGTGACCGTGCCGGGTGGAGGGGTGGTGGTGTGGCGGGGCGCGTGAGAGGTGGGCGGTGACCGTGGCGGGTGATGGTGTGGCGCCTGTGCGTGAGGAGTGGGCGGTGACCGTGGCGGGTGGTGGTGTGGCGGGGTGCTTGAGCAGGGGGCGGTGACCGTGCCGGGTGGTGGTTTGGTGGCGTGCGTGACACTGGGGTGGTGACCGAAGTCAGCCCCGAACAGGTGCCCGTGGCAGAAGCCGACGAAGCTGCGAAGCCGGCGGCGAAGGCTCGCCGGCGGCCGATCATCATTGCGGCCGGTGTGCTGGCCGTTGTCCTGGCGGCGCTCTTCGGCTGGATCTGGAGCCGGCCGTCCTCGCCTACCGCGGCGCGGGACTCGGCGTTGCAGGGGGTGCTGTCCTACGGCGGGCCGGCGGGCTGGCAGGTGATCCAGGATCCGACGATTCCGGACGTCGAGAACGCGAAGTGGACGCAGCGCGACGATCAGCCGGTGCTGATCGAGGACAACGGCTTCACGGTGATCTGGTCCACGTCGCCGGCCACGCCGGAGGCCTGTGCCGCGCTGGCCGACTGGGCGAGGAAGCGCGTCGACCCGCAAGCCGGGAAGGACGTGACCTACTCGTGCCCGGATGCCCTGAAGGACAAGTCGGGCGAGCGGAAAGTCTTCAGCAGCTACGGCACCGAGCCGGGCGAGCACGGACGGTACCTGTTCTCCGCGGCGGTCGGCCCGGACGGGATGGTCGCCGGCCTCACCTACGAGGGCGCTCAGGAGCAGAAGGCTTTGCGGTAGGCGGACGGGGAGGTTCGCATCGTCTGGGCGAAGTGGTGGCGGAACGTGACCGGTGAGTCGAAGCCGACCGCTGACGCGACCTCCTCGATCGGTGCGCGGGTCGTCTCCAGCAGGGCCAGGCTGGCGTGTACGCGCTGGCCGATCAGCCAGCGGATCGGGGTCGTGCCGGTGGCCCGGGCGAAGTGCCGCAGGTAGGTGCGCGCGGACATGTGCGCCCGGCGGGCCAGCACCTCGACGGTGATCGGCGAGGACAGGTTGAGCAGCGCCCACTCCATGCTCCGGGCCAGCCGGTCGTCGGCCGGGTCGTCCGGCACCGGGGCCTCGATGAACTGGGCCTGCCCGCCGTCCCGGTGCGGCGGGACGACCAGCCGGCGGGCGACCGCGTTGGCGATCGCCGGGCCGTGGTCCAGGCGCACCACGTGCACGCACAGATCCAGGCCGGCGGCGCTGCCGGCGCTGGTCAGGACGTCGCCGTCGTCGAGGTAGAGGACGTCCGCGTCGACCTGGACGGACGGGTGGCGGGTGCGCAGGGTCTCCGCGTAGCGCCAGTGGGTGGTGGCTCGGCGGCCGTCCAGGAGGCCGGCGCCGGCCAGGGCGAACGCCCCCGAGCAGATCGACATGATCCGGGCGCCCCGCGCGTGGGCCGATCGCAGCGCCGTGACCAGGGCGGGGGACGGGTCGGCGCGGACGTCGGGCACGCCCGGGACGATCACCGTGCGGCCGGCCGCGAACGTGTCCAGGCCGTGCTCGGTGTACAGCGAGGCGCCGCCGACCACGCGGACCGGGCCCGGGGTCTCGGCGCAGATGGTCAGGTCGTACCAGGGGCGGTCGAACTCCGGGCGGGGCAGGCCGAAGACCTCGGTGACGATGCCGAGCTCGAAGACGGACATGCCGTCGTAGGCCAGCACGGTGACCGACGGGGCACGCTTCCCGATCCGGAGCATGGCGAGATCTTAGCGATGGTTGGCATCAGCGCCACTGGGCCGTTCGGCCGCGCGACGGCACGATCAGTGTCATGACCAGCGCAATCGAGCATTTCAGCAACCGGCTCCGCTTCGAGACCGACGTCAGTGACGTCCACGCCGACCTGGAGGCCGGCACGGCCGGGGTGGTCGTCGTCGACTCGCGGAGCGACGAGTCGTGGCGGCAGGGGCACCTCCCGCACGCCGTCCACCTGCCGACCCGGGAGATCGCCGCCCGGGCCGCCGAGGTGATCCCGGCCGGCAGCGCGGTGGTCACCTACTGCTGGGGGCCGGGGTGCAACGGGGCGACCCGGGCGGCGCTGGAGTTCGCCAAGCTCGGGTACGCGGTCAAGGAGATGATCGGCGGTTACGAGTACTGGGTGCGGGAGGGCTTCCCGGTGCGCGACGAGAAGGGCGAGCGGTCCCGCCCCGCCGACGAACTGACCGCCCCGGCCGGCGCCACCTGCGGCTGCTGACCACCCCCGACCCCAGCGTTCAGCACCGGTCGAGGGCGCGCGGCCAGGGTGCGTCGGCCGAGGGTCGAGGATGCGTCAGCCGAGGGCCGAGGGTGCGTCGGCCGAGGGGTGTGTCAGCCAAGGGTCAAAGGGTGTAGGCCGGTGAGGTCGAGGGTGGTGGGGGCGCGGCCGGTGGCCTGGCGGATCAGCTGGTCGGGCGGGCCGGGCAGGTCGGCCGGCGCGCGGTCGAAGAGCAGCCGCAGGACCACTTCGGCAGCCGGTGGGGTGAGCCAGGCCGGGTGGTGCAGGGCGTCGGCCAGGTCGAGGCCGTGGACCGCGAGCTCGACCACCCGGGTGGTCAGGAAGTCGTCGAGGAGCATGGCGTCGCCGTGCCGGGTGCGGACGACCCGGCCCGGCGGTTCGGCCGCGCACCGGTCGGCCAGGGTGGTGGTGAATCCGCGGAAGTCGCGGACGTCCAGGCCGGCGGCCTGTTCCTGGGCGAGCCTGATCCGGGTGGCGTCGGTCGCCGCCGAGAAGCGGTGGTCCGGGCGGTAGTAGTCCGCGGCGGAGACCTCGGCCGCCTCCGGCGGATCCCCGGCCAGCATGCCGGGCAGCCAGCCCAGGGCGACCCGGATGTGGGCGAACAATTCGCGTACGGACCAGGGCGCGCATCGGGTCGGCCGGGTCCAGTCGGCACCGTCCCAGCGGGCGGCCGCGTGCCCGAGAGCGTCGGCCTCCGCGCGGAACGCCTCCAGGGTGGTCATCCGAGCAGACGGTCGAGGAACTCGTTGCGGAACTTGCCGGCTGGGTCGAAGCGCTCCGCGAGGGCCTTGAAGTCGGCGGTGCGGGGCAGTTCCGGGGCGGTGGTGAAGACCTTGCCCAGGTGCGGGCGGGGGTTCAGCGGGGCGAGGGCCTTCTCCACATCGGCGACGACCGGGAGCACCGCCTCGGTGTCGGCGATCCAGGTGAAGTGCAGGGCCAGGCTGTCCCGCTGGTAGTTCGGCGACATCCAGAGGTCGTCGGCGGCGATCGTCCGTACCTCGGAAACCTGGAGGACGTCCGCGACCCGCTCGCGGACCTGGGCCACCGCATCGATCGCGTCGTTGGCCCGATCGAGCGGGACGTGCCACTCGGACTGCAGCTCCTCGCCGCTGCTCGGGGTGAACTCCATCCGGAAGTGCGGCAGCCGCTCGTGCCAGGGGCCGGGCACGCCGCCCTGCTCGGTGCAGTTCTCGGCGGGCATGCCGGGCACCGGGTGGCGCGGGCCGTCGGCGAGGGTCGCGCCGAAGAACGGGTCCCCGGTCATCGGGTCGAGTCGCTTCAGCCAGACCTGGTCGATGTCCGGGCCGGTCCAGCGGGTGAAGAGGCTGACGCTGTAGCCGTCGGCGAGGATCTCGGGCAGCCCGGTGCGGACCGAGGCGGCGGGCAGGTTCTCGAAGACGTACTGCCGCAGCTCGAAGGCGGGCCGCACGTCCAGGGTCAGCGCGACCACGGCGCCCAGCGCGCCGAGTGCGGCCACCGAGCCGGGGAAGTCCGCGTCGCCGCGGGACACCGTGACCAGCTCGCCGTCGGCGCGGACGATCTCGACGCCGGCGACCGCGGTGGCCAGGTTGCCGTTGCCGACCCCGGAGCCGTGCGTGGCGGTGGCGACCGCGCCGGCCACCGAGATGTGCGGCAGCGACGCCATGTTGTGCACGGCCAGGCCCTCGGCGTGCAGGCGGGTGGCGAGGTCGCCGTACCGGATGCCGCCGTCGACCCGGACGGTCCGCCGGTCCGGCGCGATCTCGACGACCCGCGGCAGGCCGGCCAGCGACAGCAGGTCCCCGTCGGTGTCGGCGAGCCGGTTGAACGAGTGTCCGCTGCCCAGCACGCGCACCTTGGCGGCCGCCGCGATCAGGTCGCGCGCCTCGTCGATCGTCCGGGGGCGCAGCACCTGCCGGGCGCCGAAGGTGATGTTGCCGGCCCAGTTAGTCAGTGGTTCCACCCGAGTCACCCTACGGGCGTACGCCAGTAGGCCGTTCGGGGTTGTTCCGGAGATCAAGGTCAATATTGGGTTGTTTCTAGGTGTATACGCCCATACCGTTGTTCCATGCCGCTGGATGCCTCACGGAACAGTCTGGTGCTGCCGATTCTCGGGTTCCTCGGGGAGCGCCCGGCGCACGCCTACGATCTGGCGACCCGCCTCCAGGAGCGGTACGCACACCTCACCGCGACCCGCAGCACGGTGACCACCCTGCTCAAGTCGCTGCACCGGGCCGGTCTGGTGGACGCGCGGGAGCCCGGCAAGGTCGGCAACCGCCCGCCCCGGACGGAGTACGTGCTGACCGGCCCGGGCATCGCCTGCTTCCGGGCGAAGGTCGAGTCCGGCCTGCGGGACACCCCGGTCGCGTCGGTGGACTTCGCGCTCGCGGTGGCCTGCCTCGGGAGCCTTCCGGCGGATCGGGCGGTGGCGCTGCTCACCGCGCGGGCCGAGCGGCTGACCGGGGAGCAGGCGGCGCTGCCGGCCGGGTCGGCGGCGATGGCCGAGCTGGGCACCCTGGAGCACGGGTACTGGCACGGGCTGGTCGCGGCGGAGCTGGAGTGGATCGCGGCCCTGGTGCGGCGGATCCGGTCGGCGGAGCTGGACTGGGCGGCGTGAGCCCGGGCGGCGTGAGCCCAAGTGCCGTGAGCCCAGGCGGCGTCGCCGAAATCCGCGCCGATAAAATTTGATAAATCGATAATACCCGACATTGTGGGTTTCGGGGATCTGTGGAGCTTGCCGGGCTTATGGTCGGGTCGATCGTGCGGCCGACCGAGGGGAGCGCGCCATGGCGTCCATCGTGATCGCGGAGGATGACCGGGACATCGCGGAGCTGCTCAAGACGGTGCTGAGCAACGCCGGGCACGCCGTGCAGACCGCCCCGAACGGCGCGGCCGCCCTCGACCTGATCGAGCGCACCCTCCCCGACCTGGTCATCCTCGACCACCACATGCCCGGGATGAGCGGGCTGGAGGTGGCCGGCCGGCTGCGCGCCGAGGTGGGCACCGCCGCGATCCCGATGATCATGCTGTCCGCCGCCACGCCGGCCGCGGCCCGGCAGCTCTTCGACGTGACCATCACCAAGCCGGTCCGCCCCAAGCATCTGCTGGAGGCGGCGACCGAGCTGCTCGCGGCGCAGGACCCGCATCACGGCACCGCCGCCCAGCTGTCCGACGTGCCGCGGCTGCTGGCCGTCTCGGACTTCCTGTCCCGGCCCGCGCACGTGGCCGGGCTGGACGCGTTCGCCGAGCGGCTCGCGGTGCTGGCCAAGGTGCCGACCGGGGCGATCACGCTGATGCTCAACGACTCCGTGGTGGTGGCCGGGTCGTTCGGGATGCCGACCTGGGTCCGGGAGGCGGGCGGGGTGCCGGCCGAGTGGTCGCCGGACGCGATCGTGGTGGCCGAGGACGTGCCGGTGCTGATCGTGGACAGCCAGGCGAGCGGCGAGTACGCGGACACCCCGCTGTTCGCGGTGAGCGGCGTCCGGTCGTACGCCAGCGTCCCGCTGCACTCCCCGGAGGGTCACGTCGTCGGCACACTCTGTGTCATGGACGAGCGGCCGGGCACCTGCACCGAGGACACCGTGCAGGTTCTCCACTCGCAGCGGGCGGCGGCGCTCAGCCTGCTCACCCCGGCCAGTCAGGCGCCTGCCGGGGCGTGAACGACGGCATTTCGTATACGTTACGGAAAGTCATCGCTACGGCCGTACGTAATAGGTTCGTCCGTTTTGTATTTGCCTCGTAACGGAAAGCGGACTATATCGCTCCTACAAGGCAAAACGGATGTCCGTTATCCCCGTTTCGGACGATGCGCCATCAACCGTGACCCAAATTGAGATCATCTGCTCGTGCGCTCGTAACGAAGTTTGGATCACAATCGGTGACGACCGCGACGGGGCTGAGGCAGTATGCAGCGCGGCAAAACTCTTCACGAGAGGGAGCGCGGCAACCATGGCGGAGATCCATCACTTTGACCACGGATGGGTGACCCCCACGTTCAGCTATCTGCTGTCCGTGCTCGGCTCGTTACTCGGCCTCATCGGCGCGACACGGCTGCGGTCATCCCGGACGAACGCCGAGAAGGGCTGGTGGCTCGTCCTCTCGACGCTGGCCATCGGCGCGACCGGCATCTGGACCATGCACTTCGTGGCCATGCTCGGCTTCGAGGTGGTCGGCGAACAGGTGCGGTACGACGTGGGCCTCACCGCCGCCAGCGTCCTGATCGCGATCGTCGCGGTCGGCATCGGCCTGGCCATCGCGCTGCTCGGCACCGGCGCGCGGCACGTGCGGATCCTGACCGGCGGCGTGGTGGCCGGCCTCGGCGTGGCCGCGATGCACTACACCGGCATGGCCGCGATGCGGGTGAACGGCGAGATCCACTACGCGGGTTCCCGGGTCATCCTCTCGGTGGTGATCGCCGTGGTCGCCGCCACCGTCGCGCTCTGGCTCACCCTGGTGGTCAGCAAGCCGCTGATCATCTTCATCTCCGCCCTGGTGATGGGCGTCGCGGTCAACGGCATGCACTTCACCGGCATGTCGGCGATGTCGGTGACCGAGGAGGAGCACTTCGGCACGATCCAGGGCGCCAGCGCGGGCTCGCTGCTGGTGCCGATCGGCATCACGGTGGTCTTCGCCCTGCTGGGCATGGTGTACGCGCTGATGGCCGCCCCCAGCGAGGAGGACCGCGCCGCCACCGAGTACCTGAAGGCCCGGATCGACGCCCGGATGGCGCAGCAGGAGCAGGCGGCGAAGAGCTCGTCCGGCCGCGGCACGCTCGGCAACGGCAACTGGACCTACCGGGACCGCGGTCAGCAGTAGTCGAGGCGGCAGCGGGTCAGTGGGGCTGGACCAGCCAGTCCCACGCCCGCTTCAGCCCGCTCTCGTGGCGCTCCACCGGCAGGTCGGTGCCCAGCCGCTCGGCCGGCTCGGTGAGGATCACGCCGCGCTCGTAGAGGCCGGCCACCTGCGCGCGGGCGGCGAAGCGCCGCCCGTCCGGCGTGCCGATCACCAGCCCGTGGAAGACGTCCGGGCCGTCGTCGGCGAGGACCTGTTCGACCGTGCCGACCGTGTCGCCACCGGGTGCGTAGACCGGCACGCCCGCACGCAGGACCTGGTAGGCGACCGGTTCGCCGAGGTCTTCCGCCTTCTCAGCCATGTGTCGAGGGTTACCCGGTAGATCGGGTTTCAGTCCCGCGCGACGGCATCCTCTTTTCGGCTGACCGAATACTGACGTTTTGTCCAAATCGCGTTTCCCCTCCGAAAAACGCGGGCAAATCCGGACAGTCAGGTACTCAATTCCCATATTGTCCTTTTCGCCGGGCCGCCGCTACTGCCGGACCGGTTGAACAGAGGGCATCGGAGGATTCGTAATGCACATGAGTCGGCGAATCGCAGCAACGTTCGCGCTGGCCACTGCAGCAGCCGGGTTGACGGCAGTCGCCGCCGCGCCGGCCACCGCGGCGCCCCGGGGCCCCCAGCCGGTCACCGCCTGGCTCAAGCCGGTCCGGGCCAACGTCCCCACCTGGGTCGACATCGCCTGGCGCACCGACCGGCCGGTCTGCGACGCGCAGGTCCAGGTCCGCGGCGAGCGGGTCCGGGTGGAATACCTGGGCAACCGGCGTGCGGCCAACTTCCTGAAGGGCAACACCCTCGGCGTACGGCGTACCGAGGTCACCCGCGTCCGGGTCACCCCGGAGAACGTGGCCGGCGGCGTGGCGAAGCTCTGGACGACGATCTCGTACAACGAGTGCGGGATGCGTGCCCGCACCCAGACACGCACCACGGCGATGTCGCTGCCGGTCGTGCGCAACACTCCGCCGGGGGGCCAAGGGGGTCCGGGCGGCCCCGGAGCCGGCCACCCCGGCGGCCCCACCACCGGCCAGGGCATGCCCGGCCACGACCAGCCCGGCGCCCCGCACCAGGGTGGCGCCAACCCCGGCGGCATGCAGCCCGGCGGCGGCTCGCCGGCCGGTCAGCAGCCGGGCGGCTCGGGCCACGGTGGGCCGGGGCAGGGCGGCGGCGGTCACCACTGACCTGATCCCCGGATGAAAAAGGGCGCACGGCCGGCTTCCCCCCGGCCGTGCGCCTTTCGTCTTCCGCCAGCCTCAGCGGCGGACGCCGAGCCTCAGAGGCGGGCGCCGATCAGGCCGGCCGGGTCGCTGCAGACCAGGTCCAGGGCGCGCTGCAGGACCACCAGGTCGTACGTCGAGGAGTGGAACGTCGCGTCCAGGTGCACCACCCCGTCCATCTCGCTGATCGCCAGCGCGATGCCCTCCGGCTCGCAGTGCGCGGGCGCGCTCTGGTTGATCCGGCCGGCCGGGCCGACCGCCCACGGCAGATCGCCGAGCAGGTCGTGCCGCCCCTGGTCGTCGAAGACCAACCGGGGGCGCGGCTCGATCGCGATCTCCTCCGGGTACGGCTGCGGGATCCGCGGCGCGCGGGTCACCATCATCCGGCCGGAACGCAGCAGCATCGCGGTCAGGATCCGGCCGCCGGCCAGCTCGGCGGTGAGCGTGCGGTCGATCGGCGCGGGGTGGGTCAGGCTGGCCGGGGACAGGTACGACCCGGTGCTGAAGTTGCCGTCGACGCCGGCCGCCTGGCCCAGGTGCCAGCGCGCGTCGGCCAGGAACACCCCGCCGGACAGATCCGGGTTCAGCCCCAGCTCGACCAGGGCCGCGGCGAACGCGGCGAACGCGATGGCCGGCGCGGTGGCGCCCGGGGCGTGCCGGTCGCGCCACAGGCGCATCTCGCCGAGCACCCGCGGCGACCGGGCCGAGCAGGTGACCAGGCTCGCCTTCCACGGGCGGGTCGGCGCGGGAAGGCGCTGCGGCGGCCGGGGCACGGCCAGCCCGTCCCGCCACCGGCTCGGGCGCAGGCCGACCTGCTTGAGCCAGGCCCGCGGCAGCGCCCAGCGGCGCGCGGTCAACGGGGTGAGGGCGGCGGCGCGGCCGGCCAGCGCGGCCCGGACCAGCTCGCGGAGCAGGGCGTTGACCGGCTCGGTGTCGCCGTACGCCGGGGAGACCTTGAGCGCGACGTACCCGCCGCCGACCAGGATCCGGACCGGATGCTCGCCCGGCGGCTCGTCCTGCAGGCGCCGGGTCATCGTCGCGAAGTCCAGCGTCGCCGGGCCGAGGTCGGTGACCACGTCCCGGACGAAGACGGCGAACTCCGCGGTGTCCAGGTGCTGCCAGGCCGCACCCGGACGATCCAGCCGGGAGACCGCCCGGTGTTCCGGGTCGGCCCGGTGCAGGCCGGTCAGCGCGTCCCGCATCCGGGCCGCGGTGATCCCGGTCAGCGGGCCGATCGTGCGGATGTGCTCCAGCGGAAGCCACGAACGCTCGCGCAGGGTCAAGCCGGTGGCCTCGGTTGCCGTCACGTCCGTCACTCCCCAAAGATCAACGCAACCCCGGAACCTAGTCACTCGCCGTGGTCGCGGGCTAGGGGCGGAGGCGGCTGTCCCGTATCACCGTCCGGTGTGGAAACCGGCCCGATCGGGTGATCCTGAGCGTATCCAGCGGGTGACTGATCCAAACTGGAATGCCGTCACGCAGCGTCTGTGACCTTGGTCGCGATCACCGACCGTGATCAGAGCCAGCCGGTCCGCTTCAGCCGCCAGTAGAGGCCGCCGCAGAGCACCGCCATCGCCGCGATCGTGACGGAGAAGCCGTACGGCGAGTCCAGCCCCGGAATGACCGTGAAGTTCATCCCGTAGATCCCGGCGATGACCGTCGGCACCGCGGCGATCGCGGCCCACGCGGCGATCTTGCGCATGTCGTCGTTCTGATCGATCGAGATCTGCGCGAGCCGGGCCTGCAGGATCGAGTTGAGCAGGTCGTCGAAGCCGGCCACCCGGTCCACCGCCCGGCTCAGCCGCCCGCGCACGTCGACCAGGTACGGCCGCAGCCCGGCCGGCAGCTCCCGGGTCTCCAGCAGCCGGGCCAGCGGCTCGGCCAGCGGCAGCACCGCCCGCTTGAACTCCACCATCTCCCGTTTCAGCTGGTAGATGTGGGCGATCCCGGTGCTCCGGACGGCCGCGAAGGACTCCTCCTCCAGGCGCTCCAGGTCGCGCTCGACGTGCCCGGCGACGTCCAGGTAGCTGTCGACCAGGCGGCTGCCGACCGCGTAGGCCACCGCCCACGGGCCGTGCCGCAGCACCTCCGGCCGCTTCTCCAGCTCCTGCCGGACCTGCCAGAGCGGGCCGACCGGGCCGTGCCGCACGGTGATCGCGAACCACGAGCCGATCAGCACCGTGATGTCGCCGGTCTCCACCACCTCGGAGGTGTCGGTGAGCCGGTCGTGCTCGACGTACCGCGCGGACCGCAGCACCAGCCGGGTCACGTCGCCGGCGGTCTCCACCCCGGGCCGGTGCCCGCCGGTGGTGGCCTGCTCGGCGACCAGCTCGTGCAGGCCGAAGACCTCGGCGACCACGTTCATCGTGGGCTGGTCCGGCTCGTGCAGGCCGAGCCAGACGAACGCGTTGCGGCGCCGCCGGGCCAGGCGGGCGGCGTCCGGATACGACATCTGCCGCGGCTGCCCGGGCTCCGAGCGCCGCACGCCGGAGGTGTAGACCGCGCAGTCCACCACGGCGTCCGGGTTCGCGCGGCGCGGCGCCGAGGCGACCGCCGGTGGCCGGATCAGCCCGTCCAGCAGGTGCCGGAACGGGCCGGGCAGGACGCGCCGCCGGGCCCGCCAGCGCGCGCCGACGCGGACCACGTCACCGGGGGACTCCCGGTGCCAGCCGCCCTCTTCGAACCCGGGTGAGACGAACTCGTCGTCGTCCCGACGCTGCCGACCGAGCATGCGTCCGCCCGCCACCTTCCGCCTCGATGCACCCGTCTCGCCCCGACGAGTCGCGAGTAAAGAACGTAGCGGGCCGGTACGTCAATCGGAGCGCTGCATCGCCCGGACACCGATCAGCAATCCGAGAAGTCCCACCCCGGCGGCGGCGAGCACGCCGTAACCGGTGGCGGTGGACCACACGTCGCCGTCGAACAGGGCACGTTCGGCGTTCACGACGTACGTCATGGGGTTGATGTCGGAAAGGAACCGCAACCACGCAGGACCGTTCTCGATCGGCAACAGCACCCCGGCGAGCAGCAACAACGGAAAGAGCAGGGTCTGCTGTACGGTCCAGAACAGCCACTCCTGGTTCTTCGAGGCCAGGGCGAGCGTGTACGACAGCGCGCCCAGCCCGACGCAGAAACCGGCCAGTATCACCAGCCCGAGCAGCGCCCCCAGCGGATGCAGCCGGAACCCGAACGGCACGCAGACCGCCACGATCAGCACCGCCTGGGCGAGCATCGGGACGATCTCCTTGAGCGCCCGCCCGATCAGCAGCGCGGGCCGGCGCAGCGGGGTGACCAGCATCCGCTCGTGCGAGCCGGACTGGATCTCGTAGAGCAGGTTCGAGCCGGTCATCGACGTGCCGAACAGACACGACATCACGATGATCCCGGGCACGAACCACTGCAGCGAGGTCTCGTCCGGCAGCAGCGGGGCGTACAGCGCCAGGAAGAACAGCGGCTGCACCATCGAGAAGACGATCGAGAACGGGCTGCGCAGCACCGGGCGCAGCTCCCGGCTGAAGACCACCCGGGTGTCCGTGACGAGGGAGCTCATGATCAGGCCTCCGGGGTCTCTTCGCGCAGGCTGCGGCCGGTCAGGGTGAGGAAGACGTCGTCCAGGGTCGGCCGGATCACCTCGACCGTCTCCGGTCGCGTGTCGAGCAGGCTCAGCACCAGCCGGGGCCCGTCGTCCGTGGTGATCACCACCCGGGTGCCCTCCCTGGTCCCCTGCTGGACCCGGGCGGCCTCCGCCTCGGAGCCGAAGCCGAGGATCACCCGGTCACCCACGTGCTTGGTCTTGAGCCGGGCCGGGCTGTCGTCGGCGATGATCCGGCCGTGGTCGATCACGATCACCCGCTCGGCCATCGAGTCGGCCTCCTCCAGGTAGTGGGTGGTGAGCACGATCGTGGTGCCGTGCTCCCGGCGCAGGCGCAGGATGTGCTCCTGCAGGTTGGCGCGGTTCTGCGGATCGAGGCCGGTCGACGGCTCGTCGAGGAAGAGCAGCTCCGGGGCGTGGATCAGGCCCATCGCGATGTCCAGGCGGCGGCGCTGGCCGCCGGAGAGGGTGGAGACGGTCCGGTCGGCGACCTCGCCCAGGCCGAGCGAGTCGATCAGCTCGGCGGCGCGGGCCCGGGCCTGGCGGACCGGCAGGCCGTACGCCCGCCCCTGGCTGATCAGCTCGTCGCGCCCGCGCTGGCTGTGCCCGGCGCCGTTACCCTGCCCGATGTACCCGATCCGGCGCCGCACCTCGCGCTGCCGGGTGACCACGTCGAAGCCGGCCACCTCGGCGCTGCCGGCGGTCGGCGGGATCAGCGTGGTGAGCATGCGCAGCGTGGTGGACTTGCCGGCGCCGTTCGGGCCGAGCAGCGCGACCAGTTCGCCGTCCGCCACGTCGAGGGTGATGCCGTCGACCGCGGTAACGCTCTTGAACCGTTTCGTCAGTTCTCGCGTCGCAATCATCATGGCTCCGACGCTAGGGTTCGTTGCGGTCAGCTCCTGACCGCAATCCGAGGGATTCTGGATCCATGGCGAACACGAGTGCCCGGATGCTGCGGCTGTTGTCGCTGCTGCAGACCCACCGCTACTGGCCCGGCTCGGAGCTGGCCGAGCGCCTCGAGGTCTCCCCGCGCACCCTGCGCCGGGACGTGGACCGCCTGCGGGAGCTGGGCTATCCGGTGGACGCCGCGCGCGGGGTGGCCGGCGGCTACCAACTCCAGGCCGGTGCCGCGGTGCCGCCGCTGCTGCTCGACGACGAGGAGGCGGTGGCGATCGCGGTCGGGCTGCGCAGCGCCGCCGCCGGGGCGGTCGCCGGGTTCGAGGAGACGTCGGTGCGGGCGCTGGCCAAGGTCATCCAGCTGCTCCCGCCGCGGCTGCGCCGCCGGATCGACGCGCTGCAGGCGGTGACCAGCCCGGGCGTCTTCGGCGGCGGGCCGGTGCTGGACGCCGGGGTGCTGACCACGATCGCGCTGGCCACCCGGGCCGAGGAACGGCTGCGCTTCGGCTACACCCCGCGCACCGGCGACGTCTCGCGGCGGCACGTCGAGCCGCACCGCCTCGTCCCGCTCGGCCGGAAGTGGTACCTGCTGGCCTGGGATCTCGACCGGGCCGACTGGCGCAACTTCCGGGTGGACCGGATCGCCGAGCCGGCGCTGACCGGGGCCCGCTTCCGGCCGCGGGAGATCCCCGGCGGCGACCCGGTGGCCTGGCTGCGGTCCCGGATAAGAGCCATTCCCAATCGGTACGAGGTGTCCGTGCTGATCGAGGCGACCCCGGCGGCGATCGGCGCGTCGACCGGCCACTGGGGGCAGATCGAGGTGCTCGGGGAGGGGCACTGTCGACTTCGGATGAACGTCGACGACCTCGGCTGGCCGGTCATGGTGCTCGGCGTGCTGGGCGCCCCGTTCACCATCGAAGCCCCGCCTGAGCTGCGCGAACGGGCGCGCGCGGCGGGCGAGACCCTGCTGCGCGCGACAACCGTCTGATCTGGACGGACCGACGCCCCCGTGGCGTCGGTCCGCATCAATGAAGGTAGTCCCCGGGTGCGACACTTTTCCGTCACGTTTAAGCCACTGCTTATATCAAAACCCGATTATTCGGTACGGCGTACCGACCGCGCGAGCCGAAGCACCTGATCGGCCGTGAACGATCGCGGGGCCATCAGCCGGAACGCCGACCCGTCGGGCAACCGGCCGCCGTTGACGACCCAGATCTCCGCCGCGCGGTCCAGAGTGGCCGGGCTGCCGTTGATCGTCACGGGCGTGGTCTCCGCCAGCCCCGAGGTCTCGCCGGTCTCGTCGCCGGCCGGGGTGGACCACCACTGAAGGTGCACCTGCTGATCGAGGTGGGCCGGGTCGGCGTAGGAGAGCAGGGCGGAGCCCTTGAAGCCGGCCAGCGTCCAGCCCTCCGGGATCAGCCCGAGCGTCGCCTCGAAGCCCAGCGACTGCCGCTTCGCCCG
Organism: Actinoplanes sp. L3-i22; assembly: GCF_019704555.1. Lineage (NCBI taxonomy): Bacteria > Bacillati > Actinomycetota > Actinomycetes > Micromonosporales > Micromonosporaceae > Actinoplanes > Actinoplanes sp. L3-i22. The sequence continues at coordinate 1,223,143 of NZ_AP024745.1, forward strand.
CACCGTCGTCGCCATCCGGATGACCTCGTCCTCGGTGGCCGGGCGCCCGTTGGTGCCGATGGTGAGCCAGACCCCGGCGGCGTATTCCCAGGTCAGCTCGACCGAGTCGACGTCCTGGCCGGGGATCGACAGGATCCGGCCGGGGTGCCCGTCCACCTTGACGGCGCGTTGACCCGGCGTATCGCCCGGGTCGGCCCGGCCGGTCCGCAGGCTCATGCTCTTCTCCGGGGTGCCAACCTGGTAGACCGCGGTGATCGGACCACCCGGGCCGGCGGTGAAGACCGGGTCGCCCAGGCCGGGGATCTCGTAGTCGAACTCCGGAGCGGTCGCGGCGACCAGCCGCACCGTTGCGAGGGCCGAGGCGCCGGCCCGGGTCGGCGGGGGTGAGGGGACCCGGCCGCCCGGGACGGCGGCGAGCGCGATCATCACGGCGGTCACCGCGGCGGCGGCGAAACCGAGGCCGGCCGCGGCGGGGATGAGCCAGGGCGGGCGCCGCGGGACCTTGCGCTGTCCGGTACCCGCGATCTCGGCGGTCAGGGCGGCGCGGGCGGTGCTCGACGTCGCGGCCGACAGCTCGGGCGCATCGGGGCCGTACCGGTTGAGAAGGTCCAGGTCGTCGGTCATTTCTCCACCTCCGTAGGGGTGTGGCCGAGGGCAGCGCGGGTCTGCCGGCGGGCGCGGTTGATCCGGGAGCGGACGGTGCCGATCGGGATGGCCAGGGTCGCGGCGATCTCCGCGTACGAGAGTTGTCCCCACGCCAGCAGCAGGAGCGCGTCGCGGTCGGCGGCCTTGAGTTTCGCCAGCGCCGCGGCCAGTTCCGCCCGGATGGCCCGGGCGTCGAGACGGTCCTCGGCCCCCTCCGGATCGGGCGGCGGATCCTGCTGTCCGGCCGCCCGGGCCAGTGCCCGGTAGCGGCGCTCCTCCTGACGAACGTGCCGGTGCAGGACGTTCGTGGCGATCCCGAGCAACCACGGACGTACCTCCAGCCGCAGCGGCTGATAGTCGGCGCGCCGGCGGAACGCGATCAGGAACGTCTCGGCCAGCAGGTCGTCGGCGGGCGGGCCGATCCGGCGGGCCAGGTAGCGGTGCACGGTCACCGCGTGCCGGTCGAAGAGCGGTGCGAACCGCTCCGGATCACCGACCGACTCGCGGATCAGCACGCCGTCCTCGATGTGCAGTTGGTCGTTCACAACCGTTGATGCCCGGTCGCCGCGATTCGGTTCACGGCCGGATTCTTGTCGGGGGGTGCCACCAGAATGGCGGGCATGACGACACTCGGAGCGATCTTTACCCCGAACAACCCGCCGGAGCGGCTGCTCGGCGTGGCCCGGGCGGCGGACGAGGCCGGGCTCGGCGAGCTCTGGCTCTGGGAGGACTGCTTCCTGAACAGTGGCGTCGCCGCCGCGTCGGCCGCGCTCGCGGTGACCGGGCGGCTCCGGGTCGGCATCGGGATCATGCCGGTGCCGTTCCGGAACGCGGCGCTCTGCGCGATGGAGATCGCCACCCTCGGCCGGCTCTTCGGTGACCGGGCGATCGCCGGCGTCGGCCACGGCGTGCAGGAGTGGATGGCCCAGGTCGGTGCCCGCCCGGCGTCCCCGCTGACCCTGCTCCGGGAGTATGCGACAGCCGTGCGCGCCCTGCTGCACGGCGAGACGGTGACCACCGCGGGGCGCTACGTGCGGCTCGACAAGGTGACGCTGGACTGGCCGCCGGTCGTCGCGCCGCCGCTGCTGATCGGGGCGACCGGGCCGAAGACGCTGGCCCTGTCCGGCGAGGTGGGTGACGGGACGATCCTGACCGGGGCGACCACGGTCGCCGGGGTCGCCGAGGCGAAACGGCTGATCGCGGTGGACGGCCCGCACGAGATCGTGGTGTTCGTGGCGGCGGCGTTCGGGCCGGGCGCGCGGGAACTTCTGCGGGTCCACCGCGAGCAGAGCGGGCCGGACGAGCCGGGCGTGGCCGGCGACGCGGCGGAGATCGCGGAGGTGGTGCGGGCCTACGCGGCGGCCGGCGCCACCAAGGTCATCCTCCAGCCGATGCGCGGTGAGCCCGACCCGGAGAGCTATGTCCGCTTCGTCGCCGAGGAGGTGCAGCCCCTGATCGCCTGACCCAGTTTGCGCTGGCGGATGTGGTCGTCGTGCCACTCGGCGCCGACCAGGAAGCGCTTGACGCCGACGATGTCGAAGCCGTGCTTGGTGTAGAAGCGGGCGGCCCGGGCGTTCTGCTGGTTCACGCCGAGCCAGCAGGTCTCCGCGCCGGTCGCGGCGGCCTCGGCCAGGGTCGCGGTCATCAGCGCGTGGGCCGCGCCGGAGCCGTGCCGTTCGGCGAGGAGGTAGAACTTGCTCAGCTCGACGCTGGTGGTCGCGTCCACGACGGCGGCCACGTCCGGGTCCGCGATCGGGCCGCGGACCAGCATCGAATAGCCCACCGGCCGGTCGTCGTCGTGGGCCAGCAGCAGGATCCGGCCCGGGTCGGCCAGGTAGCCGGCGAACCGTTCGGCGGACAGGTTCGTGGCGATGAATGCGGTTATATCGGCCTCTGTCGTGCCCGGTGGGCAGGCTAATCCAAAAGTAAGTGTCGCCAGAGCGTGTAAAGGTTGCTCGTCGCCATGGGTGGCATGACGCACAGTTATCCCCATAGCGAAACAGTTTAGAGTCTTCAGAGTGCGCTCTCTGACGAAGCGGCTCGGCGATGTCATTCCGCTGCCGGCCCTGGTTGTTCCGGAACCGGCCGTGACCTTCACGATCACCCCCGAGGCCCTGTCGCGTGCCGGTGAGCCGGACAACGCCGAGGTCCGTGTCGAGTTGACCGATGCGGACGGGCTGGGTGCCGAGGGTTACCGGCTGGAGATCACCGCGGCCGGGGTGACCCTGCGTGCCGCCGAGCCGGCCGGGGTGTTCTGGGGGGTGCAGACGCTGCGGCAGCTGGCCGCCGGGGACGGGGTGCTGCCCGGCGGGGTGATCGAGGACCGGCCGCGGTTCGCCTACCGGGCCGCGATGATCGACCTGGCCCGGCACTTCTTCACCGTCGACGAGATCAAGGCGCACCTCGACCTGCTCGTCGGGTTCAAGATCAATCACCTGCACCTGCACCTCACCGACGACCAGGGCTGGCGCCTGGAGATCCCGGGCTGGCCGCGGCTCACCGAGGTCGGCGGCGGTCCCGGCACCGGCTGCGACGGCGCGGGGCCGGGCTTCCTGACCCTGGCCGACTACGCCGAGGTGGTGGCGTACGCCGCCGACCGGTTCGTCACCGTGGTTCCGGAGATCGACATGCCCGGGCACGTGAACGCGGCGCTGGTGGCGTACCCGGAGCTGACCGCGGACGGGCAGCCGGTCGCGCCGCGCGTCGACGCCGAGGTCGGGTACAGCTCGCTGGTGGCCGGCAAGGAGGAGACGTACGCCTTCGTCGAGGCCGTGCTGAAGACGGTCGCCGACGCGACGCCCGGGCCGTACTTGCACATCGGCGGCGACGAGTGCCTGAACACCTCGCCCGAGGACTACCGCGCGTTCCTGTCCCGGGTGCTGCCGCTGCCCGGGAAGTACGGCAAGCGGGCCATCGGCTGGCACGAGATCGCCGCGGCCGACCTGCCCGAGGGCACGGTCGTGCAGTACTGGCGCCCCGAGGAGCAGGACGCGAACGTCAACGCCGCGGCCTCCGCCGGGCGCGCCGTGATCATGTCGCCGGCCGACCGGACCTACCTGGACATGAAGTACGACGCGGACACCCCGCTCGGCCTGGACTGGGCCGGCCTGGTGCCGGTCCGGCGGGCGTACGACTGGGACCCGGCCGCCCGGCTGCCCGGCGTGACCGAGGAGGCCCTGCTCGGCGTCGCCGCGCCGCTCTGGTCGGAGACCCTGCGCAGCGTCGCCGATGTGCAGTTCCTGACGTTCCCCCGACTGCCGGCGGTGGCCGAGGTCGGCTGGAGCCGGCAGGACGCGCGGGACTGGGAGTCGTTCCGGGAGCGGGTGGCGCTGTTCGGGCCGCGCTGGGCGGCGGCCGGGGTCGCGTACTTCCGCGCGCCCGAGATCGACTGGCCGGCGAACTGATCGACCGGGGCGTCCCACCCGTACTTCCGGCCACACGCCTGTGGCGTCACCCGATAGGAGGGACGTCCTAGGCTGGGGCCGATTTTGGGGTGGGAGGAGAGCGGCTTGAGCAACGACGCGCGAGCGGCGGCGAGATCGGCCGGCGCCCTGGCCGGCTTCCTGATCGTGGCGGGGCTGCAGCTGATCGTGGTCCTCGGCGTGCTGTGGACCGTGTTGAGACTGCTGCCCGCCGAGGTCGCGTTGCGCGCCGGGGTGCCGCTGAGCCTGGCCACGTTCGGCGCGCTCGGCTACGCCACCTGGCGCGCGCTGCACAGCCGGCGCCGGGTGCCGGCCGGGGTCGCCGTGACCCGGGCCGACGCGCCGGCGCTGTGGGCACTGATCGACGGGGCCGCGGCCGCCGCCGGGGTGCCCGCGCCGGCCGGGCTGACCGTGGTCACCGACGCGACCGTGGTGGTCGGCGAGCGGACCCTGGCGCTCGGCCTGCTCGGCGGGCGGCGGGACCTCTACCTCGGGCTGCCGCTGCTGCAGGCCTGGGACAGCGGGCGGCTGCGGGCCGCGGTGGCGCACGAGCTGGCGCACGGGTCGGCCCGCCTCGGACGGTGGGCGCCGCTGGCGTACCGGGGGCGGGTCGCGATCGGGCGGCTGGCACCCCGGTGGAGCCGCGGGCGCAACCCGGCCGGGGCGGTCTTCCGGGCGTACGCCGAGGTCTATCGCCGGCGGGACGCGCCGTTCAGCCTTGCCCAGGAACTGGCCGCGGACCGGGTCGCGGCGGAGCACGCCGGGGTGCGCGCGACCGTCGGGGCGCTGCGCGATCTGCCGGTGCTCGCCGGGATGCAACGGTTGTTCCACGCCGAGTACGTCGGCCCCGGCTGGCAGGCCGGGCACGTCCCGGACGACGTGTTCGGGGGCTTCCTGCGGGTGCTCGTGGCGCGCGCCGAGGACGTGGCGATCCTGCGGGCCCGCGGGCCGGAGCCGGCCGGTGCCTGGGACACCCACCCGCCGCTGGCCGAGCGACTGGCCCTGCTGACGCCGGCCGCCACCCCGGAGGGCAGCGCGGACGGGACCGAATCGGATCAGGCGCCCGAGGCGCCCGAGGAGGCCGCCGACGAACTGGTCCCGGATCTGCCCGGGCTCGGGCGGGCGCTGCAGGCGGTGGCCTTCCCGTCGACCGGGCGGACCGAGGTGAGCTGGGACGACTTCCTCAGCGTGGCCCGCACGGCGGAGATGGAACGCGAGGCGGGGGCGGCTCTGGCGACCGTGTCCCGGGCGGTGGGCATCGTCGTACCGGATGCGGAGGGAATCCTCGCGCTGGCGGCCGATGGCCGCCTCCGGACCGCCGCGGCCACCATCTTTCCCGGCCTCACCCCGGAGGAGACGGCCGACCGGATCGTCGATCTGCTCGCGCTGATGCTGGCGCTGGCCGCGCTGCGCAGTGACGTGGCCCGCTGGCGGCACAACTGGACCGGGACCGCCGAGCTGGTCGCGGCGGACGGCACCTACCTGAACCTGACCGACGTGGCCGCGGCCGCCGCCGATCCGGAGCAGGCCGAGGCAGTCCGGGCGTACCTCGGCAAGATCGGGGTGGATCTGGCCGCGCCGGGCGGGGACCGTGCGGCGGCCCGGGCGCAGGCCCTGGGCGGGTTGATCAACCTGTCGGCGGACGGCGAGCGGACCGATCTGCTCGTCACCGACCTGGGCATCCTGCTGGTGCCGGGGCTGTCCCGGGGCAAGGGGCCGGAGGCGAAGCGGCGACTGAGCCAGATCGCCTCGGGCGGCGTCCCGGTCCCCGGCCGGAACGCGGCGCCGGCATCGGACGGGGCGGCACCGGACGGGGCGGCCGCCGAGGCGGTGAAGTCCGCGGTGGCCACCATGGAGGCGCCGCCGGACGGGCGCCGTTTCGTGCCGTTCGTGGACGTCGCCGCGGTGACCGCGCTCCCGGGCCGGCGGCGCGGCTGGGTGATCGGCTTGCGGGACGGTGGCAGTCTCACCCTCCGGCCGTCCCTGGACACCGACGAGTTGCCGGGTGGCTGGGCGGCCTGGGAGGACGCGGTCACGTTCCTCGCCGGAACGCGCTGAGGTACGCCGACCGAATCGTCGGAATGGGCTGATCGCGCCCGTTCCGACGGGCCCCGCCGTACCGGAAGCCGCCCTGATCCGGGTCCGGAGGCAACGCGAGTCTCCTCCGCGACGAATGAGTCACTATGACGTCACCTGGGGTCACAATTACCGCATCGGTTGTTGGCTTCGTGTACGTCCGAAATGGGTAGCACAGGCCCGACGCGAAGCGGGACCATCGCGGGGGACCGTAGGGGGAGGCGCTCATGGAGCGGGGGCCGATGGCGCTGTTCGGGGCCATCGTCGCGGTCGGGCTCGGCCCGGCACTGTGGCTGGGTGTGCAGCTGAGCACGGATGACGTGCCACCTCGCACCCCACCGGCCACCATTCGCCAGCAGTTGCCGGCCGCCGTCACCGATCAGGGCGGCTACGGCGCGGGCGAGGAGTCGGACGACTCGACCGGCCCCGCCCTCGACTGGATCACGCCGTCCGCCGCCGCCGTCACCACCAGCAGCAGCCCGTCCCCGTCGGCCAGCGCTTCGCCCTCGGTCTCGCCGTCGGCGTCGATCAGCCCGTCGGCGCCGGTCTCGACCGAGCCCACCGGCTCCGCGGAGCCGAGCACCCCGCCGGCCGAGCCCAGCACCGAGCCGACCGGGGACGACGACGGGTCCGAGCCGCCGACCCCGCCCACCAGCGACCCGGGCGAGCCGACCAGCCCGGCGGACATCGTCCCGGTCAGCGTCGTCACGCCGTAGCCGTTCTTTTCCGGCAACGAAGAAAGAGGGGGCCCGAGGGCCCCCTCTTTCCAGATCAAAACCAGATTTCCCGGGTACGGCGTCAGCCCGTCACAGTCCGAGCAACCGGTCCAGGATGTCGCGGTACGACCGCAGCTCCACCCGCAGCGCCTCGGTGTCGTCCCCGCCGCCGGCCAGCGACCCGCGGTGCTCCCGCAGGGCGGCGGTCAGCTTCTCGATCGTCTCGTCGACGAGGGTCGCCGCCTCGGCGGTGCTCGCCTTCGGGTCGTCGACGAAGCGCAGCTGGATGTCCCGCCACCGGTCGCGCAGCGGCTGGGTCTCCGCCTCGGGGAAGAGCGTGGCCGACCCGGTGGTCGCCGCCGGGGTCGCCGCGGGGGTCGTCGGCTCGGGGATGGCGGCCACCGCCACCACCGGCTCGGACTCGAGTTCCGGTTCGGTGACCGGCTCGACCGCGACCGGCGTCGCGACGATCGGCTCGGCGGTCGTGTCGGAGGTGTCGTCGTCCACTTTGTCCTCGTCCTCATCCACGATCTGCGGGTCGGTGAAGGTGCCCCGGTCCTCGAGCGCCTCGTCGACCTCGGCGTCGTCGACCCGGTTCCCGGTGTCGGCCCGGTCCTCCGTGTCGATCCGGTCCTCGGCGGCCAGGTCGTCCTCGGCCTTGTCCTGGTCGTCGTCCGCGCGGTGCACGGCCACGTGCGAGTCGTCGAGCGTGTCGTGCGCGTCGTGCGCGTCGACCGTGGTGTCGCGGTCGTCGAGCACGTCGTCGGTCGCGTCCCCGGTCACGGCGTCGTCGGTCCGGGGGTTGCTGTCCCGGTGCTCGTCCAGCGGCACGTCGACCTCGGGGTCCCGGTCGGCCGGAGCCTCGCCGGTCGGCCAGGCGACGGTGTCCTCGTTCGCCCGTGCCCGGTCGTCGTCGATCGCGCTGTCGCCGGGGGTGACCCCGCGGTCGTCGGCCGCACCGAACGCGGTGGGCCGGGACGCGGCGTCGTGCGCGGCGTCGGTGCTGTCACCGGGCCGGTCGTCCCACGGGGAGCCGGGTCGCTGCTGCGGCACGGCGTCCGTCCGTACGTCCTGGTCGTCGACGTTGTCCTTGGCCTCGTTGGAGAAGAAGCGCATCGTGGGTGCTCCTCAGCGGCTGGTGGCGTCGGGCCGGGAGGGTGCGACGCCGGGTTCGGGGGCGGGTGTCTCGGTCACCGGGCTGTCGGTGGTGGCCGTGGCGTTCGTGGTGGTGGTGGTGTCCTCGGTGGCCGATCGTTGTTCGGGTACGGTGCCGGCCCCGGCCACCGGGTCCTCGCCGAGCAGGTCGGCGAAGAGCGACCGGTAGTGGACCAGCGCCTGGCGGAGGTCCTCGGTGCCCGCTTCGTCATTCTTACTGCGGGAACTGATCTCGTGGGCGTTCCGGTAGTGCTCCAGCGTGGCGGCGTGTTCGACGGAGAGGTTGGCGAGCCGCTCGTCGTAGTCGCCGGTCGGGTAACCACGCTCGGTGATCAGGTGGGTGACCAGCTCGTCGGCGGTCTCGACCGCTTCCTTCGGGCTGTCCACGAACTTGATCTGGACCTCTTCCCAGGCGGCCGAGTACTTCGCCCGGGTCTCCGCGGAGAGCGGCTTGAGCTCGAGCTGGGCGTGCCGCTTGGTGCGCTCGACCAGTTCGCGCTCGGCTTCGGTGCGGTTGCCGGTGTCGGCGACCACACGGTCGTATTCGGGTCCGAAGGTCTGCTGCAGCCGACGGCGCCGCATGGCCTGGACCCCGAACGCGACCGCGGCCAGCACGAGCAGGATGACGATGATCAGGACGATGGTGGCGGTGGCGGTCATCAGGTTCCTCCTTCTTCAGTCGGAGGTATTCCCACTCGTACCCGCTCATCAATCGCGTTCGGCGAAACCGGCCGGAAACCGGGCCCCGCGCGGTCGGAGTAGCCGCCCCATTACTACGCGTTCGGGCTGGTTGTCGACGCGGATCGGCGCGTCGGGGCCTCGACTGTCGTAACTCCGACCACCGGGAAATGGAGATCAACACCTATCTCGGGTGGACAAACGGAATGGAAGGGAACTTTCCGATGGTCTGAGACCTAGCTGTGACGGACGTCTTTACGTATTCTTCCGAAGCGCATCCACCCCGAGGCTCGCCGTCCACTTCTGATCGGTGGGCTTCCGGGGCCGGTGACGTGCCGCCGTTCCCTGACGAAACCCCTTCGGGCGGAGCTTGATGAGAAGCCGCAACTGGTCGATTAGATCGAAGATCATCGCGATGGTCGCGGTGCCGCTGGCCGCGCTGCTCGCGATGTGGGTCTTCGCGACCACCGCGACCGCCGGCCCGGCGGTCGATCTGCTCAACGCGCGCGACGCGGTGCACCGCCTGGGCGACCCGGGCCTGCAGCTGATCGCGCAGTTGCAGCGCGAGCGGCACTTCTCGGCCGTCTACCTGTCGGCCCGCAAGGGCACGCTCACCGACCTCCAGGCCCAGCGCGCCGCCACCGACCAGGCGAGCGAGGGATTCCGGTCGGCGATCCACGGCCTGACCATGAGCGACGACCTGTCGGTCCGGACCGACACGCTGATCGCCGACCTCAACGCGGTCCAGGCGCTGCGCTCCCGGGTGGACGCCCGGGACGTCGACGTGCTCAACATGATGACCGCTTACAACGATGCGGTGGACGCCGGTTTCGACGTGTCCGCGACCGCCGCGGTCTTCTTCCACGAGCGGGTCGACCGTGAGGTCCGCGGCCTGATCACCGGCTATCGCGGCCAGGAGTACCTGAGCCGGGTCGACGCGCTGCTGGCCGGGGCGAACGCGGCCGGCCGGATCGACCAGAAGAGCCGCGGCGAGCTGATCGAGAACGTCGCCTCCTCGCGGTACCTGCTGAAGACCGGCGTGCGGGACATGCCGCAGCAGGCGCAGGGCGACTACGCCAAGCTGATCACCGGCTCGTCCTTCATCCAGCTGGACATCATGCAGAACCAGCTGATCGACCAGAGCTACAGCGGTGGTGCCCCGCCGGTCTCCGGCACCGAGTGGCAGGCCACCTACGACCAGGTCTCCTCGGACCTGCGGGCGTTCGAGCTGCGCGCGGTCGACGAGGTGGCCTCGGACGCGACGCCGCTGGCCGTCAGCGTGTTCCTCTGGCTGGGCCTGGCCGCGGTGGTCGGCCTGGTCGCGTTCGCGCTGGCGATCTGGGTGTCGGTGAAGCTCGGCCGGTCGATCGTCGGCCGGCTGATCAAGCTGCGGCGCGAGGCCCTGGAGATGGCCGCCGAGCGGCTGCCCACCGTGGTCGGCCGGCTGCAGCGCGGCGAGGCGGTCGACGTCGACGTCGAGACGCCCCCGCTGGAGTACGGGAACGACGAGATCGGCCAGCTCGGGCACGCCTTCAACGACGTGCAGCGCACCGCCGTGCAGTCCGCGGTCGACGAGGCGAACGTCCGGCGCGGCATCAACGAGGTGTTCCTCAACATCGCCCGGCGCAGCCAGACGCTGCTGCACCGCCAGCTGTCGCTGCTGGACCGGATGGAGCGGCGGGAGACCGAGCCGCAGGAGCTGGAAGACCTGTACCGGGTCGACCACCTCGCCACCCGGATGCGGCGCCACGCCGAGGACCTGGTCATCCTGGCCGGCGCGGCGCCCGGCCGGGGCTGGCGCAACCCGGTCCCGGTGATCGACGTGATCCGTGGCGCGATCAGTGAGGTGGAGGACTACAAGCGGGTCGACATCCGCTCGGTGGTCTCCGCGGCGCTGCTCGGCCGCTCGGTCGGTGACGTCATCCACCTGCTCGCCGAGCTGATCGAGAACGCCGCGTCGTTCTCCCCGCCGCACACCCGGGTGCAGGTCTCCGGGCAGGGCCTGCCGAACGGCTACGTGATCGAGGTCGAGGACCGTGGCCTGGGCATGACGCCGGAGGGCGTCGAGATCGCCAACCGGCGGCTGGCCGAGCCACCCGAGTTCGACCCGGCCGACAGCGCCCGGCTCGGCCTGTTCGTGGTCGCCCAGCTGGCGAACCGGCACGGCATCCGGGTGTCGCTGTCCGCGTCGCCGTACGGCGGGATCACCGCGATCGTGATGATCCCCGGTGACCTGGTCACCGAGGCGCCCGGCCCGGTCCTGCCGCCCGGCTCGAAGGGCCGCGGCGAGACCTCCGGCAGTTGGACCATCCCGGCGCTCGCGGCCGGCCCCGACGATCCGTCGCGCACCTCGCTGGCCGCCCTGCAGTGGCCCGGCAAGAGCGCGAGCGAGTTGCAGCAGGTCCCGGCCGCGCCGGTGCGGCGGACCAACGGCGCGCCCGCGCCGGCCGCCACCGGCGAGGTGCTGAACGGCCGGCACCGCACCGCCGACCCGGCCAGTGGCCCGGCGCCCAGCTCCGTCGCCGCCGGCTTCACCCCGGACGGCCTGGTCCAGCGCAAGCGGGTGCGCCGCACCCCGGAGACGCCGGCCGAGCTGCCCCCGGAGGCGACCGCGAGCCGGCTCGACGACGTGGCCGGCGCCCTCGGCGCGCCCCGCGCGGTGCCCCGCGGCTCGGGCCCGGTGCTGCCGGCCCCGGCCACTCCACCGTCCGAGGTGGAGGGTGCCGGCGAGGCGACCGCGCAGCTCGGCCCGGACGGCCTGCCCAAGCGGGTCCGGCAGGCCAGCCTGGCGCCGCAACTGCGCAACCCGGTGACCGATCCGGAGCCGTCCACCGCGCCGGAACGGTCCCCGGAACAGGTCCGTACGCTGATGAGCGCTCTGCAGCTGGGCACGACCCGGGGCCGGATCCAGGCCTCCAAAGTGGTCGCGCCGCAGGTGACCAGTGACAGTGACGGTGGCGCCGCTGAGGCGAGCGACGCCGGGGCCGCGGAAGCGGCTACCGTCAGTTTCCCGGCGGCCGCCGGGGAGCAGGCAGCATCCGGGGGCGACGGTGATGCGGCCGGCGACCGCGCCGACGTTCCCGGCGGTAATGAAGTGAACAGGCCGGAGAAGGACGCATAGTGGCACAGACGACGAAGCAGAGCGCGAATCTCACCTGGCTCCTCGACGACCTCGTCGAGCGGGTGCCGACCGCACAGCAGGCCGTGGTGCTTTCCGCGGACGGCCTGATGCTGGGCGCCTCGGCCGCCATGAGCCGGGAGGACGCCGAGCATCTATCGGCGATGGCGGCCGGATTCCAGAGCCTGGCCAAGGGCGCGAGCCGGCATTTCGGGGCCGGGGCGGTACGGCAGACGGTGGTGGAGATGGAAGAGGCGTTCCTCTTCGTCACCGCCGCGGGGCAGGGTGCCTGCCTGGCCGTGCTCGCGTCGGCCGACGCCGATCTCGGCCTGATCGCGTACGAGATGGCGATGCTGGTCACCCGGGTCGGCCAGACGATGAGCGCCCCGGAGCGGGACATCATGACGCCGGAGACCCTGCGATGAGCCGCGCGTGAACCACGACTGGATGGATCAGGACGCGGGTCCGGTGGTCCGGCCGTACGCGATGACCCAGGGTCGCGTCGCGCCGTCCGGCGGGGACTTCGACCTGGTCGCGTTCGTGGTCGCGACCGTGCCGGACCTCGCGCCCGGCGTCCAGTTGCAGCCGGAGCACCACGCCATCGTGGCCGCCGCCTGGGAACCGATCTCGGTGGTCGAGCTGGCGTCCCAACTCGACCTGTCGATCGGCGTGGTGCGGGTCCTGCTCGGTGATCTACGCTCGGCGGGCCTCATCTCGCTGTACGAACCTCCCGCGGCCACTCAGCCGCACGACGTCGACGTACTCAAGGCGGTTGTCAATGGACTCCGTGCGCTCTGACCGCGCCAGCGGTTCGCGCATCCCGGTCGCGCTGAAGATCCTCATCGCGGGCGGCTTCGGCGTGGGCAAGACGACGATGGTCGGCTCGGTCAGCGAGATCCGGCCGCTGCAGACCGAAGAGGTCCTCACCGGTGCCGAGGGCGCCGATGACGTGTCCGGTGTGGAGGGTAAGACCACCACCACGGTGACCATGGACTTCGGCCGCATCACGATCACCGAGGACCTGCAGCTCTACCTGTTCGGCACGCCCGGGCAGGACCGGTTCTGGTTCCTCTGGGACGAGCTGTCGCAGGGCGCGCTCGGCGCCGTGGTGCTCGCCGACACCCGCCGGCTGGCCGACTGCTTCCCGTCGATCGACTACTTCGAGCAGCGTGGCACGCCGTTCGTGGTCGCGGTGAACGCCTTCGACACGGAGCACCGCTTCGGGCCGGACGCGGTGGCCCGCGCCCTCGACCTGGACCCGGGTGTCCCGGTCGTGCTCTTCGACGCCCGTGACCAGGTCGCCGCCCGCAACGTGCTGATCGAGCTGGTGGAGTACGTCGCCCGCCGGCAGTACGCGGGCGCCGGCAGCCGCTGACCTGCTCCGCTCAACCAGTCGGCGGCTGCGCCGGCTGGTAGGGCGGCGGCACGCAGACCAGCCACGACTCGATCCGGCGCAGTTTGCCCGGGGTCAGCAAGCCGCGCATCACCAGTTCCCGTGGCTCCCGGAACAGTCCGTTCTGATATCGGTCCATGTCGATCCGGTGCGCCTCGAACGGGGTGACCCCGGGCAGCCGGGTCAGCTCCTGCGGCGACGCGTGATTGAGGTCGACGAGTCCGCCGTCGTCGAAGAACCGCAGCAGGTCGGGCCGCCCGATGCCGGCCTGCACCGCCGTCGTCGGATTGACCGCGGCGAAGTGCCGGGCCAAATCCCGCCGGGTCCGCGCGGACCGGGTGTCGCCCGGCCGCAGCGCCAGGATCGCGCCGTGCGCCGCGGCCACCAACCAGAGCAGGATCCACGAGAGGGTGCCGACACCCTCGGCCGTGCTGGTGTTCTCCGCCTCGATCGGGGACGGATCGATCTCGAACCAGAAGATGATCCACGGGATCGCGGCGAAGTAGACCCCGGCGGCGACGTAGTGGTACCAGCGGTTGCGCTGGATCGCCGCGTACAGGAAGTAGATCCAGCCGGCCACGCCACAGGTGAACAATGCGGCCGCGGCCGCGATCGCGGCCTCCGCCCAGCGCGCGCCGTCGTGGTGCGGCCGCATCATCGCCGGAGGCAGGAACGTGCCCGCGAACGGCGGCAGGGTGTGCGGCACGTCCGAGGGCCGGTAGGGCTGCGGGATCATCGCCGGTCCCGGGGGGCCCGGGAAGGGGGCCGGTGCCGGGACGGCCGGCGAGACCGGTGGCAGAGGCGCTGGTGACTGCAGCTCGCCGCGCAGGATCGCCCGGTGCACCTCCTGCATCCGCTCGCCGGGCTCGGCGCCGATCTCGTCCAGGTAGAACTCCCGGGCGTCCCGGAACGCCGCGAGCGCCTCGGCCTGCCGGCCCGCCCGGTACAGCGCCACCATCAGATGCGCCCGCAGGCCCTCGCGCAGCGGGAACTCGGCGGTCAGCCGGGTCAGCTCGCTCACCAGACCCGCCTCATGGTCGCCGCGGGCGAGTCGCAACCCGGCCCAGAGCTCCCAGGCGCCGGCCCGCTCGTCGGCCAGCCGTTGCCGGGCGGTCTCGAAGACCGGCCCGGTCAGCCCGCTCAGGGCGTCGCCGTGCCAGAGCGCGAGCGCGTCGCGGGCGATCGCGATGGCCTCGTCGGCCCGGCCGGCCTGACGTTCGGTCTCGGCCCGGACCAGTTCGGCCCGGAACACGTCGGCGTCCAGAGCGCCGGGGGCGACGTCCAGCACGTAGCCGCCGCCGGTCAGGGCGAGACGCTCGCGGCCGAGCACCCGGCGCAGCCCGGCGATGTACTTCTGGACCACGTTCGCGCCGTTCTCCGGCGGGTCGTCACCCCAGACCGCGTCGACGATCCGGTGGGTCGGCACCGGCTTGCCCGGATGCAGCAGCAGGACGGCGAGGACCGCGCGCTGCTTGGCCGGCCCGAGGTCGACGGCCCCGGTGCCGGAGAAGGCCCGCAGGGTGCCGAGGAGTTCGAACCGGGGGTCGGGTTCCACCACGGCGCACCCCCTCGTGACCTGCTACTTCAGTGGAACGGCAGCGGAACGGCAGCCGGCAGCAGCATAACGGCAGCGGGCCCGCAGCCTCATTCCGGAGGCTTCGTCTCGTCGATGAAGTCCGTCGGCGACCATTCCCTGGAGAGACACTGCAATGACTGAGCTGACCAAGCGCCTGGCCGCCGTGGCGGCCCTCCTGTCCCTGGCCGGCTGTGGAGGGCTCGCGGACGCCGCCTCCGACGCCGAGGCGCCCGCCGCGACGCCCGCGGAGACCCTGACGAAGGGCGTGCCCACGTCGTCGGCCGAGGCCTTCCACTACGCGATCAAGGGCGGCGTCCAGCCGCTCATCGGTGTCGTCGACGCCGGGCACAAGGCGATGACCACCGAGATCAGCGAGAAGATCCCGGACGGCGGCTTCACGCTGACGATGAAGTTCATGGTGATCGGCGACGACTCGTGGGCGCACGTCTCGTTCGGCTCCGCCCCGGCGAGCCTGGGCCTGCCCAAGCTGCCGAAGAAGTGGATGAAGCTGGACCCGAAGAAGCTCGGCGACGACGCGTCGAAGGACCTGACCTACACCGGCCAGACCGACCCGGGCTACGTGAGCGCGCTGATCACCGCGGCCACCGGGCTGACCGAGTCGTCGGCCGGCCACTACGCCGGCACGGTCGACCTGACCAAGGTGACCGAGGCCGAGATCGTCGACAAGGACACCCTGACCGCGCTGGGCGCCAAGGCGGCGGCGGTGCCGTTCGAAGCCGTCCTGGACGCCAAAGGCCGGATCAGCACGGCGACCGTGAAGATTCCGGCGGCCGGTAAGACCAAGGCCGCCACCTACCAGGTCACCTACGACCAGTACGGCAGCGCCGAGTCCCCGGCCACCCCGGCCGCGGCCGACCAGGTGGCCGCGCCCAAGGCGGCGTACGACCTGCTCAACGGCTGATCTCCGGAGCGCGCGCGGGTCAGACGGGGGTCCGCGCGCCCGCCGGAGCCGGGCCGGTGCTGTCCCGCACCACCAGCGTCGCCGGCAGCAGGGTCCGTGGGGTGGGCCAGGGCCGGCCGTCACGAGCGGACTGAAGCGCGGCGGTCAGCGCCCCGGCCGCCGCCCGGCCCTTCGCCTCCACGTCCTGCCGGACGGTGGTCAGGGCGGGCCGCAGCTGGGTCGCGATCGGGCCGTCGTCGAAGCCGGCGATCGACAGGTCCGCCGGGATGCGCAGGCCGAGGTCGCCCGCGGCCTGGTGCACCCCGGCCGCGGTGACGTCGGAGAAGCAGAGCACGGCGGTCGGCCGGTCCGGCCGGGAGAGCAGTTCCCGGGTGTCCGCCCGGATCGCGTCGACCTGCTCGAACGGCTCGCGGATCACCAGCGGGGCGAGGCCGGCGGCGTGCAGCACGTCGTCCCAGCCGAGGCGGCGCTGGACCGACGCCCAGCCCTCGGTCAGTGCCGCCGGGTCGGTGATCAGGCCGTGCGGGCCGTGCGCGCCGGCCAGCGCGTACGCGATCCGCCGGTGCCCGAGCTCGAGCAGGTGCCGCGCGGTGTCCTGGGCGCCGGTCCGGTCCGCGACGTTGACGCAGGCGTAGCCGTCGACCGGGGCCTGGTCGACGAAGACCATCGGCAGTTTCCGGCGGCGCAGCCAGTCGACCGCGGGCGAGGTCGGGTCGCACGAGTAGACCAGCGCGCCGTCCATCGCCACGTCCCGCGCCGGGATCAGGTCGCCGGAGCCGGCCGAGGTGAGCAGGGTGATGGCCAGGCCGGTCGGGGCCAGCTCGTCGGCGATCGCGCCGAGGAAGCCGCCGGCCACCAGGTCGGTGAAGGCGTAGCGCAGCGAGTCGGTGAGCAGGATGCCGATCGCGCCGGTGGTGCCCTTGGCGAGCGCCCGGGCGGTCGGGTCGGGGCCGGCGTAGCCCAGGTCCTGTGCCGCGTCCAGGATGCGTTTGCGCAGCGTGGGGGAGAGTTGATCGGGCCGGGAGAACGCGTTGGAGACCGTCATCCGGCTCACGCCGACCCGGTCCGCGATGGTCTGCAAGGTCACTCTCGGCACCGGCCACCGTCCCTTCTCGAAGCAAACGGTAGCCCGGGGTGCGGCGCGCCCCCGGCCGGACGGTGGCCGGGGGACGCGCCGCGATTACCGGATGAGGGCTTCGGGCCGGTATCCGGTGGGGGCGACCGCCACGGACACCTGGTAGATCGCACGGGACAGGGACTTGCGCAGGTGCGGCTCGCGCCGGGGCGGCTCGGGCACGACCGGGGCGTCCGGCCGCGCGCTGAGCACCTCCCGGTTCACGTCGTGCAGTCCCCGGAGGTAGGCGGTGGGCAGCAGTTCCATGACACGTCCTCCTTCACCAGTTATCTGTACCGGTACAGTAAGCCCGCGCTTCTGTACCGGTCAAGAAGAGGAGCCTGCCAAGTTTGCCCAGCCGTCTGTGATGGGATCGTGGCATGGGCGCGAACGCTGAGTACGTCTTCGTCGGTTGCTACACGGGTGACAAGGGAGGCGAGGGGGACGGCATCACGCTGCTGCGGCGTGACCCCGGGAGCGGGGAACTGACCCGGCTCGGGCTGGCCGCACGCACCCCGTCCCCGTCGTTCCTGGTCCAGCACCCGACCCTTCCGGTCCTCTATGCCGTCAACGAGCTGGACGAGGGCGCGGTCTCGGCCTTCTCGGTCGCTCCGGACGGCGCGCTGACCCCGCTCGCCGTCCGCCCGACCGGCGGGGCCGATCCGTGCCACCTGGCGGTCACCGCCGACGGCCGGCATCTGGTGGTCGCCAACTATGCGAGCGGGTCGGTGTCCGTACATCCGCTCGACGCCGAAGGCGCGCCGGGGGAGCGCGCCGATCTGCTCACCCTGACCGGCGCCGGCCCGGACGCCGAGCGACAGAAGAGCCCACATGCGCACATGGTCGTACCGGATCGAAACGGTCCGGATGTGCTGATCTCGGACCTCGGCTCGGACACCGTGTGGCGGTCCCGGCTGGACCCGGTCTCCGGCCGCCTCGGCGCGCCCGAGCCGGCGGTGCGGGCCGAGCCCGGCACCGGTCCGCGGCACCTGACCCACTCGGCCGACGGCGCCCTGATCCTGGCCGGCGAGCTCAGCGGGACGCTCAGCTGGTACCGCGCGGCCGGCGGCCCGGCGCTGGAGCGGCGGGGCGAGGCGGCGGCGAGCGGGTCGGACGGGGTGGTCTATCCGTCCGAAGTGGCCGCCGGGCGCGACGGCCGTTTCGTCTATCTGGCGAACCGCGGACCGGACACCGTGACGACCTTCGGATGGGACGGCGAGAGCGCTTCCGTTGTCGATGAGACATCGACAGGCGGCGTATGGCCACGACACATGATCTTGATTGGGGATCACCTCTACGTAGCCAATGAGCGTTCACACAACGTGACCGTTTTCCGCATCGATCCGGACACCGGAATTCCCGCGGCACAAGGCGAACCGACTGCCGAGCCGAGCCCCACCTGTCTGCTCCGGTGGAACCCGTCGTTGGTCAGACCATAGGCGACATCGGTCACCCGGGCAGGTCTGTGATCTTTGGCAGCAAACCAGACGCCCGGGTGCCCGAACGGGATACGGATCGAGATGGTGTCGTCACGCTGGGTGTTTTCTAGATCGGCAAACGCCAATCCCAGTAAGTTTCGGCCGAACGTATATGGCATTCGCGTCTTGAGATGCGCACTATGGAGCGCGTGTCTGGCCGCCATCGTAGGAACTTCAACTTAAAAGGGGCGACCGTCGTCGGGGGAGCGATGGCGATCGTTGTCGTTGTCGCGGGGACGTGGTTTGGATACAGCCAGCTGGCTGATTCCAAGTGCACCGGCTCCATCCGACTCAACGTCGCGGCCGCCCCGGAAATATCACCCGCTGTCACTGATGCGGCGAGCGCTTGGTCGAAGGACGGAGGCAACGTCAACGGCACCTGTGTCACAGTCGCCGTTACGCCTGTCAACTCCGCCGACGTCGCCAGCGCGATCGCTCGCGAGCACGGTGTCAGCCTGTCCGGCCTAGGACAGGCCTCGGGCTCCATTCAGGTGCCCGACGTCTGGCTACCGGACTCGTCGACCTGGCAACTACGCCTGCGTAATGAGGCGTCCGGCTTCCAGCCCACCAAGGTCACCTCAGTGGCGCAGAGCCCACTGGTCGTCGCCATGCCGCAGCCGCTCGCACAGAAGGCGAAGCTCGAGGGCCAGAAGGTTCCTCTCGCCACGCTCCTGGGCCAGCAGCTCGGTTCCGCCGACGCGCCGAAGTTCGGCATCGTCAACCCGGCTCGGGACGCCTCCGGCCTGACCGCCCTGATGTCGATCGGTCAAGCGATCGGCGCCGGTCAGGACGCGGTCAAGAAGCAGGTTCAGGCGCTGACCTACCTGGCCAAGAACCGGTCCGAGCTGCGTGACGAGCTCCTGGAGCAGTTCCCCAAGGCCGCCGACGAGGCGACCCTGTCGGAGAGTCTCGGCGCCGCGCCGCTCTCCGAGGAGGACGTGATCTCGTACAACGCGAAGCGTCCGCCCGTGGAGCTGAGCGCGATCTACCTGAGCGGTGCGAACGTGCCGCTCGACTACCCGTACACGGTGCTGCCGCAGGTCGTCGACGGAGAGAAGATCAGCGCCGCGCAGGGCCTGCTCACGCGGCTGACCGCCGCCCCGTTCAAGGACTCGCTCGCCGCTGTCGGCCTGCGTGCCCCGGATGGGACGTACGGTTCGGGCTTCGCGGCTCCGGTCGGCGCCCCACAGGCGTCCCCGGGGATCACCGCCGCGCCCGCCGCCGGCGAGAACACCGGTGGTGGCACGGCCGCCGCCGGCGTCGACGCCAGCGCGGTCAGCAAGGTGGTCGGTACCTGGAACGCGACCACGCAGGCCGGTCGCGTGCTGGCGGTCTTCGACGTCTCCGGCTCGATGGGCGACCCGGTTCCGACCGCGAACAACGCGAGCCGGGCAGCGGTCACCCAGGCGGCCGCGCGGACCGGGCTCTCGCTGTTCAGCGACGAGTGGGCGGTCGGCGTGTGGGCCTTCTCCACGAACGAGAACGGTAAGCGACCGTGGAAGGAGCTCATCAAGATCACGCCGTTGTCCACCGGCCGGGCCGACGTCGCCGCGACGATCCAGCAGCTCAACCCGAACCCGAAGGGCAACACCGGGCTTTACGACACGGTTCTCGACGCCTACAACTCGGCGAAGAAGAACTGGAAGGCCGGTAAGGCGAACTCGGTCATCCTCTTCACCGATGGCCAGAACGACAACGACGACGGCATCAGTCAGGACACCCTGCTCGCCCGGCTCAAGACGGCGCAGGACCCGACGAAGCCGATCCGTCTCGTGCTGATCGGTATCGGCGACGAGGTCGACAAGAACGAGCTCAAGACGATCCAGCAGACCGTCAAGGGCAGCGGCCTCTACATCGCCGAGGACCCCACCAAGATCACTGACATCTTCCTGCAGGCGATCGGTTCCCGGACCGGCGTCGAGTAGGTTCCTCCGACAATCAGGCGGCCGTCGTCCCTCCCAGGGGGCGGCGGCCGCTGTCGTCTCCCGATTCAGAAGATCAAGACACAACTGCTCATCGGGTACGGCGGAGCCAGGCGGCCGGGTCCTCCCGGACCTCCCGGATCACCGCGTCCGCGGCCCCCCGCACCGCCGCCTCGGTACCCAGGCTCGCGGCGCGCAGCGTGACCGGCGCCAGCCCCGAGGTCAGCACCCGCCGCCGCAGCTCGGCCTCGATCCCGGCCCGCAGCCGCGCGAAGTGCGGGACGTAGGCGCCGCCCAGCACGATCACCGGCACGTCGAGCAGGTTGACCACCGCGGACAGCGCGATCCCGAGCGCCGCGGCGGCCAGCGGCTCGTCGGCGGCGAGCGCGTCCTGGCCGGCGTACTGCTCCAGGCAGCCGTTCGAGCCGCACCGGCAGTCCCGCCCGTCCGGGTAGACGGTCACGTGGCCGATCTCGCCGCTCCAGCCACGGACGCCGCGGTACAGCTCGCCGGCGATCACCAGACCCGCGCCGATGCCGACCTCGCCGGACACGTACAGGAAATCGGGGTTGGCGCCGGCGACCCGCAGCTCACCGAGAGCGGCGAGATTGGCCTCGTTGTCGACGGTGACCGGCAGGTCACCGAGCTCCGGCACGCTGCGCAGCAGCGCCGGCGCGTCCACGTTCTGCCAGCCCAGGTTGGGGGCGACCCGGACCAGATCACCGGAGACCAGGCCGGGCACGGCGACTGCGGCGCCGGCCACCACCAGGCCGTCCGCCTCGGCGGCGAGCCGGGCGCGGGCGCCGAGCCGGCCCAGCGCGGCCAGCGCCTCGACCGGCCCGGCCGGCCGCTGGTCGGCGTGCTCGGTGAAGCGCTGCCGGACCGCGCCGGTCAGGTCGACCACACAGGCCGCCAGGTAGTCGACGTTGATCTCCAGGCCCAGCCCGGCCGGGCCGGCCGCGGTGAGCGCGAGGCCGGCCGCCGGACGACCCGCCCCGGTCCGCGGCGGCGGGTCCAACTCGGTCAGCAGACCGCCCTCGATCAGGTCGTCGACCAGCGCCGAGACGGTGGCCCGGGTGAGCCCGGTGGCGGCCGCGACGGACGCCCGGGAGGGCGGATCCGCGCTGTTCGCCACGGTGTTCAGGACCAACGCGAGATTATGGGCCCGGACGCTCGATTGACGGACGGGGGCGCTGGATCGCGAGCTCAACCGGGCCGTCACGCCCTTGACAATGCCATACCTTGACCAAATAATTCAACCAATAAACAAATCGAGCGCGTTTCCCGGAGGTAACCGTGTCGCTCCAGGCCACACCCGCAGACAAGTTCTCCTTCGGTCTCTGGACCGTGGGCTGGCAGGCGCGTGACGCGTTCGGCGACGCCACCCGCCCGGTCCTCGACCCGATCGAGGCCGTGCACAAGCTCGCCGAGATCGGCGCCTACGGCATCACGTTCCACGACGACGACCTCGTGCCGTTCGGCACCGACGCCACCACCCGCGACGGCATCATCGCCGGGTTCAAGAAGGCGCTCGACGAGACCGGCCTGATCGTCCCGATGGTCACCACCAACCTGTTCACCCACCCGGTGTTCAAGGACGGCGGCTTCACCAGCAACGACCGTTCGGTCCGGCGCTACGCGATCCGGAAGGTGCTGCGCCAGATCGACCTCGGCGCCGAGCTGGGCGCCAAGACCCTGGTGCTCTGGGGCGGCCGCGAGGGCGCGGAGTACGACTCGGCCAAGGACGTCGGCGCCGCCCTCGACCGCTACCGCGAGGCCCTCAACCTGCTCGCGCAGTACTCCGAGGACCAGGGCTACGGCCTGCGCTTCGCGATCGAGCCGAAGCCGAACGAGCCCCGCGGCGACATCCTGCTCCCGACCGCCGGCCACGCCATCGCGTTCGTGCAGGAGCTGGAGCGCTCCGAGCTGTTCGGGATCAACCCGGAGACCGGCCACGAGCAGATGTCGAACCTGAACTTCACCCAGGGCATCGCCCAGGCGCTGTGGCACAAGAAGCTGTTCCACATCGACCTGAACGGCCAGCACGGCCCGAAGTTCGACCAGGACCTGGTCTTCGGCCACGGCGACCTGCTCAACGCGTTCTCCCTGGTCGACCTGCTGGAGAACGGCCCGGACGGCGCCCCGGCCTACGACGGCCCCCGGCACTTCGACTACAAGCCCTCCCGCACCGAGGACTTCGACGGCGTCTGGGAGTCCGCCAAGGACAACATCCGGATGTACCTGCTGCTCAAGGAGCGGGCCAAGGCGTTCCGGGCGGACCCCGAGGTGCAGGCGGCGCTGGCCGAGTCCAAGGTCGAGGAACTCCGCACCCCGACGCTGAACCCGGGCGAGACGTACACCGACCTGCTCGCCGACCGCAGCGCGTTCGAGGACTACGACGCCGACGCCGTCGGTGCCAAGGGCTACGGCTTCGTCAAGCTGAACCAGCTGGCGATCGACCACCTGCTCGGGGCCCGCTGATCATGGCGCTGGTTGCCGGGATCGACAGTTCGACCCAGTCGGTCAAGGTCGTCATCCGCGACGCCGAGACCGGGAAACTGGTCCGCGAGGGCCGCGCCGCGCATCCGGACGGCACCGAGGTGCACCCGGATGCGTGGTGGGCCGCGCTCCAGCAGGCGATCGAGGCGGCGGGCGGTCTGGACGACGTGGCCGCCGCCTCGGTGGCCGGCCAGCAGCACGGCATGGTCGTGCTGGACGAGAACGGTGACGTGGTCCGCCCGGCGCTGCTGTGGAACGACACCCGCAGCGCCGGCGCGGCCGCCGACCTGATCGAGGAGCTCGGCGGCGGGGACAAGTGGGCGGAAGCGGTCGGCATCGTGCCGGTCGCCAGCTTCACCCTGACCAAGCTGCGCTGGCTGGCCCGCAACGAGCCGGCGAACGCCGCCCGGGTGGCCGCGGTCTGCCTGCCGCACGACTGGCTGACCTGGAAGTTGTCGGGATCTACCGATATCTCGGACATCAAGACCGACCGGAGCGATGCCAGCGGCACGCTCTACTGGTCGGCCAAGACCAACGAGTATCGCCCCGACCTGCTGGAGCTCGGCTTCGGGCGGGTCATCAAGACCCCGACCGTCCTCGGCCCGACCGGGATCGCCGGGCACCTGCCCAACGGCGCCCCGCTCGGCCCGGGCGCCGGCGACAACGCGGCGGCCGCCCTCGGCACCGGCGCGCTGCCCGGCGACGTGATCGTCTCGATCGGCACGTCCGGCACGGTCTTCGTCTCCTCGGACGCGGCGCCGGTCGACCCGACCGGCACGGTGGCCGGGTTCGCCGACACCACCGGCCGATACCTGCCGATCGTGGTCACGCTGAACGCGGCCCGGGTCCTGGACGCGGCGGCCAAACTGCTCAACGTCTCGCACGACGAGCTGTCCCGGCTGGCGCTCTCCGCCCCGGCCGGCGCCGACGGCCTGGTCCTGGTGCCGTACCTGGAAGGGGAACGGACCCCGAACCGGCCGGACGCCACCGGCGCGATCCACGGGCTCACCCTCAAGACGTCCGACCCGGCGCACCTGGCCCGGGCCGCCGTCGAGGGGATGCTCTGCGCGCTGGCCGACGGGCTCGACGCGCTGACCGGTCAGGGCGCCGAGGCCAACCGGATCGTGCTGGTCGGCGGCGGGGCGAAGAGCGAGGCGGTCCGCCGCATCGCACCCGCGCTCTTCGGCAAGCCGGTGCTGGTCCCGCCGCCCGGTGAGTACGTCGCCGACGGCGCGGCCCGGCAGGCGGCGTGGGTCCTCGCCGGTGGCGACACCCCGCCGGCCTGGTCCGCGGAACCCCCCGCGGTGTACGAGGACGAGCCGGTCCCGTTGATCCGCGAGCAGTACGCGGCCGCCCAGCACGCCGTGCTGGACCGGACCCGCTGAACGACCAAGGGTGCGGGGGTGCGGCGCTTGTCGCCGTACCCCCGCAATTCTTTTCTTGGGGTTTTTGGTGGTCTGCCCCGCCACCACGGCATCCACTTGTCGAACGTCAGGCGACCGCCGGTTTCGGGGCGCGGGTCAGGCCGTGCACCGCGAGGAACCCGTCCACCGCGCCGGACCACGGGAAACGCTCGGCCTGGGCGCGGGCCGCGGCCCGGCGGGCGGCCGCCGGCCGGTCCAGCAACTCCCGGATCGCCGCCGCGTACGCCGGCCCGGTCCCGTCGGCCGCGATGCCGGCCGACCCGATCACCTCGGGCAGCGCGCTCGACGACCGCGCCACCACCGGCGTCCCGCTGGCCAGGGTCTCCAGCGCGGCCAGCCCGAACGTCTCGATCGGCCCCGGCGCCACGCCGATGTCGGCGCTCGCGAGCAGCGCGTTGAGCAGCGCCTTGTCGGTGACGTGCCCGAGGAACGTGGCCGGCAGCCCGCGGTCCAGCGCCTCCTGCTCCAGCGCGACCCGCATCGGCCCGTCACCGGCGACGACCAGCACCGCGTCCACCCCGGCGGTCCGCAGCTCGGCGAGCGCGGCCAGGGACAGCCGCGGCTCCTTCTCCGCGGACATCCGCCCGCAGTGCAGCAGGATCACCTGGTCCGGCCGGGCGAACCGGCCGCGGACCTCCGGGGCGCGGTTGGCCGGCGAGAACCGGGCCAGATCAACCCCCAGCGGTACGCGGATCGGCGCCGCCCCGAGCCGGATGAACTCCCGCTCCGCCCAGCCGGTCGTGCAGACCACCGCGTCGAACGCCCGGACCGTGCGCGAGTTCAGCCGGTCGGCCGCGCGCAGCCCGAGCGACCGCCCCGGGCCGAAGAGCCGCAGCAGGCCGTCCAGGCTCTCGTGGGACACCATCATCGACGGGACCTCGGCGCGCCGGGCCCAGCTGCCCAGCCAACGCAGGGTGGACCGGTCGTGGATCTCGAGCCGGTCCGGCCGGAGGCGGTCGAGCTGCCTGGTGACGGCGCCGCGGTTGAGCAGCACCCGATATCCGCCGAGCCCGGGGACGACCGGGCCGGGCAGGGTGATGATCCGGCCGTACGCCGTCTCCTCCTCGGTCGCCCGTGGTCCGGGAGTGATCAGCACAGCCTGATGTCCCGCGGCCTGATATCCCTGGCCGAGCTCTCGCAGCGCCGTGCGGAGGCCGCCGGAGGTCGAGTGGACGAAGTTGGCGATCCGCACGATCAGCATGCGTTCAGATCATCGAAATGCGGGGTCCTCCGGGCAACGCGGCCCTGTCCGCAGGTCGAACTCTCGCTAACCTCTACCCGTGATGCTCAGGGGCGGCACCGTGCACCGCGTTTACAGCGTGGTCGTTTTCGTGATCCTGGCGTCACTGGACAACGTCGCGATCGGGATCGTCCCGCCGCTGTACGGCAGCATCGGCGACGACTTCGGCGTCGGCGAGGGCCACATCGCGCTGGCCACCACGATCATGTTCCTGGTCAGTGCGGTCGCCGCGATCGGCTGGGCGTACGCGGGCGACCGCACCGACCGCAAACCGGTGCTGATCATCGGCACGGTGATCTGGATCGCCGGCACCGCCTGGTCCGGCCTGGCCGGCGGATACCTGCCGTTCCTGTTCGCCCAGATGCTCGCCGCGTTCGGCCTGGGCGCGGTCGCCTCGGTCAGCTTCTCGGTGGTCAGCGACCTGATCTCGCCGCGCCGCCGGGGCCTGGTGATGAGCTTCTGGGGCCTGTCGCAGGGCGTCGGCACGCTGGCCGGCACGCTGGTCGGCGGCATTCTCGGGCACGCCGACTGGCGGCAGCCGTTCCTGGTCACCGCGGCCGCCGGGTGCGTCGCCACGCTGCTGTACGTGTTCACCTACAACGTGCCGCGCGGCGAGAGTCAGCCGGAGCTGGCCGGGGTGGACTACGACGAGCGGATCCACCACGATCATCTGCCGATCATCCTGGGCCGACGGACGAACCTGTGGCTGATCCTGCAGGGCGGCACCGCGCAGATCGCGTTCGGCTCGCTGGTCTGGCTGCCGGTGCTGTTCCGGGCCCGGGCCGAGGACCAGGGCTACTCGTCCGGGACCGCGGTGCTGGTCGGCAGCGTGTTCGCGACGATCTTCCAGCTCGGGGCGGCGCTGTCGATCCTCGGCGGGCTGGCCGGGGACCGGTTGCAACGCCGTACGCCCCGGGGCCGGGCCCTGGTCGCGGCGGTCGGCGTGCTGGCCGCCGTACCTTTCTATGTGGTCCTGTTCTTCGTCCCGATGAAGATCACCGTGCCGGACGGCGCCGGCACCGCGGACGTGATCCGTGGCGTGCTGGACAACGTGGTGACCGAGCCGACGGTCGCGGTCTGCCTGGGCATCGCGGTCTTCGCGCTGATGCTGACCTCGGCGAACTCGCCGAACTGGTTCGCGATGATCGCCGACGTGAACCCGCCCGAGCACCGGTCCACCGTCTACAGCCTCGGCAACCTGGTCAACGGGTTCGGCCGGGCTGGCGGCAACGCGCTGGTCGGGGTGGTCTTCCAGCGGCTGTCCGGCGCGTTCCCGCCGCCGCTGAACTACGCGGTCGGGCTCGCCTCGTTCCAGTTCTTCTTCATCCCGACCGGGGTCATGTACTGGCTGGCCAGCAGGACGGTGGCGGAGGACATGGCGGCCACCCACGCCGGCCTGCTGGCCAAAGCCTCGGATCGCGCAGCGTCAGACCGCGGCCCAGACGGTGACGTCGGCCGGGACCCGGCCGTCGTCGTCGAGGGGCTCGCTGCTCAGCAGGACCCGGGCCCCGTCCGGTAGCGACGCGGCGGCCTGGCCGAAATTGGTCAGCACCAGGAGCCCGCTGTTGCGGAACGCCAGCACCTCCGCGCCGGCCGCCTCCCAGGTCAGCGACCCGTTGCCGATTCCCTGGTCGCGGCGCAGGCGCAGCGCCGAGCGGTACAGCTCGTAGGTCGAGCCGGTCACGTCGACCTGACGGTCCAGGGCGTACTCCGCCCAGGTGGTGGGCTGCGGCAGCCAGCTGTCGTCGCCGGGGCCGAAGCCGTACGACGGAGCGTCCGCCTCCCACGGGATCGGCACCCGGCACCCGTCCCGCCCGCGCTCGGCGTGCCCGGACCGCTCCCACGCCGGGTCCTGCCGGTACGCGTCGGCGAGCGTGGTGTGCTCGGGCAGGCCCAGCTCCTCGCCCTGGTACAGGTACGCCGAGCCGGGCAGCCCGAGCATCAGCAGGCTGGCCGCCCGGGCCCGGCGCAGGCCCAGCCCGGTGTCCGGCTGCGGGTCACCGATCCCGATCCCCGGCTTGCGGCCGGTCTCGGCCGGGAAGCCGAGCCGGGACGCGTGCCGGACCACGTCGTGGTTGGAGAGCACCCAGGTGGTGGTCGCGCCGACCGCGCCGGTGGCCGACAACGAGGAGTCGATCACCGCGCGCAGCTCGCGGGGGAGCCAGGGCGCCTCCAGGTACGGGAAGTTGAAGGCCTGGTGCATCTCGTCCGGCCGGACGTAGCGGGCCAGCCGCTCCTCGGGCTGCACCCAGGCCTCGGCGACCAGGATCCGGGCGGGGGAGTAGCCGTCGAGCACGGTCCGCCACTCGCGGTAGATCTCGTGCACGCCCTCCTGGTCCCACATCGGCGGCGGGGGACCGGCCGGCTCCAGGCCGCCGAGCACCACCGACGGCGCCGTCCAGTCGGTCAGCGCGGCGTCCTTGACCAGGCCGTGCGCCACGTCGACGCGGAACCCGTCGACCCCGCGGTCCAGCCAGAACCGCAGGATGTCGAGGAACTCGGCGCGGACCTCCGGGTGGTCCCAGTTCAGGTCGGGCTGGGTGACGTCGAACAGGTGCAGGTACCACTGGCCGTCGTCGACCTGGTGCCACGCGGGTCCGCCGAAGACGCTCTGCCACGAGTTCGGCGGCTCGTCGCGGAAGATGTAGCGCTCCCGTTCGGGGCTGCCGGGCCCGGCGGCCAGCGCGGCCTTGAACCAGGCGTGCTCGCTGGAGGTGTGGTTCGGCACCAGATCCACAATGATCTTGAGACCCAGGTCGTGTGCCGTCGCGATCAGCTTGTCGGCGTCGCCGAGCAGGCCGAACCGCGGGTCGACGTCGCGGTAGTCGGCGACGTCGTAGCCCGCGTCGTGCTGCGGGCTGACATAGAAGGGGGAGAGCCAGACGGCGTCGATGCCGAGCTCACGGAGACGGGGCAGGCGCGCGGTGATGCCGGGCAGGTCGCCCATGCCGTCGCCGTTCCCGTCGGCGAACGAGCGTGGGTAGATCTGGTAGATGACGGCGTCACGCCACCAGGCGTCAGTGGAGGGCATGAACCCAGCCTAGGCGGGAGCTTTCGTCAGTCGTCGAGGATGGCCGCGAATCGCTCCTCGGCCAGGTCCAGCTGGTCCAGGATGTGCTCCTTGGCCTGCGTGGAGAGTGGGGTGTCCGGCCGCCCGATCAGCTCCCGCAGCTTCGGCACCAGCGGGCGGTACTTGGTCGCCGCCCGGTGCGCCTTGTCCGGCGTGGTGTGGATCACGCCCACGCCGTTGTCGGTGAAGTCCGAGATCTTGATGATCCGCGCCCAGGGATCCCGCTCCAGACTTTCCGCGACGTGCTCCCGGTACTGCTCGTGCCGATCGCGCCCCGGGTCGAAGGCCGGATTCGTCACCGACCGGACCAGATCGGCGACCCGGGGATTGAAGCGAAGGGCCAGAGCGGCCAAGGCCGCTTCACTGCTTTTCTCGTACGGCGTGTCCAGCGCCAGCCCGGCCAGCTCCGCCGGGTGGTCCTCCACCGCGTCGTGCAGCAACGCCGCCACCAGGACGTCCACGTCCCGCACCCGGTAGTAGCGGATGATCCGGATCGCCACCCGGAGCAGATGGTTCAGGTACGGCTCCCGCACCCGCCGGTCGTCGGCGTGCAGTGCGGCGGCCAGGTCCAGCGCCTCGACGAGGCGCTCGCGCTCGCCGGCCGGGAACGACTCCAGCTCCAATCCGAACCGTTGCCGTAGGCCGGGCTCGCCGTACACCTCGGTGATGGCGTGCAGCGGCATCGAGAGCAGCATCTTTGGCGCCATGCGGATCAGATATACCGGATCACCGGCCGTGACGGGGATCGATCACGTGCCGGATGTGGCCGGACCCACCACCGGGCCCACTCCCGGGGTCTCCGGATCGGGCGTGTCGGCCGGCGTCCGCGGGGCCATCGGGGACACCGGGACGGTCGGCTCGGCCCCGAAGGCGAAGCCGGGGGAGACCTGCACCGAGGGCGGCATCGGGAACGTCGGCGGCATCTGTACCGGCGGCGGCTCCGGGGCCGCCGGCGGGATCGTCGGCATCGGGACGAGCGGCGGCGCGCCGGCCACCGACGGGTCGAAGGTCGGCGGGCGCGGCGCGGGCCGGGGCGCCGGCGACGGGCGGGTGCCACCGGCCCGGCCGGACGCCATCGCGCGGGCCGCCGGGGAGAGCCGGATCGACGCGCCGAACTGCGAGGCCTGCCGCAACGTCCAGGGCTGCGGCGTCTCGGCGTGCACGCCGCGCTTCGGGGTGCCGGCCCCGTCGGTGAACTCCTCCTCGGTCATCGCCTGCAGCGCGCTCAGCGCCACCCCGACGATGGTGGCGGCGGTCAGCAGGGTGATCGGCACGATCAGGGCGAGCGGCCGGATCCCGGCCACGCTGACCGGGCCGGCCGCCGGGTCCAGCTCGACCGACATGGCCGCCATCCCGGTGTAGTGCATGCCGCAGACCGCGACCGCCATCACCGCGGCGGCGCCGGCCACCCGGGTCAGCCCGCGCACCGAGGTCGCGAACCACAGGGCCGTCGTGCTGGCCGCGACCGCGATCACCGCGGACGCCGCGACCAGCAGCGGGTCGTAGTGCACGGTCGCGCCGGGCAGCCGCATGCCCTCCATGCCGGTGTAGTGCATGGCCAGCACCCCGCCGCCGGTGAGCATGCCGGCCGCGACCGTCTTGGCCGGGCTGGTCTTGCCGTGCCCGACCACCATCAGCCCGATCCCGACGGTGGCCACCGAGAAGGCCAGGCTGAGCAGGGTGACCGGGAGGTCGTACCGGACCGGGCTGTCCGGCACGTCGAAGCCGAGCATCGCCGAGAAGTGCATCAGCCAGATGCCGCCGCCCCCGATCGCGAACGCCGCGATCACCAGCCACCGGTTGCGGCGGCTACGACTGTGCACGCCGCGCGCCCGTTCGGTGCAGAGCAGCCCGAGGAACGATCCGAGGTAGGCCAGCAGGGTCGCGGCGATCGGATTGAAGGCGCCATAGGTGAAGTGGTGAACGTGAGCTGCCACTGCTTTACCTCGCGAAACGTGGGCGATGGTCCGCGGGGTAGTGAGTCAGAAGTCAGCAGTGATTCATCGCACGTGCGGTGCGTCGGCGCACCAAAGAGAACCGGGACCGTTCCAGATTTCGGAACGGTCCCGGGTGCGGTTCTGAGGTGGGGTAGGGGGTGTGGGGCTGCCGATCAGGTGAAGATGCTGACGCCACCGGGGCCCACGAGCAGGCCGACGATGATCAGCACGACGCCCCAGAGAATCTGCCGCCGGAAGAGCGCGAGGATACCGGCGACCACGAGGATAACGGCGAGAATCCAGAGCAGTAGGTCCATGTCAGTGCTGGTACCCGGTGTCCAAAAATCGGAAACCTGGTCCTGGATCACACCTTCGCAAGTTCTTTGTCCGCCGTGTCCACAGCGTCGCTGAGCAGCTGATACACGTTGTACGCCTGCTTGATAACCGGGTGCGCGACGTTGCGGACCGGCACCCCACCGGGCGTCCGGCCGCGTTCCGAGCCGTGGTGCGCGTGCCCGTGCAGGGCCAGCGCGGTCGGTGCGTCGTCGATCGCCTGGCCGAGCTGATAGCAGCCGAGGAACGCGAAGATCTCCAGCGGCTCGCCGGCCAGGGTCTCCGGGACGGGCGCGTAGTGGGTCAGCGCCACCAGGGCGTCCACCTCGACCGAGCGCAGCGCGTCGCGCAGGGCGCCGGCGTACCGCTCGGCGGTGCCGACGAAGTCCTTCATCTCGCGCTCGCCGAAGTTGCTCGCGCAGGCGCCCTTGAAGCCGCCGCCGAACCCCTTCGTCCCGGCGATGCCGAGCCGGTGCCCGTGCAGCTCCAGCACGGTCGCGCTGCCCTCCAGCACGGTGATCCCGGCGTCGGTGAGCACCTGCGTCACGTCGTCCTGCCGGTCGCTCTGGTGGTCGTGGTTGCCGAGCACCACCACGACCGGCACGCCCAGCCCGCCGAACTCGGTGGCGAAGCACTTGGCCTCGTCCACCGTGCCGTGCCGGGTCAGGTCGCCGGCGATCAGCAGCGCGTCGGCCCGCTCCGGCAGCTCCTCGAGGGCCGGCCGGTACCGGCCCACCACGTCCTTGTCCACGTGGACGTCGCCCACGGCGGCGATCCGGATCATGAAATCTCCTCCACCTCGGCCGGCGCCTGGGTCCGGGTGATCCCGATGTCGCAGGCGATCTCCAGGTCCGGGTAGCGCGCGGTGATCTGCCGGCAGATCTCGTCCCGGCGCTGCGCGCTCTCCACCTCGCCGCTGAGCACCAGCACGTTCTCCCGGCGCTGCACGGTCACGCCCTGCTCGGCGATCCGGTCGTGCTCGGTCAGCAGCCGCTGGATCTCGGCCTCCAGGTCGATCTGTTTCGTCATCTCGAGCCCTCACCCTCGTCGGACGGCAGTGCCACCACGTCGAGCCGGTCCAGCAGAACCAGGAACGCCTCGGCGTACGGTGATTTCGCGGTCTCGCGTCGCACCCGCTCCCAGTCGATCTGCTCGCGCAGCGACCGGGCGACGGGCAGCCCGTGGGCGAAATCGCAGTGATGCTGGCTGAAGGCGAGCAGCTTGTGGATCATGAGCTGGGTGGCCGACAGCACCGGCATGTAGATCGCCTCGACCGAGATCCGCTCGGTGTCGGCCAGCGTCTCGTCGGTGACCGGCGTCTCCACCGGCCGGAAGATCAGATCGACCATCCGGCCTTCCTCGAAGACCTTGACCAGCCAGTCCTCCGGCGGTTCCTCGGTCTCGAAGCCCACGGCGGCCAGCTCCCGCAGCGCGTGTTCCTTGTCCTGCTCGCGGATCAGAAAGTCCACGTCGTGATCGCTGGAGTGCCCGCCATGGGCGTAAACGGCAAAACTGCCGCCCAGCGCGAAAGGGATCTCCGCCGTCTTCAGAGCCGCGGCGACACGTTTCATCGTGCCGGCCAGCCCCTCGTCGACGCGGTGCGGCATGGTGGCCTCCTGTTCCCTGTCCAGTTGATGACGACTACCCCGGGTAGCCGCACCTTGAACCCCTGACGATCATTCTGGCCCGTTCTGCCCGCCTGACGAGGAGGAACACAGCGTGCGGGACCCGGCTACCGTCGGTTGGTATGTCCTCCCCCGAGCACCGCACCATCGCCCTGGTCGGCATCGACGGCTCCGGCAAGACCACGCAGGCCCGGCTGCTCGCGGCCACGCTGGCGGGTGCGGGCCGCCCGGCGGCGTACCGGCAGAACGCCGGCGGCCGGGCCTGGTTCGGCCGGCTGGCCACCCGATTCGGCCGCCGGGACGCCGAGGACCTGCTCGGCCGCCGGACCATGCTGCTGGCCGAGTCGTTGCTGCGCTGGCTGGCCATCGCCCGGACGCTGCTGCGGCGCGCGGTCCGCCGGGAGGTCGCGGTCATGGATCGCTTCGCGTACTGCCAGTACGCGAGTCTGCGCGCGCACGGAGCCGCCCCGGCCGCCGAGCGCCGCGCCCGCCTCGCCTACCGCCTGTTTCCGCGCCCGGACGTCACCTTCTTCATGGCGGTCGATCCGGCCGTGGCCCAGGAGCGCATCCTCCGCCGCGGCACCGACACCGAGTCGCTGGCCTATCTGACCGCCGCCGACCGCGCCTATCGCGCCCTGCCGGAGTTCGCCGATTTCGTCGTCATCGACGCGAACCGCTCACCCGAGGAGATTCAAGACCAGATCAAATTCCGGCTTTCCCGTACGGCGGAGCAGGCACAGCCGGCGCAGCGTCGGGTCCGGGTGCGGACGCTCGTGCTGGCCGGCGTGCCGGTGGTCGCCGGAGCCGCGGTGCTCGGCTGGCAGCTGGCCGAATCGCTCTGAGTCAGCTGTGGATCTCAGGCCTCGCCGTAGACCGGGATCCGGGCGCCGCTGGTCGGGGCCGAGGCGTCCGAGGCGAGGAACAGGATGGTCTGCGCGATCGCGTCCGGGCTCACCCAGCGGCTGTGGTCGGCGTTCGCCATCGAGACCCGGTTGGCCGGGGTGTCGATCACGCTGGGCAGCACCGTGTTGCAGCGCACGTGCTGCTTCTTGTACTCGACCGCGACGGTCTCGGCGAACGCCAGCACCGCCGCCTTCGACGCGACGTAGCCGGCCGCGCCGGGGAACGGCGCCACCGCGGCCCGGGACGAGACGCAGACCACCGCGCCGCCCCCGGCCGCGACCAGGTGCGGGAGCGCCGCCGCGGTGGTCAGGTAGGTGGGCCGCAGGTTGGCGGTGAACATCGCCTCGAACTCCTCGACCGGGGTGTCCGCGATCAGGCCGCTGCCGCCGTACCCCCCGACCAGATTGACCACCGCCTTGAGCGGCGCGTCGGGATCGGCGGAAGCCGCCGCGGCAGCGGCGGCGGCGCCGGCCGGGTCGGTCAGATCGGCCGGCACGGCGACGGCGCCGGTGGGCAGCCGGTCGACGGAACCGGGACGGGCCGGGGCCACCACGCGCCACCCGGCGGCCAGGAACGCCGCGATGGTGGCGGCGCCGAGCGCGCCGGTGCCGCCCGTCACAAGAGCTGTGTTGGTCATGGCAATGATCCGAACAGGTCGTCACCCGCTCGTGGGTGTGGTTTTCCTCACTTCACTGTGCCGCACCTGGCGTCCGAGGGAATGTCACGCCATCGGGGAGCGTCACCCTTGCGGGCGAGTGAGATGTGGTGTGGCGTGGCGCATTGTGGCCGATGGTCCCCTCGGCAGGACCGGCCGGGCGGGGTGCGATCTATTTGATGTTCGCGTTTGTTTCAGGCCCGGCGGACGACGGTCGATGCTGCACGTGAACCCCACGGGCGGAAAACCCGTAATTCAGGGTGACGAGCGTCGCGGCGCCCAGGTGATGCCCGTCGCTGTGGACGAGAAGAGGCCGATGGTGTTATGAGGC
Source organism: Actinoplanes sp. L3-i22 (assembly GCF_019704555.1). NCBI lineage: Bacteria > Bacillati > Actinomycetota > Actinomycetes > Micromonosporales > Micromonosporaceae > Actinoplanes > Actinoplanes sp. L3-i22. The sequence goes on from NZ_AP024745.1 coordinate 1,257,375, forward strand.
GCGGTACGGGTATCCGTCTATCCGCAGGACGGTCGCCGAGGGATCTCACTCAGCTACCGCGCACTGGGCTCTCAGGTAAGACCCAGGCATTCGTGACACTTTCGATCAGCCAGCCGGAATCAGCGCAGGCAGCTATTTGTTACCTAGATGTCAGCACCGCAATGCACGAGCTGCGGACGTTACGGGAGAGGGCTGATGGACGCAGGTAATGCCCGTAACAGGGTAAGTGACGGCAATGAGGGGACCGTGGGCAACGTGGAGAAGAGCACCGTGATGCGTACCGACCAGGTCGCCGAGGAGCGCGACCTCGTCGGAGTCTACCTGCACGAAATCTCCCGGACGCCGCTGTTGGACGCCGCGCGAGAGGTCGAGCTCTCCAAGTCGATCGAGGCGGGCCTCTATGCCGAGCACCTGCTCGAGCAGGGCGAGGCGCGCCGCGGCATCAGCCGGGAAGAGCTCGAGCGGATCGTCGCCGAGGGCAGCAAGGCAAAAGACCTGTTCATCCGCGCCAACCTCCGTCTGGTCGTCTCCATCGCCCGTCGCTACGTGCGCTCCGGCATGCCGATGCTCGACCTGATCCAGGAGGGCAACACCGGCCTGGTCCGCGCGGTCGAGAAGTTCGACTACGAGCGCGGCTACAAGTTCTCGACGTACGCGACGTGGTGGGTCCGCCAGGCGATCAGCCGCGCCATCGCCCAGCAGGAGCGCACCGTGCGACTGCCGGTGCACCTGGTCGAGGACGTCAACCGGATGCGCAACGTCACCCGCCAGCTCGTTCGTGAGCTGGGTGGCGACCCGGAGCCGGAGCAGATCGCGGCGGCCCTGGGCGTGACCGTGGAGCGGGTCAACGAGCTCACCCGCTGGGCTCAGGACACCGTCTCCCTGGACACTCCGGTCGGCGACGACGGCGACACCAACCTCGGTGACCTGGTCGCCGACAGCGACGCGCCGTCGCCCGAGGAGATCGTGCTGAGCGCACTGGAGCGCCAGCGCATCGAGGGCCTGCTGAACCACCTGGACGACCGCTCGGCCGGCATCATGCGGGCGCGGTACGGCCTGGAGGACGGCCGGGAGCACTCGCTGACCGAGGTGGCCTCGCGCTTCTCGCTCAGCCGGGAGCGGATCCGTCAGCTGGAGATCCAGGCGCTCGGCCGGCTGCGTGAGCTGGCCCGGGCCGAGGGCCTGCAGGCCGCCTGACCGACCGTCTGACAACGAAAAAGAAGGCCGGCACCCCGCGAGGGGCACCGGCCTTCTTGCTGTTCCAGGGGTGTCGCGAGGTCAGGCCATCCGGCCGTAGCCCACGATGGTCATGATGTTGACCGAACGGCGGGACACGTCCGCGCCGGCGTGCGGCGCGTCGATGATCATGCCGCTACCGACGTAGAGCGCCACGTGCCCGCTGTAGAACACCAGGTCACCTGCCGCCGGTGTGAACTCGCTGTTCGAGGCCTTGAAGTAGGCCACCCCGCTGGCGGTCCGCTGACCGGTCGAGCTGTGCGGCAGCGAATGGCCCGCGGCGGCCCAGGCGGCCATGGTCAGGCCGGAGCAGTCGTAGGAACCGGGACCGGCGTCGCCGAACCCGTACGGCTTGCCGATCTGCTTGTACGCGAAGGTGACCGCCGCACCCGCGTCGCCGGAGACCTTGGGGATCGCCCCGGTCCACGAACCGGTGCTCTCGGTCGGGCTGCCGTAGACCTCCGTACGCATGTCGTACAGCTTCTCGAGGTCTTTCTTGTACTTGGTCTTCTGCGCGCTCAGCTCTTTGGTCTGCACGGCCTGCTTGCTCTGCTGAGCCTTAAGGGCCGCCTGCCGATCGGCGAAGGTCTGGGAGGTCTGCGCGAAGTTGTCGATGTCCGCCTGGTTCGACCGGCTGAGCTGCTCGAGATAGCTCATCCGGTCCAGGAGATCGCTCTGGTTGCTGCTGAGCATGATCTCCGCCGGACCGACCCGCCCCGTCATGTACGACGAGGTGGCGATCTGCTGCAGCCGCACGGTGGCCGCGTTCTTCGCCTGCTCGGCCGGCTTCAGCGAAGCGTTCAGCTTCACGATGTCGGCCGCGGTCTTCTTCTGGGCGATGGTGCTCTGGTTGTAGTCCTCGGTGATGTCCTCGAGCTTCTGCTGAGCAGTCTCGATCTGCTTCTTCAGCTCGGCCTTGGACGGGGCCGCGTGTGCGGCCGTAGCTCCCGACGTGGTGATCGCCAGCGCGGTCAGCGCGACCACCAGCGCCCGGAGCCTGATTCGGGGGTGTGGCACTGGTCAGGGGCCTTTCTTCCGCTTCTGGCCGCCTACCGGGTTAGCTGACGGGCTCGGGCTCGGAAGAGCGCCCTACCGCGCGTCGCGCGGATTCGCCCCGGGATAGTGGTTCCCCGGCTCGGCGAGCGACGCGGCCCGGGGGTTGGGCCGGCGCCGCCCAGGATTCGGCGGCGTTGGCCGGCGCCACCGGAGGATTTGTGGCTGCTGACCGAACCAACCGCATCAACTTATCGGGGTAGAAAACAAAATCAAGTCCTTGGCGGGTGAATTTTGCCAATAGTCGTGATTGTGAACTTAATCCCGATAACCGGCTGTTATTCGGCCCGCGCTGTGCGTTATTTCATCTATTCGTTCAGGGCCGGCTCGAGCGCCGTATTCGCCACCCAACTGCGAGTGACCTTTCGTTCCGCCCAGAACGAGAAGAACGGGATGGTGCCGGCCAGCATCACCAGGACCATCCGGCCGAACGGCCACCGGGCGCGCCGGGACAGGTCGAAGGTGAGGAGCAGATAGATCATGTAGAGGAAGCCGTGCAGCGGTCCGATCACCGCGACCACCGTGTCGTTGTCGCCGATGTACTTCAGCGGCATGCCGACCAGCACGAGAACGACCAGGAACACGCCGACGATCCAGGCGATGATCCGGTAACGGGTGAGGGCGCCCTGCACGGTGGGGGTCTCCTTCTAGCTTGTGGCGGTGCGGTAGTCGGCGGGGCGGGCTCCGGGGTGCTCGGCCAGCCAGGCCAGGTAGTCGTTGTAGGCGTCCAACTCCGGGTCGGTGGCGGCGGCCTCGGCCGGGCGCACGGCGACCCGGACCGGGCGGCCCAGGGTGATCGGGGCGCCGGGCTCGCGCGCCGGGGCCACGACGGGCTCCTCGGCGGGCTCGGCGGGGGCCGGTGCGGGCCCGCGGCGGAACAGCTGGATCTCGCGGATCCAGATGAACACCACGAAGCCGGCGAAGACCGGCCACTCGAACATGTAGCCCCAGCTGAGCGAGTTGCCCCCGGTCGCCCGGCTGAACTGCCACCAGCCCAGCCCCAGGCAGCCCGCGGTCAGCACCAGCGCCAGGAGATGCCGGGCGATCCATGCCGGCGTCCACAGCCCTCTCATGCCCACGAGACTACCGGCGGGTTTGCTGATCGCCCGCAGGGGCAAGCGTCAACACACCGGACATCGAAGGGACCCCCACCCATGACCAGCTTGCCGCAGAAGGCCGCCGAGGTGGCCCGGGCCTACGCACCGCACGAGCACCGGCCGCTGGGCGGGTACCTGGCCGCCATGGGCGCGTTCGGCGCGCTCGCGGCGAGCCTGGCCGCCGCCGCCAGACTCACCGGCCGCCCGGTCCCGGAGCGCCCTGCCCTCGCCGACGTGGCGCTGCTGTCGCTCGCCACCCACAAGCTCAGCCGGTTGATCGCCAAGGACTCGGTGACCAGCCCGCTGCGGGCGCCGTTCACCCGCTACACCGAGCCGGCCGGGGCCGCCGAGCTCAACGAGGAGGTCCGGGACTCCGGCAGCAGCCTCAAGCACGGCATCGGCGAGCTGATCACCTGCCCGTTCTGCCTGGCCCTCTGGGTGGCCACCGGGCTGACCGGCGGGCTGGTGCTGGCGCCGCGGCTGACCCGGCTGGTGGCGACCGTGCTGACCGCCACGGCCGTCTCGGACTTCCTGCAGATGGCCTACTCCGTAGCGAAGGAAAAGGCCGAGTAGTGCGGGTTTGGCTGTGACCCAGGTCACAATCACTCCTGGAATCATGAGCGGGTGCCGAAGGTTATCAACGGATGCCGGTGTGCCCAGTGTCCCCGGGCCTCACCTATCGCCTGCACGGAATACCAGTTCGGCTGGAGCCGTGTTGAGCCTCTCGCCGCGAGGCGACCTGCACACCGGCATCTACTTGGTCCGGCCCCCGGGAACTCCCGGGGGCCGGATCTGTTTTCAGGCGCCGACTGGGTTTAAACGGACAAGACCCCCCGATCGGGGCACCGAACCGCGCCGTCTCCGGATCGACATGGCAGTATCCGTCGGGTGTCAGTACCGCAACGTCGCGTACCGGCCGCACAGCGCGGCACCCGGTCCCGCCGGCGCGTCACCCCCGGTGGTGTGACCCCGCCCGGCCCGGCCCGAAGGCTCGTCGCCGCCGGTCGGCCACGGCACTCCGGCGCCGCTCTGCTCGGCCTCCACGGGCCGCACCCGGTCGAGCTGGCCGGGCTGCTGCACGAGGTCAGCGTGCGGTTGCTGACGTCCGACACGGTGACCCAGGCGCTCCACCGCCTCGCCGCGCTCGCGGTCGGCGCGCTGCCCGGCGCGGTCCGCTGCTCGGTCGCGCTGATCACCGAGGGCGGCCCGGTCACCGTCGCCGCCGCCGGCTCCGCGGGGAAGACCTCCGACACCGTGCAGTACGCCGAGGGTGCCGGCCCCGGGCTGGAGTCCGCCCGCACCCGCACCCTGATCACCTCGGCCGACCTGGGCGCCGACGAGCGCTGGCCGGAGCTGACCGAGGCCGCCCGCGCGGACGGCATCGGCGCGGTCTTCGCCGTCCCGCTGGACGTGCGCCGGCACGCGGTCGGCGCGCTCAGCGTGTGCCTGGCCACCCCCGGCGAGATCGGCCCGGACCTGCTGCTCACCGCGATGGCGATGGCCGGGCAGGCCGAGGTGCTGCTCGGCGAGCTGCACCGGCGCGAGGCGCTGACCGAGGGCGCCGCGGTGGACCGTGCGGTCGGCGTGATCATCGCGCAACGCGGCTGCGGCGTGCAGGAGGCCTATCGGATCCTGCACGACTCCGCCCAGCGCCTCGGCCTGGACCGGGTCACGGTCGCCGAACGCCTGGTCGCCGCGGCCGCCCGGGAACGTCAACCGAGTTCGTAGCCGTGGTGACGCACCTGGTCGCTGCGGCGGGCCGGGCATGTCAGCCGAGTGCGTAGCGCCCGGTTGCCGCGGCGACCCATGAGCGTGTAGCGCCTGGTGGTGGCACTGTTCGGGGCTGTGGACCGAGCTCGTCGGTTATCCACACCAGGAGGTTGTCCACAGGCCATCCACATGATCTTGGCTGGCTCCGGGACAATGGTCGTGGGGCCGCCCCCCTTGGGAGGGCGGGGGCTTTTTTTTTAGATGCCGTCGCCGCCGGCGAGTTCGAGGACGATGCTGACCGAGCCGTCGTGGCCCTGGCCGACCGACGTGCACAGTTTGCGGCGGTCGACGAGCAGGCCCAGCCGGTGGCAACCGTCGGCGTGGCGGGACGCGATGTGCCGGCGGACCTCGGCGGCCAGGTCGGCATCGGACTGGCCGGGGCGGCCGGTGACCCGCACGTAGGTGATGCACGTGGCGTTGCCGCAGGCCTCGCGCCCGGTGGGACCCTCCTGGACACCTCGGAGGCCGTCCGGGAGCGGCAGGACGCCGTCGGGTGCGGGCGCCTCGGTCACCCGCTGCTCCACGAGCAGGAGCACCGGGCCGCCGGCGCAGCAGAGGACGGCGTTGAGGGCGGCCAGGACGACGATCGGCCACTTGTTCGGCCGGTGGTCGGCGTGCCGGGTGTACTGCCGGCGGCCCAGGACGATGATCAGAGTGGCGACCGGCAGAGCGGCGGCGATCAGGTCCCACTTCAGGACCGGGACGAGCCGGCTCAGCAGCAGGGCCGCCGCGGCCCAGATGAGCAGGGCCGCGGCCGTACGGTTCCGGATCCGGCCCGGGCGGGACGCGAACGCCCACACCGCCGACGACACCACGAGCACGATCAATTGCGGCACACGGTGATCGTCACCGATCCGGTCAAGGTCGTTACTTGGTGACCTCGTGGATGACCTCGAACTCCAGGAGGCCGGCGCCGGTGGCGACGGGCTTGGCGCGTTCGCCGGAGTGGGCCGCCTTGGCGCTGCTCTGGGACCAGTTCTGGACGGCCTTCTCGGGTTCCCGCCCGCGCCGTAGTAGTTGTGTTCCGTGAGGGCCTTGAGCCATCCGGCCGTCCAGTTTCGGTGCGGCCTCGGCGGCGCGGATGTGACATGGTGACGCGATGATCGACGGTCGGGCCGGGCTGGAAACCGTGCTGCGGCAGATCGCCCGGCCAACGGGTGAGCACAGCGATATCGCGCCGACGGTCACCGCGCTGGTGGCCAGCGGTGACACCAGCCTGGTCCCGGCATTGAACGGGGCGCTCGAAAGATTTCTCGAGGAGGAGAACTCCTACGGTCGTGACGTGATCGCGGAGATCCTGGCGGGAATCGAGTACGAGGCGGCGTTACCCACACTGCTGCGAGCCGCCGCCCGCGATCTCGGAGATGACCAGGACAGCCTGCGCTCGCACATCACTGATCTGCTTGACGGCGACCCGGCGGCCTGCCGGCCCGCGGTGCTCGCGCTCGCCGACGATCGGTCTTCCGCGCTGCGCAAGACCGCGCTGTGGGCGCTCGGGCACGTGGTGGAGATCGAGGATCTTGAGCGGCTGGCGGCGGCCGCTGCGGACGTCGATCCGGAGATCCGGTGCCTGTCGCTTGCCGCGCTCGCCGAGGTGAGCCTTGATGAACGGGTGTTGGCCCTGATTGTTCGAGCCCTTGACGACGCCGATCCGCGGGTGCGGTCGTCAGCGGTCAGGGCACTCGGTTACCGCCGTCGCGTCGACGTGCTGCCACTCCTCGTCGAGCTCGTCACCGATCCGGTGCCCGACGTGCGGGCTCAGGTTGCCGGTGCCCTCGGCAACCTGAGCGGCGACGTCGTGGAGCCGGCGTTGAGGCGGCTTCTCGACGATCCTGATCTGAGTGTGCGCGGGTCTGCCCGCCGGGCGCTCGCGGCGATCGGCCGGCCGGTCCGGTCGCGACCGTCGTGGCGGCTGTTCTTCGAGGGCGTTCGGACGTGGCGGGAGTTCTACCGCTGGCCAACCGTGTAGGTGTCGCTACTCGGCGGGCTTCTCAACGTGCTGGATGACCTCGAATTCGAGGAGCGAAGCGCCGGTGGCGACGGGCTTGGCGCGTTCGCCGGAGTGGGCCGCCTTGGCGCTGCCCTGGGACCAGTTCTGGAAGGCCTCCTCGGACTCCCACTTCGTGTAGACGAAGTACCGGTTGTCGCCGGCGACCGGGCGCAGCAGCTCGAAGGCGAGGAAGCCGGGTTCGTTCTCGACCGCGCCGTGGCGGGCGGCGAACCGCTTCTCCAGCTCGGGGCCGGCGCCCTCGGGAACCTCAATCGCGTTGATCTTCACTACAGCCATGAAGGCAACTCTGCCAGACGGCCGGGCGGGAAGGCCGCACTCCACCCGGCGGGCATTTCGCGTCGCCGACGGGTGACGCGCGCGGGGTGAGCGACACACGCGGGGTGCGTGGCGCGGGCCGGTGAGCGGCGCGGGCGGGCGGGGTGGGTGTACAGAGCGGGGGCACGCACGGCCGGGCGGCCGTCCGTACCCCCGCAATTGTTTTTTGATCAGTGAGCGGGAGTCGCGCTGCCCGCCTCGGCGCCCGCCTGGGCCGCGTCGTCGGCGCGTTGCTGCTGGGCGGAGCGCATGGACAGCGGGATCTCCGGGAGGAAGAAGACCGCGACCAGGCCGACCAGCATGATGAAGAACGCCATCAGGTAGACGACGTGCACGCTGTCCGAGAAGCCGACCTTGAACGGGTGGGCGACCACGTCGGTCAGCTTGTTGATGAACGACGTGTCGCTGAGCCCGCCGCCGCCCTGGGCCTGGGCCAGCAACTGCTGCTGGCCCGGGTCGGAGGCGGCCTGCTGGAACGCCGGGTCCTTGGCGGCGTCGGCGTACGCGTCCTTGATGTTGCCCGGCAGGACGTTGAACAGCACCGACAGGAAGACCGCGGTGCCGAGCGTGCCGCCCATCGAGCGGAAGAACGTGACCGCGCCGGTGGCGACGCCGATCTCGCGCGGGGAGACCGCGTTCTGCACCGCGGTGATCATCGGCTGCATGTTGCCGCCGAGGCCGAGGCCCATCAGCACCATGACCAGCATGGTCCGCCAGAGCGGGGTGTCCGCGCCGATCAGCGAGAACAGGAACAGCGCGATCACCATCAGGGTGCTGCCGATGATCGGGAAGATCCGGTAGCGGCCGGTCCGGGAGATCAGCTGGCCGGCGATGATCGAGCCGGACATGATGCCGACCACGAACGGGATCATCTGCAGGCCGGCCATGGTGGCCGAGGAGCCCTTGACGATCTGCAGGTAGAGCGGCACGGTCATCAGACCGCCGAACATCGCGATGCCCAGGATCGTGCTGGCGCCGGTGCCGACCGCGATCGTCCGGTTGCCGAACAGGCGCAGCGGCAGCAACGCCTCGTCCTTGTAGGCCCGCTCGGCGAGCAGGAAGCCGGCCAGGCCGACCACGCCGATCACGTAGCAGAGGATCGAGCGGCCGGAGTCCCAGCCCCACTCGCGGCCCTGCTCGGCGACGGTCAGCAGTGGCACCAGGCCGACGATCAGGGCGACCGCGCCGGGCCAGTCGATGCGGTGGTTGACCCGGGTGTGCGGCAGGTGCAGCACGCGCGCCACGACGGCCATCGCGGCGACGCCGATCGGCACGTTCAGGTAGAAGACCCAGCGCCAGCCGTCGACCCAGAGGATCTTGTCGGCGCCGGCGAAGAAGCCGCCCAGGATCGGGCCGAGCACGCTCGCGGTGCCGAAGACGGCCAGGAAGAGGCCCTGGTACTTGGCGCGTTCGCGGGGCGGCACGATGTCGCCGATGATCGCCAGCGCCAGCGACATCAGGCCGCCGGCGCCGATGCCCTGGATGGCGCGGAACGCGGCCAGCTCGTACATGTTCTGGGACAGGCCGCAGAGCATCGAGCCGACGATGAAGATGCCGATGGCGAACAGGAAGAACGGCCGCCGGCCGTAGATGTCGGACAGCTTGCCGTAGAGCGGCGTCGAGATCGTCGAGGTGATGAGGAACGCCGTGGTGGCCCAGGCCTGCAGGTTGAAGCCGTTGAGGTCGTCGGCGATGGTCCGGGTCGCCGTGGCCATGATGGTCTGATCGAGGGCGGCGAGGAACATGCCCATCATCAGGCCGCCGAGGATCGTCAGGATCTGGCGGTGGGTGAATTCCGCGGCCGGTTTCTCGACCGCCGGGGTGGGGTGACTCACGCGTTCTCCCGTGGTGGTGCGTCGAGCTCGGTGCGCAGCATCGCCTCGACGGAGACATTGAATTCTTCGAAGAGCTGGGCGAACGTGTCGACCCGCTCGGCCGGCCAGTCGCTCAGTGCCCGCGCCAGCAGTGCGGTGCGGGCCGCGCCCAGGCGTTCGCAGGCGACCTCGCCGGTCTCGGTGACCGCGAGCCGGGAGGCCCGGCCGTCCGCCGGGTCCGCCTCCCGCCGGGCCAGGCCGGCCTTGACCAGTTGGGCGACCTGACGGCTGATCGTCGACGGGTCGGCCTGTTTCAGCTCGGCGAGGTCGGTCACCCGCATCGGGCCCATCGCGCGCAGCGGCAGCAGCAACATCAGCGCGGAGAACTCGGCGCCGAAGTCCCCAGGTTTGAGCATGCCCCGAAAACGCTGTCCCATCCGGATGAACCGGATGATCTCGTCGGACAGCCGCGCGGTGCTCGGACTGACTTCCTGCTGCTCGTGCACGTGATTGCCGTCCTCATGGGCGCGGGGACAATACGTGTAGCGTACAAGTTGTTGCGTGGTGAACGCATACCGACTGGTCAGCGCATGCGCCAGACCCCGGTACGCAGCTCGCCCGTCTCCTCCAGACTCTCCGGCACGGGTACGACATATTCGGTGATCAGGTCGAAGAGCCGTTCCGGGAAGTACCCACGTCCGGGGTCGCCAACCAGCACGGACGCGCCGTTTCGGCGGAACGCGCGCAATTGCGCGGTGATCTGCGGGGCGACCGTCGGGCTGTAATACACGTCACCCGCCAGGACCAGGCCCGGTTCGTCCAGGTGCTGCCGGAGCACGACGTCGTTGGCCGCGGCGTTGCGGTGCGCGGCGGCGACCGCGGCCGGATCGATGTCGGCGGCGGCGACCTCGGCCGCGCCGGCCCGGGCGGCGGCGATCGCGGCGACCCCGGAGCCGGTGGCCAGGTCGAGGACCCGGCGGCCGGCCGCCTCCTCGGGATGATCCAGCAGGTAGCGGGCCAGGGCCTGGCCGCCGGCCCAGACGAAGGCCCAGAACGGCGGCGGCGTGTCGCTGTGGAACTCGCCGCCGGTCAGGTCGAACAGGCCGAGCGGGCCGACCACGAGATGCAGCGAGATCTCCGGGGCCAGGGGCACCGGCTGGAGCGCGAGAGGGGCGTCGAGCACGCGGCGATTCTCCGCCTCGAGGCCGCTTCGCGCTCCCGGTTTAACCCGATTGCTTCGGTACGGCGTTTTGCCGCTTCTTCAGATGGTGCTGGCTTCCGCGGTGGCCAGCTTCGCCCGGTACGTCGCCCGCAGCTCGGCGGCCCACGGGGTGTCCTCGTCCTCCAGCAGCGGCCGGTTGGCCAGGAACGCGGCGGCGGTCAACGGACGGGCGGCCCGCTCCGGCGACCGGCCCTCGGCGGCGGCGATCAACTGGTTGAACGTGGCCACGTCGACCCGGACACGCTCGGTGTCCAGCCGGTAGCTCCCGCTGTCGCCGACGACCACCGAGTCACGGCCGCGGGTGCCCGGCTCGAGACGGTCACGCAGCACCTTGAGGTCGGCCTTCACGGTGGCCGGCGGCTCGCCGATCAGGTCGGACAGCTCCACAAGCGACTGCTCGCCATGCAGCGCCAACAGCGCGAGCAGACGGCGGGGGCGGTCGCCGCCGAGGTCGTCGCCCGCGAGGCGGACGCCACGGGTACGGACCTCGATGCGGCCGAAGAGCTGGATGTCGTACATGATTCAGCATCGTGTCCGCAGCCGCGGTGCGCCAGCAAGCCCCAATGCGGGGGGTGCCCTCGGCCGAAAGACTGGTCAAGGCGACCGCTCGGGTGGCAACCTGGCGTCGCCGTGGCACAACGCTCGCCTGTTGGTAGGGCGGCACGGTGGTGGGTAGTCCTTAGACTGCGCGGGGCCCGACGGCTGGCCGCTGGACAGAGGATGGTGTGCGCATGGGGAACGACGAGGCGATCCGAGTGCTCGTCGTCGATGGTCACCAGACCTTTGCCGAGCTGCTCGGACATGCTCTGGCCGGGCAACCGGACCTGCGCTGGGTCGGCCACGCGCGGACCGGTCAGGAGGCGTTGCACCTCGCTGCCGAGGTGTCACCGGACGTGATCCTGCTCGATCCGGAACTGTCCGATGCCGACGGCATCGCGATCGCTCAGCTGATTCTGGTGCGCCAGCCCGACACACGTGTGGTGATCCTCACGGCGCGGGAGGACCCGATGCTGATCAGCCGGGCCACCACGTTCGGCGCGGCGGGCTTCATCTCCAAGAACGGCGCGCTGGCCGACGTGCTCAACGCGCTGCGGACCGCGCACGGCGGCGGCATGACGGTCTCCACCGACATCATGGCCCGGCTGCTGCGCAGTACCAGCCCGGTCACCGTGACCCGCACCGGCAGCGGGCTGACCGCCCGTGAGGACGAGGTGTTGCAGCTGATGGCGGCCGGTTTGGACGCTCGCGCGGTGGCCCGCCGGCTGGGCATCAGCGTGCACACCTGCCGGGGGTACCAGAAGGCCGTGCTGGCCAAGCTCGGGGCGCACAGTCAGCTCGAGGCGGTGGCCATCGCCACCCGGCGCGGGCTGGTCCGTCCTGACCACCGGTAAATTCGCCGATCACTCTTCGATTCGGCTGATCCGCGGGGGGCTGCTTTCCGTGTTCCTCTGCGGGCGCCACGTGACGGCGTCGCAGGGGAGAGGACATCGGCCGTGGACCGAATCGTCATCGACGGCGTGACACCGGAGCCGTCGTCGTCATCGTCGGGGCCCTTGTCGGGTTCATCCGCATCGTCCTCCCCGTCCGCGTCGTCCCCCTCCTCCGAACTGCCGCAGCGGCGTAAGGGCGGGCGGGACCGGATCTATCGGCAACCGCCGGCCGGGGTCGAGGCGCCGGCCGGTGGCTGGTTCGGCGACGGTGAGGATCCCGACGCGGACCCGCCGCCCTTCACCCCCGCGTCGCCGGCCTCGTCGGCGTCCTACGAGGCGCTGGCCGCTTCCGGCGGATCCGCGTTCGGGTCGCCGGCCGGGGGCTCCTCCGGGTCGCCGGTAGCGTCCTCCCGCGAGTCCGCCTACGAGCCGCCGGCCTCCTCGCCGCCCGAGTACGGGCCCGCGTCGCCCGGCGGTCCGGGGCGCGCCTCGTTCGGGTTCAGTTCCGGGCCGATCAGCGGGAACCGGCCGATCGGCGGGCGCGACGACTCCGGGGCGTTCGTGCGGGACGACTCCGGGGCGTTCCCGGTGCCCGAACCGGACTCGGGCGGGCTGCCGATCGTACGGCGAAATCCGGTGGAAACCGCACCGGCCGCGCCTACCTCGCCCGCCGCCGCGGCCTGGGCGGCGCCGGAGGCGGCCGTCCCGAATCCCGCGTCCGGCGGCTTCCCCTCCTGGGAGGGGACGACCTGGGCGGACACGCTGGACGTCCCGCGGAGCATGCCGGGCCAGCAGCCGCCCGCGCCCGCGGTCCGGACGGCTCCGCCGCGCCGCCGGCACTCCCGGATGGTCACCGCCGGGATGACCGTGCTCGGCACGATCGCGGTGCTGGTGATCGCGGTGACCGGGGTCGTCTACTACTCCGGCCCGGACTCCCGGATCAACCAGATGCTGAACCTCGGCGGCGGCAACCCCACCGCCGACCCGCGCCTGGTCACCGCGCCGATCAACGGCCGGACCCGGGCCGCGTTCGAGATGCTCGCGGCCAGCGACCGGATCCGGGTGTCGGTCGCCGACATCGGCGACGACCTGTTCCGGATCAGCACCCCGGACGGCTCGCCACTGCGGCCCAGCCCCGAGCTGACCGGCGACAACGTGCGCCTGCAGCTCACCCGGGACGGGGCCGGGGCGGACGGCGAGGTGGACGTGGTGCTCGCCGCGCGGGTGCGGTGGACGCTGCGCTTCTCCGGGTACGCCGCGGAACGTGAGGTGAGTCTCGGCGACGGCCGGGTGGACGGGATCGAGCTGGTCGGCGGGACGCGCCGGGCCGTGCTGGCGCTGTCGAAGGCGACCGCGACCGTGCCCGTGAAGATCACCGGCGGCATCGAGGAGCTCACCCTGCGGGCGCCGGCCGGCAGCCCGATCCGGGTCAAGGTCGGTGGCGGGGCGACGACGGTGAACGCCGGCACCCGGACGCTGAAGGACGTGGCGCCCGGCTCGACGCTGACCCCCAAGGACTGGAAGACCTCCGGACGGTACGACGTCGAGACCGCCTCGAAGATCACGCTGCTGAGCGTGGAAGCGGGCTGACCGGCCCGGGCCCTCCCGCGTGGGAAGGCCCGTTCCGGTGGTGCCGCCGGGTCAGGACAGGACGCGCAGGCGGACCGTCTGCTCCATGGCGCGGAGCTGGTCCAGCACCTCGTCGCTGTAGCCCTTGCCGATGTCGGTGATCAGGTAGCCGTACTCCCCGCGGGTGCTCAGGAGCTGGCCCTCGACGTTCACGTTGTTGTCCGCGAGGACCCGGTTGACCTGTGCCAGCACGCCCGGGGTGTTGATGTGCACGTGCACGATCCGGTGCAGGCCGGGCTGCTCGGGCAGGACCACGCCGGGCAGGTTCACGCTCAGCGTGGTGTTGCCGTCGACGAGGAACTTGGCCAGCTTGGTCGCCACGAAGCCGCCGATGTCCGACTGCGCCTCCTCGGTCGACCCGCCGATGTGCGGGGTGAGGATCACGTTCGGCAGGCCGCGCAGCTCGGAGAGGAACTCGTCGCCCCGGCCCTTCGGCTCGGTCGGGAAGACGTCGACCGCGGCGCCGGCCAGGTGGCCGCTCTTCAACGCGTCCCGCAGGGCCAGGTGGTCGACCACGATGCCGCGCGACAGGTTCAGGAACAGGCTGCCCGGACGCATCCGGGCGAACTGCTCGGCGCCGAAGAAGCCGGCGTTGCCCGGCCGGCCGTCGACGTGCAGGGTGACGATGTCGCTGGTCTCCAGCAGCTCGTCCAGGCTGGCGGTGCGGTGCGCGTTGCTCAGCGCCAGCTTGTCGGCGGTGTCGAAGAACGAGACCGACATGCCCAGGTTCTCCGCGAGCACCGACAGCTGGGTGCCGATGTTGCCGTACCCGATGATGCCGAGCCGGCGGCCGCGGATCTCGTGCGCGCCGTCCGCCGACTTGTCCCACACGCCCTGGTGCATCAGCGTGTTCTTCTCGGTGAGCCGGCGGGTCATCGCGATGATCTCGGCGATCGCCAGCTCCACCACCGAACGCGTGTTGGAGAACGGCGCGTTGAACACCGCGACGCCGGTCGCCGAGGCGGTGGCCAGGTCGATCTGGTCGGTGCCGATGCAGAACGCGCCGATCGCCACCAGACTGTCCGCGGCGTCCAGCACCTTCGCGGTGACCTTGGTCTTCGAGCGGATGCCCAGCAGGTGCACCCCGGAGATGCGCTCGATCAGCTCGGCCTCGTCGAGCGCGCTCGGCACGGACTCGACGGAGAAGCCGTCCTCCTCGAGCCGGGACACCGCATCCGGGTGGATGCTCTCCAACAGCAGGACTCGCACCTTGGCCTGGTCGATCATCATCTTCCGTTCCATGTATCGGTAGGCCTCGGGGCCGGTCTCCGGGCCGCCGGGCCTAGGTTCGGACCGCCCGGGCCGCCACACCGAAGCCCAGTTCACGCAGGCGTCAAGGGTAATCCCCTCGGTGGGTGGAGCCGGTGCGATGTGGGTGAGGTCCCAACAGCCGGTCGGCTGCCGGGCCCTCGTGGTCGTGTTTCCGGGGTGTTGCGGGTTCGGGTTGGACTACGGGCGGACGGTATGGGCGGTTCAGGTCCCTCGCTGTGGTGCAACGCCTGACCGGGATCGTGGCAGCGCGTCCGGCCGACGGAAATGGGTTTTCCCGCCGGCTGGATGGTTCCCGGGCCCGCTACGGCGCGCGGGGCAGGAGCACCGCGACGTCGAGACCGCCCTCCTCACGGGCGTCGGCGCGGACCTCACCGCCGTGCGCCCGGGCGACCGCCCGCACGATGGAGAGCCCCAGGCCGGCGCCCGGTGCGGCCAGCCGCTCGCCCCGGTAGCGGTGGAACGGCTCGAACAGGCCGGGCACGTCGTACCGGGGAATGACCGGCCCGGAGTTCGAGACCCGCAGCTCGACCCAGCCGTCCGCCCGGGTGAGCGTGGTCACCCGGACCCAGCCGTGCTCGGCGACGTTGTGCCGCACACCGTTCTCCACCAGGTTCTGCACCAGGCGTTCCAGCAGCACCGGGTCGCCGAGCACGGCCGCCTCGAACGGCTCGGCGACGACCTTGACGGTCTCCGAGACGGCCACGTGGTCGACGATGTCGGCGAGATCGACGTACGACCGCTCGGTCACCTCCCGATCGGAGCGGGCCAGCAGGAGCAGCCCGTCGATCAGCCGGGTGTGCCGGTCGTTGATCGCCAGCAGGGTGGTGCCCAGCTGCCGTACCTCGGGGGAGGCCGTCTCCGGGGTCAGGGCGACCTCGAGCAGGGTGCGGTTCAGGGTCAGCGGGGTGCGTAGCTCGTGCGACGCGTTGGCGATGAACCGGCGCTGCCCGTCGAACGAGTGGTCGAGCCGGGACAGCATCAGGTCGAACGTGTCGGCGAGCCGTTTCACCTCGTCGTCGACGCCCTGCAGGCCGATCCGCTCGTGCAGGCCGCGGTCGGCGGCCGGCGACTCGGCGATCCGCCGCGCGGTCGCGGTGATCTCGTGCAGCGGCTGCAGCATCCGCCCGGTGATCATCCAGCCCAGCGCGATCGTCGCGACGCTGACCACGACCAGGGCGATCAGGCCCTGGGTGAGCAGCGCGTGCATGGTGTCGGCCCGGGTGTCCTTGATGATGGTGTTGATGGCCGGCTGCCCGTCCGGCCCGATCACCGCCTCGCTGGCCCGCTGCATGCTGCCGGCGGACATCCCGTCCCGTCCGACCAGCACGTAGGTCGCGCCGAGCAGGACCAGCCCGGCCAGCACGAACAGGCCTCCGTAGACGAGGGTGAGGCGGGCGCGCACGGTCATGTCGAGGTTCATCGGATCCGGTACCCCACTCCCGGCTCGGTCAGCACCACCGGCGGATCGCCGAGCTTGCGGCGGAGCTTGAGGATGGTCATCCGGACGGCGTGGGTGAACGGATCGGCGTTCTCGTCCCAGGCCTTCTCCAGCAGCGTCTCGGCGGAGACCGCGGTGCCGTCGGCCCGCAGCAGCTCGGCCAGCACCGCGAACTCCTTGCGGGAGAGCGGGACGTACCGCCCGTCGCGGTGCACCTCCCGCCGGTACGGATCGAGGCTGATCCCGGCCCGGCGCAGCACCGGGGGAGCGGCCGGCCGGGCCCGCCGGCCGAGCGCCGCGACCCGGGCCGACAGCTCCCGGAACGCGAACGGCTTCGGCAGGTAGTCGTCGGCGCCCAGGGCGAGCCCGGCCACCCGGTCGTCGACGCCGGCCGCCGCGGTCAGCATCAGCACCCGGATGTCGGCGTTGCGCTCGGCCAGCACCTGGCAGACCTTGTCGCCGTGCACCACCGGCACGTCCCGGTCCAGCACCACCACGTCGTAGTCGTTCACGTCGATCCGTTCCAGGGCGGAGCCGCCGTCGTAGACGACGTCGACCGCGTGCGCCTCGTGCCGCAGGCCCTGCGCCACCGCATCGGCCAGCAGCGGTTCGTCCTCGACCACCAGGATCCGCATCCGTCCATAGTCGCAAGGCCCGCTGTCAACTCGGCGTCACCGTTTTTCGTGACGCCCGGGAAACCCGCCCCCCGCTCTACTTCGGTGCGTGGCGGCCGGAGGGCTGCCGGCGAAGGAGACGACGATGAGGACCAGAACGATTCTGGCACTCGGCGTGCTGCTCGCGGCGATCACAGCGGGCTGCGCGAAGCCCGCGGCCAGTGACCCGGGCGTGGCCACCGCGCAGAGCGCCGCGCCGGGCGCGAGCCCGACCGCGAGCCGGACCGAGGACCCGGACGCCCCGCTGAAGTACTCCAAGTGCATGCGGGAGCACGGGATGACGTGGTTCCCCGATCCGAGCAACGGCCAGCTGTCCGTCCGGGTCCCGGACAGCGTCAAGAAAGAGGACTTCAACAAGGCGGAGCAGGCCTGCCGGCAGTGGGCGCCGAACGGCGAGAACGCCCCGAAGCCCAGCGCCGAGGACCTCGAGATCGCCCGGCAGATGGCCAAGTGCATGCGGGAGAACGGGGTGCCGAACTTCCCCGACCCGCAGCCCGACGGCGGGATCGCGATCGACTCGAAGATGGGCATCGACCCGAATTCACCGTCGTTCCAGGCCGCGCAGAAGAAGTGCGACAAGTACCGGCCGAAGGGGCCCGGCGGGCAGCAGGGCACCGAGACCGGTGGCGGCGAGGAGAAGAGCACCGAGACCCAGGGCGGCGGGGCATGAACCGGAGATGGACGACCGCCGCGGTGGCCGGTGGGCTGGTGGCCGCGGGCGTGACCGCGTACGTACTGCTGGGGGGTTTGCCGAAGGCGGAGGATCCGGCGCAAGCCGGCAGTGGTGACCAGCCCGCGGCGACCGCCGACGTCACGAAGGCCACCCTGGTCGACAAGGAGAGCCACGACGGATCCTTGGGGTACGGCGACACGACCGCGCTCGCCACGCGGCTCAGCGGCACGGTCACCTGGATGCCGGCGGTCGGCGCCACGGTCGCGCGCGGCAAGCCGCTGTACAAAGTGGACAGCGACCCGGTCCTGCTGCTGTACGGCTCCCTGCCGGCCTACCGCGACCTGCGCTCCGGCGACAAGGGCACCGACGTCAAGCAGCTGGAACAGAACCTGTGGGCGCTGGGCTACCGCGGCTTCACGGTCGACAGCGAGTACACCTCGTCCACCGCCGCCGCGGTCGAGGACTGGCAGGACGACCTCGGCCTGGACGAGACCGGCACGGTCGAACTGGGCCGCGTCGTCTTCCGGCCCACGGCGGTACGCGTCGACTCCCGCACCGTCGAGCCCGGCGCGGCCGCCCAGCCCGGCAGCGAGGTGATGCAGATCAGCGGCACCGGCCGGGTCGCCACGGTCAAGCTGGACGTCGCCGACCAGCGGATCGCCAAGAAGGGTGCGAAGGTCCAGGTCACCCTGCCGGACGGCAAGACGGTCGACGCGCGGATCGCCGAGGTGGCGACCACCGTCGAGCAGGCGGACAACCCGAACGAGGACGACACCACGAAGATCAACGTGACGATCGCGTTCGCCAAGGCCCCGGCCGGGCTGGACGCGGCGGCGGTGACCGTGCTCTTCGTCGCCGCCCAGCGCGCGAACGTGCTGACCGTCCCGATCAACGCGCTGCTGGCCCTCGCCGAGGGCGGCTACGGCCTGCAGGTCGTCGACGGCACCACCACCAGGATCGTGGCGGTCGAGACCGGCCTGTTCGCCGACGGCCGGGTCGAGGTGTCCGGCGGCGGGATCGCCGAGGGCATGAAAGTGGGGGTCCCGGCATGAGCTCGGTGATCGAACTGAGCGAGCCGGCCGGGGCCGCGACCGGCACCGGACCGGTCATCGAGCTGAACCGGGTGACCAAGACCTACCCCGGCGGCGTCACCGCGCTGCGCGACGTCGACCTGACCGTACGGGCCGGCGAGCTGATCGCGATCGTCGGGCCGTCCGGCTCCGGCAAGTCGACCATGCTGCACATGATCGGCACCCTGGACCGACCCACGTCCGGCACGATCCGGATCGACGGCCACGACGTGTCGGCGCTCACCGACCGGCAGCTGTCGGCACTGCGGGCCCGCTCGATCGGATTCGTCTTCCAGCAGTTCCACCTGGCACCCGGACGGGACGCGGTGGCCAACGTCGCGGACGGGCTGCTGTACTCCGGCGTACCCAAGAAAGATCGGGAACGTCTCGCCGAGGCCGCCCTGATCCGGGTCGGCCTGGGTGACCGCCTCGGGCATCGCCCGCATCAGCTCTCCGGAGGAGAGCGGCAGCGGGTCGCGGTCGCCCGCGCCGTCGCCGGCGACCCGGCGGTCCTGCTGGCCGACGAGCCCACCGGCAACCTGGACTCGGCCTCCGGCGCCGGCGTCGTCGACCTGCTGCGCGAGCTGAACGCGGCCGGCACCACCGTCCTGGTGATCACCCACGACCACGAGATCGCCGCATCGCTGCCCCGCCAGGTGCCGATGCGGGACGGGCGGGTGGTCTAGATGCCCCGCGCCCGAACCCTGCGCCCGGCCCGGCTCAGCTCCGCCGACCTGTTCCGGCTCGGCGGCTCGGGACTGCGGGCCCGGCCGCTGCGGGCGGTCCTGTCCGCGCTCGGCATCGCCATCGGCATCGCCGCGATGGTCGCCGTCGTCGGCATCGGCACCTCCAGCCAGGCCGCGCTGGACCGGGCCCTCGCCGAACTGGGCACCAACATGCTGACCGTCGCGCCGGGCAACACCATGTTCGGCGACGAGGCGACCCTGCCCGACGAGGCCCTCGGGATGATCCGGCGGATCGGGCCGGTCACCGGGGCGACCGCGACCGGCACGATCTCCGGCACCCCGGTCTACCGGTCCGACAAGATCCCGGTCGGCGAGACCGGCGGCCTGTCGCTGCTCGCGGCCCAGCTCGACCTGCTCAAGACCGTCGGCGCGACGGTCGACCACGGTGTCTGGCTGAACGCGGCGACGGCCAGGTACCCGGCCGTGGTGCTCGGCGAGACCGCCGCCCGGCGGCTCGGCGACGTGCCGTCGGTCTACATCGGTGGGCGCTGGTACCGGGTGGTCGGCGTGCTCGACAGCGTGCCGCTCGCGCCGGAACTGGACAGAGCGGTGCTGATCGGGTGGGACGCGGCGAAGACCTATCTGGACTTCGACGGGCACGCCACCACGATCTACACCCGGTCCGTGGAATCACAGGTGGAGAACGTCCGGGCGGTCCTCGCCGCCACCGCCAACCCGTCCAGCCCGGACGAGGTGAACGTCTCCAAGCCGTCCGAGGCGCTCGCACCGAAACGGGCGGCGAACAAGACGTACAACTCGCTGCTGCTCGGGCTCGGCGCGGTCGCGCTCCTGGTCGGCGGCATCGGGGTGGCCAACACCATGGTCATCTCGGTGCTCGAACGGCGGGCCGAGATCGGACTGCGGCGGTCGCTGGGGGCCACCCGGGGGAACATCCGCACCCAGTTCGTGGCCGAGTCGCTGCTGCTGTCGGCGCTCGGTGGGGCGGGTGGGGTGCTCGGCGGGTTCGTGGTGACCGCGGCGTATGCGGTGTCGCGGGACTGGCCGACGGTCGTACCGAATTGGGTGGTCCTCGGTGGTCTCGGCGCGACCGTGGTGATCGGGGCGGTGGCCGGCCTCTACCCGGCGGTGCGGGCGGCCCGGCTCGCGCCGACCGAGGCGCTCGCCGCCGCCTGACGCTGGTGGCCGGTGCCGGGCTTATCGCCCGGTGCCGGCCGCCTGCTCCTCCAGCCTGGTGACGATCGCGACCGCGTCCAGGTGGCGGTTGGCACGGCACTGGGCGCGGGCGAGGACATAACCGAGCACCGCCCCCACCGCAAGAGCAACCGCGGCGACGGCGAACAGCAGGCTGGCGATCATGCGGGTGAGAATACCGGCTGCGCTCCCCGCCGACCCGCCCTGATCTGAGGCCCAGATCAGGGGGTCGAGGCGCGCCCGGCAGGATTCGAACCTGCGACCATCGGATTAGAAGTCCGGTGCTCTATCCGCTGAGCTACGAGCGCTGGCCAGCACATACTAAGCGGTAGTGCCGGACTTGTCGTCCGCCTCGTCGGCCGCCTTCTCGACAGCCGCCTCGGCCGCTTCCAGCGCCATGGCCCGGCCGCCCTGATCCTCCGGTGCGGGCGGGATCTCGATCTCCGGCGTGCCCGGCGCCGGCAGGTACGCCTCGACCCAGCGCCCCACCTCGCGGAAGACCTCGGCGCGGACCTCCTTGCCGGACAGCGTCAGGTCGTGCTTACCGCCGTTGAACTGGGCGATCGACACCCGCGGGCCGAGCCCCGGCGCCCACCGCACGATGTGCTCCACGTCGAGAACAGAATCGGTCACGTGCACGTCGTCGTGCCACGCCTTGCCGCGGTAGGTCCGGTCCGAGCAGGCGACCAGCACGGGCGCGTCGATGCCGAGACCGGCCTGCAGCCGGCGCTGCCCGCGCCGGATGGCCGCGAGCCAGCCCATCGTGACCGGGAAGCCGAGAATCGGCTTCCACGCCAGGTCATAAGACCATTCACCCTGGTAATCCCGGTGCAAGCTCTGCCCATAGAGGCCGAGGCCGCTGGTGGGCATTTTTTTGTACGGGGTACGCCCGGTGAGCGCGATCACGACCGACATGGCCGGCCGGCGCACCGCCCAGGGCAGGTTGAAGTCGAAGAACGGGCTGTTCAAAAACAGTCCGTCGACGATGCCCTGACCGCGACGTGAGTGTGCCCACAGCGACGTGATCAGCCCGCCCGTCGAGTGCCCGGTCACCAGCAGCTGGTGGTGCCCGTCCTGCTCGCGGATGATCCGGGCCGCCTCGTCCAGCTCCGGGTAGTAGTCGGTGAGGCTGCGGGCGAAGTTCGGCGTCTGGTGCGGGAGCAGGCTGCGCCCGTACTTCCGCAGGTCGAGCGCGTAGAAATCCCAGCCCTGTTCGACGAAGAAATCCGCCATGTGGGTCTGGAAGAAATAGTCCACGAACCCGTGGACGTGCAACACCGCCCGGCGGGTCGGCTGCTCCGCGCGCCGACGGACGAGGGTGGCCACGACCGGGCCCTCGTCGTCGTTGCCCAGCTCGATGGTGTGCCGCTCATACGGCCAGCCCAGGACGTCGGTCTCCACCCGGACAGGTTACCCGTGGGTATGGGGTGGCGCGCCATATCAGATCCACCACGGTCCCGGTTCGTCGTCCACATTCCCGGCCTGTCCACAGGCAGCTCCGCGCCGCGCCGCCGGCCGGGCCAATCTCTGAGCGTCCGCCGCGCCGACATCTCGCCGGCGGGTCCTGACGACAAGGAGAGATTCAGTGTTCGACACCAACGTCACCATCGTCGGCAACGTGCTGACCAAGCCGGAGTGGCGCCGTACCCGGGAGTCCAACCAGCTCGTGGCGAACTTCCGGATCGCGTCCACGGCACGCCGGTACGACCGGGAGAACCGCTGCTGGGTGGACGGCAACACGCTGCGGATCCGGGTCTCCGCCTGGCGCCGGCTCGCCGAGGGCGTCGCCGCCTCGATCAACGTCGGTGATCCGCTCGTCGTGTTCGGCCGCATCTACACCCGGGACTGGGACGACGAGGAGGGCAACCACCGCACCGCGTACGAGATGGAGGCGCACGCGATCGGGCACGACCTAGCCCGCGGCCGGACCAGGTTCTACCGCACCCGGCCGCTCGGCACCACCGCGATCGAGGACGCCGAGTCCGAGTCGATGGTCGGCGGCGAGCAGTCCGAGCTGGTGACCGACGGCCCGATCAAGCTCGGCGACGGCCTGCCCGACCCGGTCCTGGGCGAGATGGAGCCGGACTTCCTCGAGGTGGTGGCCGGCCTGACCGGCCCGGAGGACGGGAAGCCGGACGAGGAGAAGCCGGACGAGGAGCCGCCGACCGGGCCGGCCGAGCCGACCGGCTCCGAGACCGTCGTCACCGAGGGCCGGCGCACCCGCCGGACGAGGCGGGAGCCGGTGGCCGCCTGAGACCTTCCCGATAGCCGCCACCCCGCGGGTCTCTCCCTGCGGACCCGCCGGGGTGGGCGGCGCCCGGCGGCCCGGCCGTGTCGGGGTCCGAGGCCGGGCCGCCGGTTGCGGGAACGTGAATCCCTCGATCGGGATGGGCCGATCGTGCCGCGTGTCCCGGCCGCCCGGCCGAGCGGCCCGATTGGTCTCAAGACAACCCCAACCGGCAGACTGAAGCGGTGATGCTGAAGGACATCCGTGCCATCGCCGGTGAGTCGATCGTGCTCTCGCCGGACGATCAGGACGCCGAGCTCGCCAACACGAACTGGTTCGGCGCCCCACCGCACGAACGCATGGGCATGTCGGCCGACGAGGTGGTGACCGCGTTCGAGGAGACCGCGGTCCTGCTGCGGGACCAGGTGGCCGCGTCCGGCCACCGGGGGACCGCGACGTTCTACGTGTGGCACGACGGGGAGGCCGGGCAGTTGCGCTGCTCGGCCGGCACCCGGAAGCCGAGCGACCTGGTGTTCCCGAGCGCCCACGAGGTGACCGACGACCTGCACGCCATCGTCATGGAGTTTTTGGTGGACCGCGCCCCCGGCTCGATCCAGTGGGGTGCACTGGAGCCGGTGCCGTACCCCGAGGCGGAACCGGCGGCGATGGCCGTCTGGGCGTTCGACCTGACCCCGTTCGGCCGCTGACCAGAGCTTCTGACAAGGAACGGTGAGGAGACACGTGCCGTACCGGTGGACCGCGGACGCGGCCGGGCTGATCGCCGGATACCTGCTCGACGCCGCGCTCGGCGACCCGCGCCGGTTCCACCCGGTGGCCGGCTTCGGCACCGCGGCCGGCGCCCTGGAACGCCGGCTCTACCAGCCACGACGCCGGTCCGGGGCGGTGTTCACCGCGGTGGCGGTCGGCGTGCCGGTGCTCGCCGGCCTGGCCGCCGCGCGGGCCACCCGGCCCGTGCCGGCCGCGCGGTTCGCGCTCACCACCGCCGCGACCTGGACCGTGCTGGGCGGCCGGACCCTCCGCAAGGAGTCCCGGACGATGGCCCGTCACCTGGAGTCCGGCGACCTCGCGGCGGCCCGCGGGCGGCTCAACCACCTGTGCGGGCGGGACCCGGCGGCGCTGGACGAGCCGGAGCTCGCCCGGGCGACGGTCGAATCGGTCGCCGAGAACACCTCCGACGCGGTCGTCGCCCCGCTGCTGTGGGGGGCCGTGCTCGGGCCGGCCGGGCTGCTCGGCTACCGGGCGGCCAACACGCTGGACGCGATGGTCGGGCATCGGTCGGCGCGGTACGCGCGGTTCGGGACGGCCTCGGCCCGGCTCGACGACCTGCTCAACCTGGTGCCGTCGAGGCTGACCGGGCTGCTGACGATCGCGGTGTCGCCGATCGCCGGTGGATCGCCCCGGGAGACGTGGCGGGTGTGGCGGCGGGATCGCGGGGATCATCCGTCGCCGAACTCGGGGCAGTGCGAGGCGGCGATGGCCGGGGCGCTCGGGGTGCGCCTCGGCGGACGAAACGTCTATTTCGGACGTAGTGAGACGCGGCCGTTCCTCGGGGACGGGCCGCGGCCGAAGGCTGTGCATCTGAAGCGGGCGGCCCGGGTTTCCGGGGCGGTCGGGGCGGTGGCGGTGCTGGTGGCGGCCGGGGGTGCGCTGGTCCGGGGTGGACTGGGCGCGGTGCTGCAGCGGGCCGGCGCCGACGGAAAGGGCGTTTCGCGATGATCAGGTGGTGGCGGCGGGGGCGGGGGCGGGGCCCGAAGGGCCGCAGACCATGACCGGCGGCCTCCTGGTGGCGGGAACCACATCGGACGCCGGCAAGAGCATCCTCACCGCCGGAATCTGCCGCTGGCTGCACCGCGAAGGCGTCCGGGTAGCCCCCTTCAAAGCCCAGAACATGTCCAACAACTCCGTGGTCGTCCTCGCCCCGGACGGCCGCGGCGGCGAGATCGGCCGGGCCCAGGCGATGCAGGCCGAAGCCGCCGGCCTGGCCCCGGACCTGCGCTTCAACCCGGTCCTGCTGAAGCCCGGCAGCGACCGCTCGAGCCAGGTCGTCCTGCTCGGCGAGGCGGTCGACACGGTCACCGCCGGCAACTACCGGCAGCTGCGCCCGAAGCTCGCCGAGGTCGCCTGGGCCGCGCTGGCCGAGCTGCGCGCCGAGTACGACGCGGTGATCTGCGAGGGCGCCGGCAGCCCCGCCGAGATCAACCTGCGGGAGGGCGATTTCGTCAACATGGGTCTGGCCCGGCGGTTCCGGTTGCCGGCGATCGTGGTCGGCGACATCGACCGCGGCGGTGTCTTCGCGGCGTTCTTCGGCACGCTGGCGCTGCTCTCGGCGGAGGACCAGGCGCTGGTCGCCGGTTTCGTGACGAACAAGTTCCGCGGCGATCTGGGCCTGCTCCGGCCGGGCAACGACATGATCACCGCGGTCACCGGCCGGCCGGTGCTCGGCGTGCTGCCGTTCCACCGGGACATCTGGCTGGACGCCGAGGACTCCCTGGCGTACGGGACGACGCTGGGCCGCCCGGGCCCGCCCCGGGGCCGGGACTGGCTGCGGGTCGCGGTGATCCGCCTGCCGCGGATCTCGAACGCGACGGACGCCGAGGCGCTCGCCGCCGAGCCGGGTGTGCGGGTGCATCTGACCGTCGAGCCCGGTGACGTCGCCGACGCGGACCTGGTGATGCTGCCGGGTTCCAAGGCCACCGTCAGCGACCTGGCCTGGCTGCGCGGGACCGGGCTGGCGGACGCGGTCCGGGCGCACGCCGCGGCCGGAAAGCCGCTGGTCGGCGTGTGTGGTGGCTTCCAGATGCTGGCCGAGAGCATCGACGACGAGGTGGAGAGCGGGCACGGCGTGGTGCCGGGGCTCGGCCTGCTGCCGGTCGGCATCACCTTCGCGGCCCGCAAGACCCTGGCGCACGCCGAGGGCGCCGGGCTGGGCGCGCCGGTGCGCGGCTACGAGATTCATCATGGGTACGTCGCCACCGGCGCCCCGCAACCGTTGTTGCACTACGCCGACGGCCGCCCGGAGGGCGCCGTGGCCGGCAACGTCTACGGCACGCACTGGCACGGCGCGTTCGAGTCGGACGAGTTCCGTCGCCGCTTCCTGACCGCGGCCGCCGCGCAGGCGGGCCGGCACGGGTTCACGGTCGCGCCGGACACCCGCTACGCCACGATCCGCGAGCGTGCCCTGGACGTGCTGGGCGATCTGGTGGCCGAGCACCTGGACACCGTGGCGCTCCGGCGGCTGGTGGAAAACGGCCCGCCACCAGGAATGTCGTTCGTCCCCCCGGGTGCCCCGTAGGGGTCCGACCCTGACGACAGCGTTGCACTCCGGGCGTACGTTGGGTCCGGCGCGGCTGAAGGCCGTACCCAAATGGGGTTTGAAAGCCGTGCCGAAACGACCGCCGTACCCAAAAAGACGGGGTGGGATCCATGACGACCGATGACGAGAACCGGCCGGTACGCCGCCGCGTCACGCTGACCGGGATCAGCTCGCGGGCCTGGGAGCATCCGGCCGACCGGGGCGCGCTCTCCGCCTTGCGCGAGTTGCGTGGCTTCGACGACGTGGTGAAGACGTTCTTCGGGATGTGGAACGAGCGTGGTTTCCGGCTGAGCTACCTGGCCGGCTCGATCCGCGTCGACCACCGGCAGTACCCGCGGGTCTACCAGCGCTTCACCGAGGCGGCCAGCACGCTGGACATCGCCGATCTGCCCGAGCTCTACGTGACCCAGTCGCCGATCATCAACGGTTCGGCGATCGGTCTGGACAAGCCGTTCATCGTGATCACCACGGGTGCGGTGGAGAAGCTCGACGACGACGAGCTGCGGGCCGTGCTCGGGCACGAGCTGGGCCACGTGCGCAGCGGCCACGCCGTCTACAAGACCATCATGATGATCCTGACCAGCTGGGCGGCGAACATCAGCTGGATCCCGGTCGGCGCGATCGCGCTGCGGGCGATCATCGCCGGGATGCTGGAGTGGTGGCGCAAGGCGGAGCTCTCCGCCGACCGGGCCGGTCTGCTCGCCGGGCAGGACCCGGCGGCCTCGCTACGGCTGCTGATGAAGCTGGCCGGCGGCGGCGACTTGTCGCAGATCGACACCACCGCGTTCCTGGAGCAGGCCGCGGAGTACGAGGGCGGCGGCGACATCCGGGACAGCATCCACAAGCTGGGGATGACCGCCTGGAGCACCCACCCGTTCCCGGTCGCCCGCGCTGCCGAGCTGCGCAAGTGGGTCGATTCCGGGGCGTACGCGGCGATTCTCGGCGGCGACTACCCGCACCGCGACTCGGACGGCGACTCGTCGGTCACCGAGGACGTCAAGGCGGCCGCCAAGTCGTACAAGGAAGATTTCGCGAATTCGCAGGATCCGCTGGTCGGACTGCTGCGCAAGGTCGGCGACGGCGCGACGGACATGGCCGGCGCGGCGGCCGGCCGGGCGATGAACTGGGCGAGCGACGCCCGCCGGCGGGCCCGCGGCGACGGCAACGGCGGCGAGGGCGAAGCGAGCTGATTACGATCGGGCGATGAGCCTGACTGAATCCGAGCTGCGCGACACGATCGCGCGGGAGATGCCCGGTGTCCGCGCCGACCTGGAACGGCTGGTGCGGATCCCGGGCATCGCTTTCGAGGGTTTCGACCATTCGCACGTGGAGCGCTCCGCCGAGGCGGTCGCCGAGCTGCTGCGGGGCTGCGGCCTCGACACGCAGATCGTGCGGCACGGCGGCCAGCCCGCGGTGATCGGCCGCCGGCCCGCCCCGCCCGGCGCCCCGACGGTGCTGCTCTACGCGCACCACGACGTGCAGCCGGCCGGCGATCCCGGGCTGTGGGCCAGCGAGCCGTTCGAGCCGGTCGAGCGGGACGGCCGGCTCTACGGCCGGGGCGCCGCCGACGACAAGGCCGGCGTGATGGCGCACGTCGCGGCGCTGCGGGCGTTCGGTGACCAGCTGCCGGTCGGCGTCGTCGTCTTCGTCGAGGGCGAGGAGGAGTACGGCTCGGACTCCCTCGACGAGATCATCCAGGCGCACCTGGAGGAGCTGCGGTCCGACGTGATCGTGATCGCCGACTCGGCGAACTGGGACATCGGCCGGCCCGCGCTGACCACCTCGCTGCGCGGCCTGGTCAACCTGTTCGTCGAGGTCAAGGTGCTGCGGAGTGCCGTGCACAGCGGCATGTTCGGCGGCGCCGTGCCGGACGCGCTGATGACCCTGTCCCGGCTGCTCACCTCGCTGCACGACGACGACGGCGAGGTCGCGGTCGGTGGGCTGGTCGGCCGCGAGGGCGCGAGCGTCGACTACCCGGAGGACCGGTTCCGCCACGAGGCCGGCATGCTCGACGGCGTGTCGATGCTCGGCCGCGGCACGATCACCGACCGGGTCTGGACCAAGCCGTCGATCTCGGTGCTCGGCATCGACGCGCCGCGCACGCTGGAGGCCGCCAACGCCTTGCAGGCGACGGCAAAAGCAAAAATTGGCGTACGGGTGGCGCCGGGCGACGACCCCAAGTCGGTGTACGCCGCCGTCAAGTCCCACCTGGAGAAGCACGTCCCCTGGGGCGCGCACGTCGAGGTGACCCTGGAGAGCGACGGCGACCCCTGCGTGATCGACGCGACCGGCCCCGGTTACGACGCCGCGCGGGCCGCGTTCCGCTCGGCGTGGGACGGGGCCGAACCGGTCGACATGGGCATCGGTGGATCGATTCCGTTCATCGCCACCTTCCAAGAGCTGTTCCCCGGTGCGACGATCCTCGTCACCGGTGTCGAAGACCCGCAGTCCGCGGCCCACGGGCCGAACGAGAGCCTGCACCTGGGCGAGTTCGAGCGGGTCTGCGTCGCGGAGGCGCTGCTGCTCAAGAACGTTGCGGAGACCCTGACGAAGTGAAGTAGGACGGAGTCGCTGATGACCGAGCTGTCGTGCGAGGTCCTGGTGGTGGGTGCCGGTCCGACCGGGCTGATGCTCGCCAACTGGCTGACCCGGCTCGGGGTGCAGGTGCTCGTGGTGGACGGCAAGGACGGTCCCACCCGCGAGTCCCGGGCGCTCGTCGTCCAGGCGCGCAGCCTGGAGATCTACGACCAGCTCGGCATCGGCGACGAGGTGCTGGAGGCCGCCCGGCGGGCCGAGGGCCTGGCCCCCGGGACCGGCGCCCGGGTGTTCGGGCGGATTCCGCTCGGGCCGCTCGGCAAGGGCGTCACGCCGTACCCGTTCCTGGAGGTCCTCGAACAGAGTCGCAACGAGGAGATCCTCTACGACAACCTGCGCAAACACGGCGGCGACGTGGTCTGGGAGACGCCGGTGACCGCGGTCGTCCAGGTCGAGGACGGCATCGAGGCGAAGGTCGGCAACCACACCGTCCGGGCCCGGTTCTGCGTCGGCTGCGACGGGACGAACTCGGCGGTTCGCAAGGCCCGGCGGATCGCCTTCGAGGGCAGCACCAGCGCGCACCGGTTCTACGTGCTCGACGCCGCGGCGGCGGCCGGCCTGGTCACCGACGCGGTCAACGTGCGGCCGGGCGGCCGGGAGTTCCTGCTGGCGTTCCCGATGCCCGGGCACGGGAACTGGCGGCTGATCGGCCTGGTCCGGGACGAGGACGGGGACGGCGCGCTGGACGAGGAGGACGTGCGGTCCCGGCTCCGGGAGACGTTCGCGGTGACGTACGAGCAGGCGCGCTGGTTCGCGACGTACCGGGTGCATCACCGGATCGCCGCGGCGTTCCGGGACGGGCCGTTCTTCCTCGCCGGGGACGCCGGGCACGTGCACTCGCCGGTCGGCGCCCAGGGTATGAACACCGGCCTGCAGGACGCCCACAACCTGGCCTTCAAGCTCGCCGACGTGCTGCGGGGCCGGCGTAAGGACTCCTGGCTGGATCGGTACGAGGCGGAGCGCCGCCCGGTCGCCAAGACACTCGTCGCCACCACCGACCGGCTCTTCCAGGCGATCACCTCGGACCGGCGGACCGCCCGGGTGCTGCGATCCGCGCTGATCCCGGTGGTCGCGCCGCTGGCGACCCGGGTGCTGCCGCGCTCGGCGGGCGGGTCACGGCTGTTCCAGTACGTCTCGCAGGTGCGCATCCACTATCCGATCGGCCCGGACGCGCGCACCCCGGACGGCCGGCGCGACCCGGTGATCGGCCGCCGCCTGCCGTGGGCCGGCGGAAACTTCGGGGTGCTTCGCACCGCCGATTGGCAGATCCATGGGTACGGCGGGGTGGAGGGCACCGAAGCACCGGATCTGGGCCTGCCGGTGCACATCTTCCCGGCGGCCCCGACGACGTACCTCAAACCGGGTTTCTTCTATCTGGTCCGGCCGGACGGCTTCGTCGCGTCGCGCGCCGAGCCGGCCGACGCGGAGGCGAAGTTCCGGCACGCGATGGCGGT
Organism: Actinoplanes sp. L3-i22; assembly: GCF_019704555.1. NCBI lineage: Bacteria > Bacillati > Actinomycetota > Actinomycetes > Micromonosporales > Micromonosporaceae > Actinoplanes > Actinoplanes sp. L3-i22. The sequence continues at coordinate 1,287,587 of NZ_AP024745.1, forward strand.
GTGATCGGCGATCGATCCTGTTAGGATTCGAACATGCGTTCGATAACTGCGCTTCCCTCGATCGGGGTCCAGCCGGCCGGCGCCCGGCCCAGCGGCAATGCGGTTGGCAGCGCGGCTCGGGTCAAACCCGCCGGCCCGCGCGCCACCGTGGATCGGCTCCGGACCCGCGATCGGATCGAGTCGATCGCGCGGCTGCGGGCCGCGGTCCGAGCCCTGGGGGACGTCGACGTCTCCGGGTGGGACGACTCCACCCTCACCGACCATCTCGACGAACTGTCCCGCGCGCTCTGCGGGCTGGACGCCGAGCTGACCCGCGTCGCCGACGCCGTCCGCGCCCGAGGCTTCCGCATCGACGAGCCCCGCGCCGCCTGACCTCGCCGGCGGTGAGCACCAGTGCAAAACGCCGCCGGTGTGGAGGCAACTGACTCCACACCGGTTACCAGGCGTTTTGTCGCGGAGCGCAGCGGAGCCATCAAGCACTGCCAGGATGGGGTCGTGCGGTTCATAGACATTGCTGCCACGTCGGCTGCTGTTGCTGCGGTCGGTGGGCGGAAGGCGAAGATCGAGTTGCTGGCCGGTGCACTGCGGCAGCTCGATCCGGACGAGGTCGCGGCCGGGTCGGCGTTCCTCGCCGGTGAGCTGCGGCAGCGGCAGACCGGGGTGGGCTATGCCGGTCTGCGGGCCCGGCCGGCGCCGGCCGTGGCGCCGAGCCTGACCGTGGCCGGCGTCGACGCGGCGATCGCCGAGATCGCGACCGTGGCCGGCGCCGGGTCGCAGGCGCGCCGGCGGGAGCTGCTCGGGGCGCTGTTCGGGGCGGCGACCGAGGACGAGCAGCGGCTGCTGGTCGGGTTGTTCGGCGGGGAGTTGCGGCAGGGCGCGCAGGCCGGGCTGCTGGCCGAGGCGGTCGCGGTCGCCGCTGCGGTGCCGGTCGCCGCCGTACGCCGGGCGCTTCTTCTCTCCGGAGATCTCAAGCAGGTCGCGGCCGCGGCCCTGAGCGGCGGATCGGCCGCGCTCGCCGACATCCACCTGCGGGTCGGCACCCCGCTCACCCCGATGCTCGCGCAGAGCGCCCCGGACGTCGGCGCGGCCCTGCTGGCCACCGGCACGCCCGCGGTCGTCGACACGAAGCTGGACGGCATCCGGATCCAGGTGCACCGCTCCGGCGACGAGGTGGCCGTCTTCACCCGCAGCCTGGACGAGATCACCGAGCGGCTGCCCGAGGTGGTGGCCGCGGTCCGGGCGCTGCCGCTGCGCGAGGTGGTGCTGGACGGCGAGGCGATGGCGCTGGACGAGAAGGGCCGGCCCCGCCCGTTCCAGGAGACGTCGAGCCGGGCGGCCACGCGCGGGAAGGCGAACCCGGTCGCGCTGGTGCCGTACTTCTTCGATCTTCTGCATCTGGACGGCGCCGATCTGCTCGACGAGCCGGGCCGGGTGCGCTGGGCGGCGCTCGCCGACGCGCTGCCGGCCGGCCTGATCGTCGGGCGGACGACCGTGGAGACCGCGGAGCAGGCGGCCGCCGCGTTCGCCGCCGCGCTGGCCGCCGGGCAGGAGGGCGTCGTGATCAAGGCGCCCGGCGCGGCCTACGACGTGGGCCGGCGCGGTTCCGCCTGGGTCAAGGTGAAGCCCCGGCACACCCTCGACCTGGTCGTGCTGGCCGTCGAGTGGGGACACGGGCGGCGCAAGGGGTGGCTGTCCAACCTGCACCTCGGCGCCCGCGACCCGGAGACCGGCGGGTTCGTGATGCTCGGCAAGACGTTCAAGGGGCTCACCGACGAGCTGCTGCGCTGGCAGACCGAGCGGTTCAAGGAGCTGGCCGTCGAGGACGACGGCTGGGTGGTGCGGGTGCGGCCGGTGCAGGTCGTCGAGGTCGCGTTCGACGGGGTGCAGACGTCGCCGCGCTATCCGGGCGGGGTCGCGCTGCGGTTTGCCCGGGTCCTTCGCTATCGCGAGGACAAGTCCGCGGCGGAGGCGGACACCATCGGCGCGGTGCGCGAGATCGGCCGCGGCTTATAGGGCCGCCAGACTGCGTACGTAATTGACCTGCTGATTGATGGTGATCACGTCCCCCTCGTCGTGCACCGGGATGCGGGCCACGTACTGCTGGGGCCCGCTGGTGAGGGTGACCGTCGTGGTGCCCAGCGGCACCGACTCCTTGACCAGGAAGAGCAGCAGTGCGAGCCCGGCCGTGCACGGGGCCAGCGCCACCCCGGCGATCTTGGCCCAGAGCGGTGTCCGGCGCTGGGTCACCCAGAACTCGTTGACCTGCCAGCGGGAGCCGGCGAGCGGGAAGTCCCCGGCCGGGGTGCGGATCGTCGTCGAGGTGATCTCGATCTCCGCGATCTGCACGATGACCGGCCCGGACGCGGCCGGCGCCGGGAACCCGGACGGGACCTGCTGGGGGATCGCGGGCGGGAACGCCGAGACGCCCGGCGGCGGTGGCGGAGGGTTGCCCGGAGCCGGCGCGGGGGTGCCCCAGGGATCGTCCGGCGGGAAGGTCATGACCGGGACATTAATCGGCGCCGTTCTGCGCCGCGAGACGCCGGTCCGCTTCCTCGACCCGATCCCGGGTCGCGGCCTCGGCGGCGCGGCGCTGGTCGGCCTCCGCCACCCGGTCCATCGGGCGGGCCTTGGCGGCCTTGCGCCGGTCGGCGTCGGCCACCCGGTCGCGCGGGCGGGCCTTGGCGGCGTCGCGCTGGTCGGCCGCCTCGACGCGGTCCCGGGGGCGGGCCGCGGCCGGCACCGGCTCCCGGTCGGGGGCGGGCTGCTCGCCGATCGGGACGTTCTCGCCGCGTGCCTCACGCCGGGCCTGATAGCCGAAGAGCGCCAGGGCCATGACCGAGAACAACCACCACTGAACGGCGTATCCGCCGTTCTGCCAGGCGTCCTCGTGATCGATCGGGATCGCCGCGAAGCCCGGGTCGTTCGCCGGGGTCTGCTCGGTGAGCAGCACGTACGCTCCGTACACGGGGAACGGCAGCTCGTGGGCGAGCTTCGGCACACTGACCCGACGGGTATCGAGACGGCCGTCACGTCGCTCGATGGGGGCAGGTCGACTTTCTGACAGGTGCACCTGACCGATCACGGTCACCTCGCCGCTCGGCGCGGCCGGAGCCCGCGGCGGGGCCAGCGCCCCGTTGCCGGCCGGTGGCACCCAACCGCGATCGATGAGCACCGCGGTGCCATCGGCGAGCACCAGTGGGGTGAGGATCTCGAAGCCGACGTCACCGTTCACCGTGCGGCCCCGCGCCTGGATCTCGTGGGCCGGGTCGTAACGCCCGGTCACCGTCACCTTTGCCCAGGCCAGAGCCTTGCCCGGGGACGCGCCGGCGGTGCCCGGGGCGGTCGGCGGGGCGAGCACGGAGGTGAACGGGACGGCCTGCGCCGAGTCCGCCGCGTCGATCCGGTTGTTGATGTCGGTGCGCTCGTGATACCGCCGGAGCTGCCAGTTGCCGAGCATCACCATGATCACCGAGGCGACCACGGCCAGGACCGCGGCGGCCAGCCAGCGGGGCGTCAGCAGGAACCGGTACACCCCCTGAGGCTACCCGGCGAGGCGGCAACCGCCGTCGCAGCCGGGTACTGTGCGAACTCCGGCGGCCGATATCACGTGACCGCGGGTACGCGAAACCACCCGGGGGATACATTGATCACCGCCCAGCCTCGTCTGGTCGTGAGTGCGCCGTCATCCGGCCACGGCAAGACCGCGATAGCCGTCGGTCTGCTCGCGGCGATGGCGGCCCGCGGCGTCACGACGGCGGGCTTCAAGGTCGGCCCCGATCACACCGACGCGGCGTACCTCGGCCTCGCCGCCGGCCGCCCCGGCCGCAACCTGGACCCGCGCCTGGTCGGCGCGCAGCGGATCGCGCCGCTGTTCGGGCACGGCGCCTCCGGGGCGCAACTGTCCGTGATCGAGGGCGCGATGGGCCTGTTCGACAGCCTCACCGGCCAGCCCGAGATTGACGGCACCGCCGCGGTCGCGGCCGCGCTGCGCGCGCCGGTCGCCCTGGTGGTCGACGTCGCCGCGATGGGTCACTCGCTCGCCGCGCTGGTCCACGGCTTCCGGATGTTCGACGAGATGGTCCACCTCGGCGGCGTGATCCTGAACCGGGTGGCCTCGCCGCGTCACGAGCAGATGCTGCGCAGCGCCCTCGACGACATCGGCATGCCGGTGCTCGGCGCGCTGCGCCGTGGCGACCTGCCCAACGTGCTGCCGACCCGGGCGAACGGCCTGGTGCCGGTCGCGCACCGGACCGTCGAGGCCGGGCGCGCGGTGCGCCGGCTGGGTGAGGCGGTCGCGCAGTCGCTCGACCTGGACCGGCTGATGGCGCTGGCCGGCACGGCGCCGGCGCTGCCCGGGCCGATCTGGACACCGGCCGAGGCCGGCGAACCCGTCGAGGGCCGCCCGGTGGTCGCGCTCGCCGGTGGTCCGGGGGCTTTCTACACGTACGTGGAGACCGCCGAACTGCTCACCGCGGCCGGCGCCGAGGTCGTCATCGTCGACCCGCTCCGCGACGAGTCGCTGCCGCCCGGGACCCGCGCGCTGGTCGTCGGCTCCGGCCTGCCCGAGGGGTACGCCGAGGAGCTCTCCGCCAACCGGCGGCTCTGCGCGGACGTGGCGCAGTTCGCCCGCGACGGCTGGCCGGTCGTCGCCGAGGGCGTGGCGCTGCCCTGGCTGGGCCGGGAGCTCGACGGTCGCCCGATGTGCGGGGTGCTGGACGTCACCGGCACCACCGGCGAGCAGACCGTCGCCGGGTACCGCGAGGCGACCGCGCCCGGCACCTCGGTGCTGGCCCCGGCTGGCGCGCGCATCACCGGGTACAAGCAGCACCGCGCGATCGTGACGCCGCGGGCCGGCGCCAACCCGGCGTGGACGTGGTCCGGCGGGAACCCGGAGGGCTTCGTCTGGCGCCAGGTGCACGCTTCCCAGCTGGGGCTGCACTGGGCGGCCGCGCCCGAGATCGCGAGGCGCCTGGTGGCGGCCGCGGTCGCCGGTCCGGCCCAGCCCGCCGCCCCGGAGCGGCACCCGCAGATGGCGGCTCCGGCGCAGATGGCGGCCGCTCCGCAGATGATCGGTGGTCTGGCGCAGCCGATCCCGATGAGCGTGCCCGCTCCGGCGCAGCCCGTTCCCGTGCCGGCCCAGGGCATCCCCGGCCTGGTCCCGGCCGGCGCCCAGGCCAACATCCCGGTCCCGGTCGGATCCCAGAACAACACCCCGATTCAGTACGGCGAGCCGGTCCCGTTCGGGGAGCCGGTCCCGTTCGGGGAGCCGGGCAACGTTCCGATCCAGTACGCGGAGCAGAGCAACGTCCCGATCCAGTACGCGGAGCAGGGGAACGGTCCTCTGCCGATGGGGCCGCAGGGGAGTGGCCCGATTCCGGCGGGGATGCCGGGCACCGGCGCGGTTCCCGTGCTCGGGTATGGCGCCGGGATGGCCCCGCCCGGCCCGATGCCCGGCCAGATGTCCGGCCCGATGCCCGGTATGGGCGCCGGTCCGATGTCCGGTGGGATGCAGTCCGCCGGTCTGGCCTCCGATCCCGCGCAGACCACCGGCGCGCCCCTGCTCGACGGGCACCTGACGATGCCGGCCGCTCCGGCGTTCGGCCCGGGCGCGTCCACCGCGACCGGCCCGATCCCGCCCCGGCCCGGCTCGGGGATGCCGAACGGCGGCCCGATCCACGGAGCGTCCCACCCGAGCTCGCCGTCCGGTCCGGGCGGCCTCCCGGACAACCGCCCGACCTCGGACATCCAGATCCCGTCCTGACCCACCCGCCCGCGCACGTCGCGGTTTCGGCTGATCAAGGGGTGCCTCGGGTTGTCCCAGGGCACCCGTGACGCTCCGGCAGGGCCGTGAGGCGCCGCGCGGGTCGGGGTTTCGGTTGGCGTTCATGGGCGTTTTGGGGCATTTGAGGGGCCGCTGGCGACCGACCAGGTCCGCGAGTTGTTGCTGGGGTCCAGTTCGCGGGCCGGTGAGTCTGTGGGTGGCGGCTGACCGAATGTGACCGCGGCGGGGCACGATCCAGGCGGGCGCCGCGGCGGGTCGGGAGCCGTCGATGTGGCGAAGGCGGACGAATCGATCGCCGGAAGCCGCCCAACGTGCCAAAACGGCGTTCGGAGGTCCGGAAAGTGTCGTACCCGCCTCGTACCGTGGGGGCACGACAACCGAAGGAGGATGATGGTGGCCGCTCGTCTGCCGCTGGATCTGGACCCGCCGGTTCGTCAGATCAGGGCGTTGCTGCTGGGTCTGGACGATCATGAGCTGATCGCGTCGACGCCGTGCCCGGGCTGGACCGTCGCGACCCTTCTCGATCATCTGATGAGCCTGGCCGAGGCGTTCGCCCAGGCGGCTCGCAAGGGCGCGGACGGGCTCGGGCCGGGTCCGCCGCCGGCGCCGTCCGCGGCCCACCTGTCGCCGCACTGGCGCAGCCGCCTGCCGGTCCTGCTGGAAGAGCTGGTCACCGCGTGGAATGATCCGTCGGCCTGGCTGGGCACGGCGCGCGCCGGCGGCGTCTCCATGTCGGCTCACGAGATGGGCATCGTCGCGGCGATCGAGCTGGTCGTGCACGGGTGGGATCTGGCCCGCGCCACCGGTCAGGATTTCGCCGCGGATCCGCGCGTCCTGGCCACGCTGATCGAGTTTCTCGCCGCCGGCCCGCTCGACGGCACGCCGGGCCTGTTCGGCCCGCGCGTCCCGATCGCCCTGGCGGAGGACGACGACCTGCCCCGCGCCCTGGCCCTGACCGGCCGCGACCCGGCGTGGCGACCACCCCGCTCCCGCAACGACCCCGCGCCCGAGCTGCACTGCGAGCACCCACCGGCCGCCCGCTCCGCCTGAGGGGGCCGCGCACGAGCCCCCGGAGCGCCCGAGCCACGCGGGCGCCGCCTGGACTACCCCGACGACTGCGGGCCCCACGGCGGGGGAGTGCCGACCGAGGGGCGACGCCGACCGGCGAAGGGCGGCGGCGTGGCGTGGCGTGCAGCGCGGCGCGCGTCAACGCGTGTGGCGCGGCGGAGGTCGGGTGCGCGCCGGCCGCGAGGCGGCGCGGCGAGGCGGCGGGAACGGCCGCGGCAGGTCCGTGAATGCGGCCGGGCCGCCGCACGGGTCCGTGAATGCGGCCGGGCCGCCGCGCGGTGAGCTGCGGCGGCCCCGGGCTCGGACGTGGTGGGCTACCAGACGAGCTTGTCGGACGGCGGCGTGAACTTGGCGTGCGGCTGACCCTTCAGCGCATCCCGAAGCGTCTCCGCCACCGTGTACTTGGAGATCGTCGACCGCCCACTACCCACGTAATGCTCAGGATTATCCGGATCCGCCACGAACGCCGAGGCCGCCAACTGCGGCGTGAACCCGCTGAACCAGGCCGTCTTGTTGTTGTCGGTGGTGCCGCTCTTCCCGGCGACCGGCCGCCCGAGCGTCCCGAACACCATCGGCGACGTCTCCCACCCGCCGCAGCTGCCGCGGGCCGCGCCGTACCCGGTGACGCACCGGGCCGCGTCGGTCGCGGCGCGCGCCACGTCCTGGCTGAAGACCCGGTGGCAGCGCGGCGCCGCGATCAGCCTGCCCTTGTACGTGGCGTCCTTGCCGTCCGGGTTCCGGATCGACATGACCGGGAGCGGCTCGCAGTAGTTCCCTTCCGCCGCGACCGTCGCGAACACGTTGGCGATCTCGACCGGGGTGGCGTCGCTGACCCCGAGCGTGAACGCCCCCCACCCGGACGCGTGCTCGGGCGTGGCCAGTTTCCGGTCCACCTCGGTACGCCATTTCAGCCCGAGCCGTTCCGCCATCGCGACCGCCTTCTCCGCGCCGACCCGTTGTTCCAGCTGCACGAAGTAGGTGTTCACGGACTTGCCGAACCCGCTCCACATGGTCTGGTTCCCGGTCATCGACTTGCTGGAGTTCTTCGGGCACCAGTGCGTCCCGCAGGTCGCCGGCCCGGGCGCGGTGATGTATTTCGAGACGAACCGTTCGGGGGCGTAGTACGACGTGGACAGCGGCAGCCCGGCGTCCAGCGCCGCCAGCATCGTGAAGATCTTGAACGTCGACCCGGCCTGGTACCCGGCCATGTCACCGCCGCCGAGCAGCGGGTTCACCGTGTTCGGGTAGTTGCCGCGGACGTCGCGCTGGGACCGGTCGCTGTGTTTGCCGTTGTCGTCCTGGTGCAGCGAGTATTTCCGGTTCACCGCCATGCTGAGCACCCGCCCGCTGCCCGGCTGGATCACCACCTCGCCGTGCGCGAACGGGCTGTCCCGCCCTTCCTTGGCGAGCACGTGCGCCTCGGCGTACCCCTGGATCTCGGGGTCGATCGAGGTGATCACCCGGTAGCCGCCGCGGCGCAGGTTCTCCTCGCGTTCCAGGACGTTCTTACCGAAGGCCCGCTGCTCCCGCCACCAGTTCTTGAAGTAGTCGCAGAAGAAGCCCCAGTCGTTGTGCTTGGTGTTGATCGACACGCAGTCGTTCGGCGGGGCGCTCAGCCTCAGTTTGATCTTGGCTTTCTTGGCGTTCGCGGCCTGCACCGCGGTGATCGAGCCCATCTTCAGCATCTGGTCGATCACGTAGTTGCGCCGGGTCGTCGCGGCGGCGCCCTGCCCCTTGATCGCCGGGTCGTACGCGGACGGCGCCTTGACCAGCCCGGCGAGCAGCGCCGCCTCGTTCAGCGTCAGGTCCTTGGCGGGCTTCGAGAAGAACACCTCGGCGGCCGCGTAGATCCCGTACGCCCGGTGCCCGAAGTACGCGGCGTTCAGGTACCGCTGGAGGATCTGCTGCTTGGTGAGCCGTTGCTCGACCTCGATGGCCAGCCGCATCTCGCGCAGTTTCCGGCTGGCGGTCTGCTCGGTGGCCTCCAGCGCCTGCTTGGGGGTCCGCGCGCTGTCCCGCAGCGCCATCCGCACGTACTGCATGGTCAGCGTCGAGGCGCCCTGGGAGACGCCGCCGGCCTGCTGGTTGGCGACGAACGCGCGGGCCACGCCCTTGGCGTCGACGCCGTGGTGCTCGTAGAAGCGGGTGTCCTCGGAGGCCACGATCGCCTGGGTGATGTACGGCGACATGTCCTTGAGCGCGACCTGCCGCCGGTACTCCTCGTAGAACATCGTCAGCAGCGTCTTGCCGTCCCGGGCGTAGACGTAGGTGGTCTGCGCCGCGGGCACCTCGGTGAGCTGCTCCGGCATGTTCTCCAGGGCCCCGGTGCCGACCTTGACGCCCATCCCGGCGAGGGCCGTGAAGGGATAGGAGAGGCCGGCGATGACCAGGCCCGCGATGAGCCCGGCGCGGATCAGGAGGGCGACTCTTCCGGCTACGGTGGGACGTCGGTCAGTCACTCTCCGAAGGTATGACAGATCGCCTCATGTTCCCCAGGAACCCCGGAAGTGAGACATTTCCAAAGAGCCGACCCCGGGATCAAGACCAAAAATCAAGATCCGCGACGGTACGGCATGCTGAGGCGCATGACGTTCGACCTCGATCATCACGGCGACGCCGAGGTGGACGCGACCCTGATCGACCTGGCGGTCAACGTCCGGCACCAGGCGATGCCCGGCTGGCTGAGTGATCCGATCCGGTCATCGCTGGACAGCCTGTCGGCGTATCCGGACGCCACCGAGGCCACCGCCGCGGTCGCCGCGAGGCATCGTCGGGACCCGGCCGAGGTGCTGCTCACGGCCGGCGCCGCGCAGGCGTTCGTGCTGCTCGCGCAGGCGTTGCGCGGGGCCCGTCGCCCGGTCGTGGTGCACCCGCAGTTCACCGAGCCGGAGGCCGCCCTGCGCAACGCCGGGCACGTCGTGGACCGGGTGCTGCTGCGCGCCGAGGACGGCTTCCGGCTCGACCCGGCGCTCGTCCCGGACGACGCCGACCTGGTCTTCGTCGGCAACCCCACCAACCCCACCGCGGTGCTGCACCCGGCCCGGGCGGTGGCCCGCCTGGCCCGGCCCGGCCGGGTGCTGGTGGTCGACGAGGCGTTCTCGGACACGACGTACCGGCCGGGCTGCCCGGGCGAGCCGGAGTCCCTGGCCGGCCGGCGCGACCTGCCCGGCCTGGTCGTGCTGCGCAGCCTGACCAAGACCTGGGGCCTGGCCGGCCTGCGGATCGGCTACCTGCTGGGCCCGGCCGAGCTGCTGCCCCGGCTGGCCGCGGCGCAGCCGCTGTGGGCGGTCTCCACGCCGGCGCTCGCCGCGGCCATCGCCTGCGCGTCGCCGGCCGCGGTCGCCGCCGAACGCGAGATCGCCGCGGCGGTCGCCGCCGAGCGGGACCATCTGGTGGAACGGCTGCGGCAGGTGCCGAAGGTCACGGTTCCCGGCGATCCGGCGTCCGCGTTCGTCCCGGTACACCTCCCCGGCGCCGACCGGATCCGCGTCGAGCTGCGCAAACGCGGCTATGCGGTACGCCGTGGCGACACCTTCCCGGGCCTGGGCCCCGACTGGCTCCGGATTGCGGTGCGCGACACTGCCACCACGGAACGATTCGTGCAGACTCTGCGAGAAGTGATCCACGAGGCAGACGCCGGGGACCCGATCCGAGAGCGCGACGAGACGTGAGCCGAGAGCGAACCGAGGAGTGACCGTGACCCTGGAGACCACCCTGGCGGCCATCCGCCCGGCCGACGAGCAGGCCATGGCCGCCGCCCGCGACCTGCAGGCCCGGCTGACCAAGCCGGCCGGCTCGCTCGGCCACCTGGAGGAGCTGTCGGTGCGCCTGGCCGGCCTGGCCGGGGTCTGCCCGCCGCCGATGCCCGAGCCGGCCACCGTCGCGGTCTTCGCCGGTGACCACGGCGTGCACGCCCAGGGCGTCAGCCCGTGGCCGCAGGAGGTCACCGCGCAGATGGTGGCGAACTTCGTGGCCGGCGGTGCGGTGGTGAACGCGTTCGCCCGGCAGGCCGGCGCGGACGTGATGGTGATCGACGCCGGGGTGGCGATCCCGCTGCACGGCGGGCCGAACCTGCTGGACGCGAACATCCGCCGCGGCACCCGGGACATGACCGTCGAGCCGGCGCTGACCCGCGAGGAGGCGCTGGCCGCCGTCGAGCTGGGTCTCGCGGTCGCCGGCCAGCTCGTCGAGGCGGGCGCGAAATGCCTGCTCACCGGGGACATGGGGATCGCCAACACGACCCCGGCCGCGGCCCTGATCGCGGTCTTCACCGGGTCCGCCCCGGCGGTCGTGACCGGGCGCGGCACCGGCATCGACGACGCGACGCTCGCGCACAAGACCGAGGTGATCGCCGCGGCGCTGGCCCGGCACACCCCGGCCGCCGCCGACCCGCTCGGCGTGCTGGCCACCGTCGGCGGTCTGGAGCACGCCGCGCTGACCGGGTTCATCCTGGGCGCGGCCGCGCACCGGGTGCCGGTGATCGTGGACGGCGTGATCGCCGCCTCGGCCGCGCTGGCCGCCGCCGCGTTCGCGCCGGACGCGGTCGCCGCGATGGTCGCCGGGCACCGCTCGGCCGAGCCGGGCGCCACCGTCGCCCTCGCCCACCTGGGCCTGGAGCCGCTGCTGGACCTGGGGATGCGGCTCGGCGAGGGCAGCGGCGCGGTGCTCGCGCTGCCGATCGTCGCGGCCGCCGTCCGGGTCCTGCACGAGGTGGCGACGTTCGACAGCGCGGGAGTGTCCGAGAAATGAGTCTGTATCCGATGGCGCTGCGCCTCGACGGCCGCCGCGTGCTGGTGGTCGGCGGCGGCTCGGTGGCCACCCGCCGGGTCCCGGCGCTGATCGCGGCCGGTGCGCGGGTCGACATCGTCGCGCCGGAGCTGACCCCCGCGCTGCAGGCGCACGTCGACGCCGACCGCGCGACCTGGACGCCGCGCCGCTTCGCGCCGGGCGACGTCGAGGGCGCCTGGCTGGTCCACGTCGCGATCGACGACCCGGAGGCGGCGGCCCAGGTCAGTGCCGCCGCCGAGGATCAAAAGATTTTTTGCGTACGGGCGGACGACCGCGACGCCGCGACCGCCTGGACCCCGGCCGTGACCCGGCACGGTCAGGTGACGGTCGCGGTGACGGACGGTGGCGACCGCCGGCGCGCGATGGCGGTCCGTGACCTGGTCGCGCACGCGCTGGAGGCGACGCCCCCGGCCGCGCCCGAGCTCAAGGGCGTCGCGCTGGTCGGCGCCGGCCCCGGCGACCCGGAGCTGATCACGATCAAGGGTCGCCGGCTGCTGGCCGCCGCGGACGTGGTGGTGGCCGACCGGCTGGTCCCCGGCATGCTCCTGGGCGAGCTGCGGCCGGAGGTCGAGCTGATCGACGCCGCCAAGATCCCGTACGGGCCGTCCGCCGCCCAGGCGGAGATCAACCGGATCCTGGTCGACCGCGCCCAGCAGGGCAAGTTCGTGGTCCGGCTCAAGGGTGGCGACAACTTCGTCTTCGGCCGCGGCGGCGAGGAGGCCCTGGCCTGTGCCGAGGCCGGCGTCCCGGTCCTGGTCGTGCCCGGCGTGACCAGCTCGATCGCGGCGCCCGCGCTGGCCGGCATCCCGGTCACCCACCGCGGGGTGGCGCACGAGTTCACCGTGGTCTCCGGGCACATCCCGCCGGACCACGCGGACTCGCTGGTCGACTGGCCGGCGCTGGCCCGGCTGCGCGGCACCCTGGTGGTGCTGATGGGCCTGAAGAACCTGCCGCGGATCGCGGAGCGGCTGCTCGCCGAGGGCCGGGACACGGCGACGCCGGTCGCGGTGATCCAGGAGGGGTCGACGGCGCACCAGCGTTCGCTGCGGAGCACGCTCGGCGCGGTCGCGGCCGACGTCGCGAGCGCCGGGATCCGGCCGCCGGCGGTGGTGGTGATCGGTGACGTGGTCGCGGTGACCGAGGGGTTCACCCCGGCCGCGGGCTGACGCCGTACCCCAGCGATCGGCGCCGGACCCGAAGCGGCCCGGCGCCGAACCGCATGGTTCTAGGCCTCGATCGTCTTCTCGTTGTCGTCGGCGCTGACCTTGTCGTCGGTGCCGAGTTCGTCGAGGAACGTGCGGGCCCAGCGCGCCACGTCGTGGGTACGCAGGTGGCGCTGCATCACCCGCATCCGGCGCTTGAGCTCGGCCGGCTCCGAGTTGATCGCCCGCATCAGCGCGTCCTTCACGCCGTCCGGGTCGTGCGGGTTGCACAGGAACGACTGGCGGAGCTCCGTGGCGGCGCCGGCGAACTCGCTGAGGATCAGCGCGCCCCCGGTGTCGCCGCGGCAGGCGATGTACTCCTTGGCGACCAGGTTCATCCCGTCCCGCAGCGGGGTCACCATCATGACGTCGGCCGCCACGTAGAGCGCGGCCAGTTCCTGCTTGCTGTAGGACTGGTGCAGGTAGTGCACGGCCGGCACGCCGACCTTGCCGAACTCGCCGTTGATCCGGCCGACCTCGCGCTCGACCTTGACCCGCAGCGTCTGGTAGTGCTCGACCCGCTCCCGGCTGGGCGTCGCCACCTGGACCATCACCGCGTCGCCGACGTTCAGCCGGCCGTCGGAGAGCAGCTCGCGGAACGCCTTGAGGCGCAGCTCGATGCCCTTGGTGTAGTCCAGCCGGTCGACGCCGAGGATGACCGTCTGCGGATCGCCCAGCTCGGCGCGGATCTGCTTGGCCCGGGCCTGCACCGCCGGGTCGGCGGCGAGGCGTTCCATGTCCTTGGTGTCGATGCTGATCGGGAACGCGCCGGCCTTCACCTGACGCCCGTCCACCTGGATCGACTGGCCCACGTAGCGCAGGCCGAGCAGGTGCCGGGCCAGCCGGACGAAGTTCTGCGCGGCCAGCCGCTGCTGGAAGCCGACCAGGTCGGCGCCGAGCAGGCCGCGCAGGATCTCGGCCCGGAACGGCATCTGCATGAACAGCTCGATCGGCGGGAACGGGATGTGCAGGAAGAACCCGATCCGCAGGTCCGGGCGCATCTCCCGGAGCATCGACGGGACCAGCTGGAGCTGGTAGTCCTGCACCCAGACGGTCGCGCCCTCGGCCGCCACGTCCGCGGCGGCCTCGGCGAACCGCTGGTTGACCGCGCGATAGGAATCCCGCCAGCGGCGCTTGTAGACGGGGGTCTCCACGGCGTCGTGGTAGAGCGGCCAGATCGTCGCGTTCGACTGGCCCTCGTAATAGCGCTCGAGCTCGTCGGCGCTCAACGGCACCGGGTGGATGTTGATGCCCTCGAGCTCGAACGGTTCATGGACTGCGCCGTCCCCGCCGGCCCAGCCGATCCAGGTGCCACGATGCTCGGTGAGCACCGGGTGCAGCGCCGTGACCAGGCCACCTGGGCTGGGGCGCCACTGGCGTTCCCCATTCGGCAGGGTTACCTCGTCGACGGGCAAACGGTTGGCGACGACTACGAAGGAACTTCGTTGGGCCACGCTGAGTACACCTCCGGGTGGTTTCTGTTCCCAAGGCGAGCCTACTGTGCGTAGCCACCCCGGGTCGTACCCACTCTCGCCGAGCGATTTTGACGGAGGTGTCATCCTGTGCCGGTGACCCCCCTCGATGATCATTCCCAGGAGAGGCGCCCGATCTTCTACCCTGTGGTGATTGCCACGGTTCTGCTCACGATCATCGGCATGATCGGCGGGTATCTCCTGAGCGAGCGGGAGAGTCGGAAGTCGCGCGATCCGCAGCCGGGCGCCACCTCGGACCAGGCCTCCGCGGACGCCTCCGCGGCGCCGGCGCTGCTCCCGGTCGAGGGCGCCTGCCCGGATCAGACCCAGAAGATGGCGCACAGCGCGTCCGCGGGCGGGGTCGGCGAGCTGTCCCAGGTCCTGCGGATCACCACGGACCGCGGGTCGGTGGTCTGGATCTGCCAGGACGAGGCGGGAAATCTCTTCTACCACGCCAACCGGGGCGGCACCGAGGCGAAGTGGGAGGAGGGCGTGACGGCGCTCTTCATCCCGAACGTGCGCCGGGAGCCGGACGGCAGCTACGAGGGCACGGCGCCGCAGGACGGTACGGTCTTCTCGGTGACTCCGGAGCGGCTGCTGATCCGCAAGTCGAGCGGGGCCGAGACGGTCCAATCCGCGGTGGGGAACTGACCGTCCGGGGTTGGCGTTCACGGTTGGCGCGGGACCTGGAAAGATTGTCCTTTGATCCCGGCACCGAAAATCCACGATCTCGGAGGTAGGGCACACCGTGGCCCAGTTCATCTACGTCCTGGAAAAGGCGCGCAAGGCGCACGGCGACAAAGTCGTGCTCGACAACGTGACGCTGAACTTCCTGCCAGGCGTCAAGATCGGTGTTGTCGGACCGAACGGCGCCGGTAAGTCCAGTCTTCTCAAGATCATGGCTGGTATCGACCAGGTCAGCAACGGCGACGCCCGGCTGATGCCCGGCTACACCGTCGGCATGCTGGCGCAGGAACCGCCGCTGAACGAGGAGAAGACCGTCCTCGGCAACATCGAGGAAGCGGTCGCCGAGACCAAGGCCAAGCTGGAGCGGTTCAACGCGATCGCCGAGCAGATGGCCACCGACTACACCGACGAGCTGATGGAGGAGATGGGCAAGCTCCAGGAGGAGCTGGACCACTCCAACGCGTGGGACGTCGACTCGCAGCTCGAGCTCGCCATGGACGCGCTGCGCTGCCCGCCGCCGGACGCCGACGTCACCCAGCTCTCCGGTGGTGAGCGCCGTCGCGTCGCGCTGTGCAAGCTGCTGCTCGAGGCGCCCGACCTGCTGCTGCTCGACGAGCCCACCAACCACCTGGACGCGGAGAGCGTCTCGTGGCTGGAGCAGCACCTGTCGAAGTACGCCGGCACGGTCATCGCGATCACCCACGACCGGTACTTCCTGGACAACGTCGCGACCTGGATCCTCGAGCTGGACCGCGGTCACGCGTTCCCGTACGAGGGCAACTACTCGACGTACCTGGACAAGAAGGCGGCCCGGCTGACCCTGCAGGGTCGCAAGGACCAGAAGCTGCAGAAGCGCCTCACCGAGGAGCTCGAGTGGGTCCGGTCCAACGCCAAGGCCCGGCAGACCAAGTCCAAGGCCCGCCTGGAGCGGTACGAGGAGATGGCCACCGAGGCGGAGAAGACCCGGAAGCTGGACTTCGAGGAGATCCAGATCCCGCCGGGCCCGCGCCTGGGCAACACCGTGATCGAGTCCAAGGACCTGGTCAAGGGCTTCGACGACCGGGTGCTCATCGACCACCTGTCGTTCTCGCTGCCGCGCAACGGCATCGTCGGCATCATCGGCCCGAACGGCGTCGGCAAGACCACGCTGTTCAAGACCATCGTCGGGCTGGAGCAGCCGGACTCGGGCTCGGTCCGGGTCGGCGAGACGGTCAAGCTGTCGTACGTCGACCAGAACCGCTCGGGTCTGGACGGCACCAAGACGGTCTGGGAGGTCGTCTCCGACGGGCTCGACTACATGATGGTCGGCAAGGTCGAGATGCCGTCCCGGGCGTACGTCGCGGCGTTCGGCTTCAAGGGCCCGGACCAGCAGAAGCCGGTCAAGGTGCTGTCCGGTGGCGAGCGCAACCGGCTCAACCTCGCGATGACGCTGAAGATCGGCGGCAACGTGATCCTGCTCGACGAGCCGACCAACGACCTGGACGTGGAGACGCTCTCCAGCCTGGAGAACGCGCTGCTGGAGTTCCCCGGCTGCGCCGTGGTCATCTCCCACGACCGGATGTTCCTGGACCGGGTCACCACCCACATGCTGGCGTGGGAGGGCACCGAGGAGGACCCGGACAAGTGGTTCTGGTTCGAGGGCAACTTCGACGCGTACGAGAAGAACAAGATCGATCGGCTGGGTGCCGACGCGGCTCGCCCGCACCGGGTCACCTACCGCAAGTTGACGCGTGACTGACGGTCGCTTCGTCTACGACGTGCCCGTCAGGTGGTCCGACATGGACGCCTACGGGCACGTCAACAACGCGCGCTTCCTCACCTTGTACGAGGAGGCGCGCGTGGCGATGTTCTTCGTCGGGGCCCGGGAGCGCGGCCTCGGCTCCTTCGAGGAGGGCATCGTCATCGCCCGCCACGAGATCGACTACCTGAAGCCGGTGGACTTCGGCGAGCCGGTGCGGGTCGAGATGTGGATCTCCGAGCTGCGGGTGGCGGCGTTCACCGTGTCGTACGAGCTGTTCGACGACGGGGTGCTGGCCAGTCGCGCCAAGTCGGTGTGCGTGCCGTACAACCTGGCGAACGGGCATCCCCGGCGGCTCTCGCCGGAGGAGAAGGAGTTCCTGAAGCCGTACACGGGCGGCGGGTCATGAGTGGGCACGGCCTGCTCGGGATTCCCGACGCGGGCGCGTTCCTGGCCCGGCTGACCAGGCTGGATCCGGCGGCGCCGGTGCGGCTGCGGTCGGCCGGCGGGCGGACCGCCCTCTGGGCCCAGCTGCCCTGGGACGTGCTGGTCACCCGCGAGGTGGCCGGTCCCGGGCCGGGCGACGCCACGGTCGCCGCGGCCGGGCTGCTCGCCGTGCTGGCCGCCGGCGGCCAGGAGCTGCCGGAGCGCCGGGACACCCAGTGGCGCTGGCCGCTGCCGCCGGCGCTGAGCACCGCCGTCGAGTCGATCTCCGGCGACGAGCTGAGCCGGCTCGCCGCGGCCGCCGCCGGAACGCTCCGGGAGATCTCCGCGGGCGGTGTCGACGGGCGGGTGGTCGGTCAGCGGGCGGTCCGCGACGCGCTTCTCGATCACGTCGCCCTGGTCGTCACGCCGGACGCCGGCGGCCCGGTTCAGGTCTCCCAGCGACTCGTCCAAGCGGTCGCGCGGATGGGTTTTCTGGGCCCGCGGAGCGCGGAGCCGGTGGAGGCTCGAGTAAGGACCGCGGGCGGCTGGGTGGGAATTTCGGCACCATATGGAGTCGCGTGGCGACAGAGCGCCCACAAATTGACTGTTATGCCGATGCCAAGTCACCCGAAAGGGTGAGTCTGCATCGTCCTTATGGTTCCGCCCTTCCGTTGGGGGGATGACCTTTAGGAAACGGTTGGGTACCGTCGGCCCTCGGATCTACTGCAACGTCCGGCAGCGGGTCTGTTGGGGAGCGAGGTGCGCACAATGCCGTGGTGGTCTTGGCGTCCGGGAACGGCCGCGGATAACGAGACGGATTCCGGTGGCGAGGTGGCGGTGCAGAGCACCGTCCGCGTCGGTGTCCCGGCCCAGCGTGAACCGGCCCGGACCGGTCCACCGGCCGAGCTGCCGGCGACCGGGTCCTCCGACACGATCGAACAGGTGTCGCTGACCCGGATCGGAAAGGCGCTCGACCTGCTCGACGTGCGGTTCCTCGCGGACGGCGGCGGCAGCCTGCTGGCCATGTGGGAGCGGCACGCGGTCCTGGTCACCCTCGAGGGGCCGGACGACGAGATCCTGGTGATGCGGGCCCGCCCGCACGCGACCGTGCCGCCCGACTGGGCCGACCGGGCGTACCGGGTGGTCAACGAGTGGAACCACACCCGGCGCTTCTGCAAGGCGTACGTGGGGGACCCGACCGAGCGCGGGCAGCTGCCGATCTACGCGGAGCTGCAGGTTCCGCTGGCGGCCGGCACGCACGACGCGCTCCTGGTCGAGTTGCTCGACTGCGGCGCCGCCGTCGCCACCTCGTTCGTCGACTGGCTGCACGACGAGGGCGCTCTGCTCTGACGCGGCCGGCACCGCGACGCGCAGCGTCGGTGGCCGTTCCGGGTTTTTGAAACCGCAACCACCCGCGGACGTCGCCCTGGAGGGTCTCGCGTTCTGGGCGCCCCGCGCCCTGCGAGGCCCGGAAGGGTCCCCGCGGGAGCGACGATCAGTTATCGGCCGCAGCCGAGGCAAAAAAGATCTTGAAGTTGATCTTTGAAAGCCGGAACGACAAAACCGGGCCCGCGGACGTCTCCACGGGCCCGGCGGGCTGAACCGGTCGTCAGCTCAGCGGGAACAGGCCGATCCGGCCGTGGTACTCCTTGCCCAGTTCGTCGGTGTCCGAGCCGACCAGCAGCCCCTGCGGCAGGGTCAGGAAGGCGCGCACGCCCACCCCGCGGGCCCGCGTCGGGTTCCAGGAGAGCGCCTTCCCGGTCGACGGGCTGACCGCGCCGATGCCCGGGCGGGAGACCGCGCCCGGCCCCGGGCCGTTGCCGTCGGTGCCGTACGGATTGTCGAACCACCGCTGGTGCCCGCCCAGGTAGACGGCCGGCCCGGTGATCGCGACCGCGTAGAGCGAGTCCCCGCCGGTCCGCTGCACCCAGGTGGGCCGCTGCTCGCCGGTCCGGCTGGTCTCGAAGCGCGCCGCCGAGTCGCAGAGCTTCTGCGCCGAGGAGGCCCGTCCGGTCGCGGCGACCACGAAGTAGGAGCCGTCCGGGGAGTACTTGACCTGCCGCAGGTAGGTGTCGAAGCCCTTCATGCACTGCGGCTCGTAGTCCCGCGTGTACCAGCCGCTGAGCTGCGCGGACGAGCCGCCGACGTCGAACTGCGCGATCTGGACCCGGTCGTAGCCGTCGGCCTTCAGGAACGCGCCGACCGCGACCAGCCGCCGCCCGTCCGCGGTGATGTCGAAGTGCTCCACCCGGACCCGGCTCAGGCCCGGCCCGCTCAGCTTCGCGTCGAAGCCGGTGTCCACGGCGCCGGTCTCGGCGTCCATCCGGGCCAGGGCGACCCGGTTGGTCCCGCTGATCGCGGAGAACGTGCCGCCGGCGTAGAGGCGGTCGCCGCGGGTCGCCAGCGCCCGCACGTCCCCCCAGTTGACCTTGGCGCGGAACGACGTGTCCCGGTTGCCGCTGCTCAGCCAGAGGCGGGTGATGCCGCGCTGGGCGGCGCCGTTGACGGTCTTGAACGCCCCACCGGCGTAGACCGTCCCGTCGGCGCCCGGCGCGAGCGAGTAGATCGCGCCGTCGACCTCCGGCGCGAACGACCGGATCGAGCCGTCGTGCAGGTCGAACGCGAAGATGTTCTTGCGGGCCAGGGTGGTCCGGCGGCTGCTGTCGGCGACCTTGGTGAAGGCGCCACCGACGATCACCGTGTCGCCCACCACCGCGAGGGACCAGACCGTGCCGTCCAGTACGTGCGGCGTCCAGTCCACCGGGTTGCTGGAGACGATCTCCGACTGGGTGATGTCGGCCAGCGCGGGGGGTGGGGAACCGGCCAGGGTGGCGAGCAAAGCGGTGGCGACGGCCAGCAGGCGACGACGCATGGGGCGGCTCCCGGATCGTGGACAGAACAATCCGATCAACGAGCCACCGGCGGCGGCGTCACTACTCGGTGTTCACCATGAAGTACGCCGCGCGCTCCAGGTAGTCCCAGAGCATCGTGTGCTGCGCCTCGGGCAGGCCGAGCGAGTCGACGGCGGTCCGCATCCGCAGCAGCCAGGCGTCCCGCTCGGCCGGGCCGACCCGGAACGGCGCGTGCCGCATCCGCAGGCGGGGGTGGCCGCGGGTGTCCGAGTACGTGGTCGGGCCGCCCCAGTACTGCATCAGGAAGAGCCGCATCCGCTCGGAAGCCGGCCCGAGGTCCTCCTCCGGGTACATCGGCCGCAGCAGCGGGTCCGCCGCGACGCCCTCGTAGAACTTGTCGACGAGACGGCGGAACGTCGGTTCACCGCCGATGGCGGCGAAGAAGGTGGCCTCTTCCGGTACGGGTGCGCTCACCGTTCCATCCTGCCAGCACCGGCTCAGGTGGCCGGTTCCGCCCGGGCGGGCGTCGGCGCCGCGGCGACCGGCGCGGGCCGCTTCGGCCAGAACGCCACGATCGCGACCATCAGCGCGGTGCCGGCGATGCTCCACACCCCGACCACCAGCGGGATCCGGAACCGCTCGGAGAGCACCCCGGTGATCAGCACGGCGAGGAACTGGCTGGCCTGGATCCCGCTGGTCATCACGCCGAACGCCCGGGCCCGGTGGCTGGCCGGCAGGATCAGCGCGAACGACGCGTTGAGCGCGGGCAGCGCGGCCCCCTGGGCCAGGCCGGAGAGCGCCACCAGCCCGGCGACGACGACGGCCGGCGGCCCGGCGATGGCCGGGACCAGCACCAGCGGGGTGACGACGGCGAGCAGCGGCACCAGCTGCCAGCGGCGCTCGGCCGGGACCAGCCGGCTGAACAGCAGCCCGCCGATCGCGACGCCGAGCGGCCCGGCGCCCATGATCAGGCCCTGCGCCAGGCCCTGCGGGAGGCCGTCCGGGGTGCCCTCGGCGGCCCAGGAGGCGGCCAGGCTCTCCGGCACGATGCTGAACGCGATCGTGCTGAACACCACGATCGCGATCGACCGCAGCACCGGCAGCCCGAAGACCAGCTGGAAGCCCTCGGCGGTCTCGCGCAGCAGGTGCCGGCGGTGCGCCGGGGCGACCGCGGCCGGCCGGAGCCGCACCCCGATCGCGATCAGCAGCGCGGAGACCGCGAAGCTGACCACGTCCAGGCCGACCGCCACCCGCGGGGTCAGGCCGACCGCCAGCGCCGAGCCGAGCAGGTAACCGGCGACCTGCGCGGCCTGGCCGGTGGTGGTGGCGACGGCGGTCGCCAGGGTGAGGCGCTCGCGCCCGACCACCAGCGGCAGCTGCGCGGAGCGGGCCGCCTGCGCGGGCGGGCCGCCCAGCCCGGCCAGCAGGACCACCAGCAGCAGCACCGCGACCGGCAGGCCGGGGATCAGCAGCATCGCGACCGCGGTCATCCGGAACAGGTCACAGGCGATCATCACCCGGCGGTACGGATACCGGTCGCCGAGTGCGGAGAGCACCGGCCCGAGGGTGATCCACGGCAGGTAGCCGATCGCGAAGGAGATCGCGGAGAGCAGCACCGACCGGGTCTGCTGGTAGATCAGCACCGTGACGGCGGCCCGGGTCAGGTAGTCGCCGACCCAGCTGATCAGCATGGACGTGTAGACGAACCGGAACTCCCGGAGCGCAAAAAGGCCACGGAAGGTGATCGGATGATCGCCTTCCGTAGCCTTCTGGGCCTGTTGTGGACCCTCCAGGTCGTTGGCCACGTGTCCTCCATCGACCGGCGCGAACGTGCATCTGCAAAAGCTGTACCGGATTCTGCCCGATCGTCCTAGTGGACGCTAGGGCGGTTGGTCCGATTTCCAGCCGTTCGGTGGAGGGTGTAACCGATTTGTATCGCCTAGGCGCAGGTCAGGACGGTCCGCCCGGGGACCGCTCGTCGATCGAAGACGAAGAATTCTCGGGGCCCGTGTACCAGGGCGGCGGCACCGCCGAGCGCGGCGCCAGGCGGGACGCGGCGATCCGCTCGGACAGCCCGCTGGTCTCCAGCGACTCGGCCAGCACCCGGCGCAGCTCCCGCTGGACGGTCGCCTGACTCTCCGCGGTGGTCTTGGCGATCGTCCGGATCGTCGCGCCGTCCACGGTCAGCGTCTCCACGCCGATCACGTCCGGCGCCTCGATGAACTCGGTCTGGTGGTCCGGGTGCTCGGCGACCGCCTCGGCGGCCTGCTTCAGCACCGCGATCGCCTCCTCCGAGTTGACGAAGCCGATCGGGATGTCGATCACCACCATCGCCCAGCCCTGGCTCTTGTTGCCGACCCGGACGATCTCGCCGTTGCGGATGTACCAGAGCACCCCGCGGGAGTCCCGGACCGTGGTGATCCGCAGGCCGACGCTCTCCACCACGCCGATCGCCTCGCCCAGGTCGACCGTGTCGCCGACGCCGTACTGGTCCTCCAGCAGCATGAACAGACCGGCTATCAAGTCCTTGACCAGGCTCTGCGCCCCGAAGCCGAGCGCCACGCCGACGATCCCGGCGCTGGCCAGCAGCGGCGCCAGGTTGAACCCGAACTCGCCGAGCACCAGCAGCGTCGCCATCGTGAAGACCACCGCGCTGACGAAGCTGCGCAGCACCGAGCCGATCGCCTCGGCCCGCTGCCGCCGCCGCTCCGGGATGAACTGCGCGTCCTCGGCGGTGACGTCGGGGCGTTCCTTCAGCGGCTTGAGCAGCGCCGGCATCGCGGCCCGGGAGGTGCTGGCGGTCAGCCGGGTGATCGCCCGGTGCAGCAGCCAGCGGATCAGCATCGCGATCGCGATGATCGCGATGACCCGGAGCGGCTTGACCACGAACAGGTAGCCACTCTTGGCCAGCCACGGGCTCACGTCGTGTACCAGAAGCCACTTGCACACCGAGTCGGAGTCACACGACTTGGTCAGGTCGATATCCGGGATGGAGACGCTGGGAGAGGGAGTCGGAGCAAGGAGCACGGGGAGTCAAGGTACCGGGTCCGGCTGAGCGGGACGACGTCAGACGTTTACCACCCGGCCACAGATTGTGCTCGCAATTTGGTCATCCATCAGGGACTATTGGCGCACAGGCTTCGTCAGCGAGGCCCAGATCACACACGGCTGAGCTACGGGAGCGCTTAACAGCACGAACACCGGAAGGGTGATCGCGATGCCTGACATACGACCCATAGTGGGCTCTTCCGCGTTAGTGCTGAACGCTACCTACGAGCCTCTGTGCGTCGTATCGGTGCGTCGAGCGACCATCCTCGTCCTCACCGACAAGGCCGAAACGGTCTCCGACGGTGACGGGATCCTGCACAGCGCGCACGAGGAGCTCCCCGTTCCCTCTGTGGTCCGTCTCACGCGGTACGTGAAGGTGCCGTACCGGACCCACGTCGGTCTCTCCCGCCGGGCCATCTTCGCCCGGGACGGCGGCCGCTGCGCCTATTGCCGCGGCTCCGCCGAGACCATCGACCACGTCTTCCCGCGCAGCCGAGGTGGTCTGCACGCCTGGGAGAACGTGGTGGCCGCCTGCGCCAAGTGCAACCACAGCAAGGGCGACAAGACACCGGCCGAGCTCGGGTGGCGGCTGCACTCCATACCTCAGGCGCCACGGGGCGTCGCTTGGCGGGTCCTCGGGCACCGCACGCCCGATCCCCGTTGGATGGACTGGCTGGACATGCCCGAAAATCACGCCGCCCCGGTAGCCACCGAGGCGGCGTAATTATTTCCTGGAGCTGACCAGGGAGGCGTAGACGACCACGTTGTCGGCGTATCCCTGGTCACCCCCGAGCCACTTGCCACCGCAGGTCATCAGGCGCAACGAGGGCCGGCTGAAGTCGCCGTAGACGCGGTTGACGGGCAGCCGGTCCTTGTCGTACCGCTCGACCGAGTTCACCTCGAAGACGGCGACCGTCCCGTCCGCCCGGTCCACCTCGATCCGCTGCTTCGGCTTGAGCTTGCCCAGGTCGTGGAAGACCGACGGGCCGGTCCGGGTGTCCGCGTGCCCGACGAACAGCGCCGGCCCGAACTGCCCCGGCGTCGGCCCGCCGTCGAACCAGCCGACCTCGTTGTGGCGCTTCAGCGGCGGCACGTCGACCGTGCCGTCGCCGGCCAGCCCGACCTCCAGGATCGGCGCGTCGATCTTCAGGTCCGGGATGCTCAGCCGCTCCGGCCGGCTCGGCTCCAGCACCGGGAACGCGCGCGGCGGCGGCTCGTCCGGCCCGCGGAACAGGCCCAGGTCGAAGCCGGTGGACACGCCCAGGCCCATGGCCACCGCGAACAGTCCGACAAAGAACAGCGCCAGGGCGATCCCGCCGATCGGCCAGCGCCGCCGCCGGCGGGCCGGGACACGCCGCGGGGCGGGTGTCCGGCGGCGCGGCAGCGGCACCCGGAACGGGGACCGGCCACCCTGCGGCCGGGGCGCCGGCAGCGGGCCGGTCACCACCCCCTCGGGCGGGGCGCTGATCACCTGGGCGGGGCGTTTCCCGCGGACCGACTCGGGCACCCCGGGCTCGCCGCTCATCGCGGGCTCCGGCGGCGCGCCGCCAGCAGGAGCAGTCCGGCGGCGGCCACCATCACCGCGAGGCCGCCCCCGATGAGCAGCGGCGCGGTCCGTTCCGGGGCGGTCCCGCCGCCGCCGGTGGCCGGCCCGCGGCTCGGTTCCACCTTGGGCAGCACGTGCATGCCGGTCTTCGCGGTCTTCCCGTCCGGGCAGTGCAGCGTGACCGGGTAGTCGCCGGGTTTCTGGTCGGCCGGCACCTTCGCGGTCGCGGTCAGGAAGCCGAACTCCGGCTCGACCGGCACCGAGCCGATCGGCTCGGCGGTGACCGTGGCGGCCTTCAGGTTGTCGTCGCAGGAGGCGCGCAGCGAGATCTCGTCCCCGGCGCGCACCGTGCTCGGGTTGATCTCGACGAACACGGTCGCGGCGGCGTGCGCCGCGGGCATCGGCAGCGCGACGGCGAACGTGGTCGCGACGGCGAGCGCGGGTAAGAACAAGGCAGCGGCCAGGCGCATCGAAAATCCCCCCTCTGGCCGTTCGCGGGCGTAAAGCACGCGGACGGCGCGTGAAGGTGATTTTCGCACCGCGACGCACATTCCGCGTAGATCCCGACGGCGTGAGACCCGGGTTCGAGACCCGACGGTCCGGCACGACTCGTGCTCCGCTACCGTGATTGATGTTCGACTTAACAGAGGATCACACCGGCGCCTGGGGGCGTTCAGTTGTCTGTAATCACCACCATTCTGGTCTATGTGATCATTCCGGCCGCGGTCATCGGCACGGTGGCGATGATCGTCTTCGCCCGTTCCGACAAGGCCAAGCCGTCCCGGCGCTACCGTCCGGGCCGGCCCTACGAGTTCGCGCCGATGTGGTTCCTGGCCGCGCCCGAGCGGGTCGCGGCGGCGGATCACGGGCACGCGACCCCGGCTCTCGAGCGCGGACAGGTCATCGAGGACAGCTCCGGCGCTCCGGTCCGGCCCGGCCCGACAGGAGGCGCAAGTGACAAGTGGTGAGCTGGTCGAGGCGGACCGCGAGGGCCCCTTCACGACCCGTCAGCTGCTGCGCCTCGACGAGGCGCTCCGGCTCGCCGACCAGGCGACCGGCCTGACCTTCAGCATCTACCTCGGCGACCTCGAGGAACCGGTCCGCGAGTCGGCGGAGAAGCTGCACGCCCAGATCCCGAACCCGCACAAGGCCGTGCTGCTCGCGGTGTCGCCGAGCCAGCGCAAGCTGGAGATCGTCACGGGCGACGAGGCCCGTAAGCGGATCACCGACCGGGACTCGAAGCTGGCGGCCTTCGGCATGGCCGGCTCGTTCGCCGGCGGCGACCTGATCGGCGGCCTGATGATCGGCCTCGACCAGCTGGCGTCGCACGCCGGCCGGTCCTGACCTGTCTTAAGACCCTAGAAAGCGCAGACCCGGATCGGGTACGGGGCGTCGAGCTTCACCGGCTCGGCGCCCTCGATCCGTTCCAGCTGCCGGTAGGCGTCGGCGTCCAGCGTGTACACGGCCATCGCCGCGCCCGGCTCCACCCGCCAGTAGGCGGGGATCCCGGCCGACGCGTACACCGCGGGCTTGAGCAGCCGGTCGTAGCGCCGGGTCTCGGCCGACTCCACCTCGACGACCAGCGCCACGTCGGCCGGGTCCACCCAGATCGCCCCGGACGAGCGCGGCCGCAGCACGATCACGTCGGGCACCAGGCTGCTCGTGTCGATCTCGACGCCGAGGCGGGCGCAGACCCACCAGTCCGGCGGGGCGGCCGCGCGCAGCGCCGTGACGACCGCCTCGACGACGCCGTCGTGCGCGCGGTCCAGCGGCGGGGTGACGTGCAGGCAGCCGTCGAGGATCTCGTAGCGATGCCCGTCCTGCGGGAAGAGGTGCAGGTCAGGCTCCGTCCAACGGCCGTCCGGAGCGGTCCATCGCATCGGTGAGCCCTGGCTCAGCATGGTCACGGGGCACCTCCTACGCCGCTCCGACGCCGCTCCTTCGCCGCGGAGCACAAGCCTACTGACGCAGCTCTGTTTCTGCGGGGTTACCGCCAGTTTGCGAGGAAAAGGCCTCGTCCGGCGTACCGGACGAGGCCTTCTTTAAACCTTAAAAACGATTATTCGGTACGGAATCAGCCCGCAGCCGCATCCTTGGCCCGCGCCTTGAGCGCCCGCAGGATCCCGTCCCGCCCCTCGGCGACCAGCCGCCGCAGCGACGCCGGGTGCCCGTCCCGCAGCAGCCAGGCGTCGGTCAGCGCGACCGTCTCCTCGCTGATCTGGAACGCCGGGTAGGCGAGCGTGGCGAACTCCTGCGCCGGCTCGCTGTCCGAGCGGGCCCACACCTCACCCACCGCGTCGAAGAACTTCTCCGCGTACGGCGCCGTCAGGGACACCTGCCGGGTGCTCTGGAAGCCCTGCAGCAGCGACCGGTTGAGCCAGTTCGGCGGGGTCTGCGGGCCGGTCAGCTCGGCCCAGACCCGGGCCTTGTTCTCCGGCGTCGGCAGCAGCGCCCGGGCGATCGCCGCCTCCCGCTCACCGCTGGCGGTCTTGTCCGCGGTCAGCTCGTCGTCGATCTCCGACTCGGCCGCCGCGCCGATCGCGGACAGCGCCTGTAGCAGCGACCAGCGCAGCTCGGTGTCGATCACCAGGCCGGCCGGCGTCGCCCCGCCGCTGAGCCAGGCGCGCAGCACGGCCGCCTGCTCCTGCGTGCGGGCCGCGGTGATGTAGGCCCGCGCCCAGGTGAGCTGCCATCCGCTGCCCGGCTCGGCCGCGGCCAGCTGGGTCTCGGCGAGCGTGGCCAGCATCGCCCAGCCCTCCGGGGCCCACGCCGGGTCGGCGAAGCTGACCAGCGCGTTGCCGGCCTGCCGCAGGGTCGCGGTGGTCAGGTTGATGTCGGTCTCGGCCGACAGGCCCGAGACGACCAGCCGCACGTAGTCCCGCGCGGCCAGCTCGGCGTCGCGCAGCATGTCCCACGACGCGGCCCAGCAGAGCGCCCGCGGCAGCGCCGAGTCGAACCCGGCGATGTGGTCGACCAGCACGCTCAGCGAACGCTCGTCGAGGCGCAGCTTCGCGTACGTCAGGTCGTCGTCGTTGATCAGCAGCACGTCCGGCGCCTTGACCCCGGCCAGCGCCGGGATCGCGGTGCGCTCGCCGGCCACGTCCACCTCGAGCCGGTCCCGCCGGACGAGGCGGTCGCCGACCAGGTCGTACAGGCCGATCCCGATCCGGTGGGTCCGCAGCGTCGGGTAGTCGGCCGGCGCCTCCTGCAGCACCGTCACGCTGGTGTAGCGCCCCTGGTCGTCCAGCTCGACGACCGGGCGCAGCGTGTTGACCTGCGAGGTCTCCAGCCACTGGGCGGCGAACTTGCGCAGCTCCCGGCCGGACGCCGTCTCCAGCTCGGTGAGCAGGTCGTCGAAGGTGGCGTTGCCCCACGCGTGCTTGGTGAAGTACGCGCGCAGGCCGGTGACGAACGGGTCCAGCCCGACGTACGCCACCAGCTGCTTGATCACGCTGGCGCCCTTGGCGTACGTGATGCCGTCGAAGTTGACCTCGACCGCTTCCAGGTCCGGCATCTCGCAGTAGACCGGGTGCGTGGAGGACAGCTGGTCCTGCCGGTAGCCCCAGGCCTTGCGCATGGCCAGGAACGTCGACCAGGCGTCGGTGAACCGGGTGGCCTCGGTGTTGCACCAGTGGCTGGCCCACTCGGCGAACGACTCGTTCAGCCACAGGTCGTTCCACCAGCGCATGGTGACCAGGTCGCCGAACCACATGTGGGCGAGCTCGTGCAGGATCGTGTTGGCCCGCTGCTCGTACTCGTAGTCGGTGACCTGCGAGCGGAAGATGTAGTGCGCCTCGGCGTGCGTGACGCAGCCGAAGTTCTCCATCGCGCCGGCGTTGAAGTCGGGCACCCAGAGCTGGTCGTACTTCGGCAGCGGGTACCGCACCCCGAACTGCTCGTGGAAGAAGTCGAAGCCCTGCTTGGTGATCAGGAACAGGTCGTCGGCGTCCAGGTACCGGGCCATCGAGGCGCGGCAGAACACGCCCAGCTCGATGCCGTCGTGCGAGTCGCGGACCTCGTGGTACGGCCCGGCGCAGATCGCGGTGATGTACGTGCTCATCCGCGGCGACTTCGCGAAGTGCACCGTCCGCGCGCCGTTCCCGGCCGTCTCCTCGCGCTCGACCGGCATGTTCGAGACCACTTTCCAGTGGCCCGGCGCGGTCGCGTGCCAGGTGAACTCGCTCTTGAGGTCGGGCTGGTCGAACGCCGCGTACACCCGCTGGGCGTCGGCGGTCTCGAACTGGCTGTAGAGGTAGATCTCCTTGTCCACCGGGTCGACGCTGCGCTGCAGGCCCTGCCCGCTCGCCGAGTAGGCGAAGTCGCCCTCGACGATCAGCGTGTTCTCGGCGGCCAGACCGGTCAGGAACAGGCCCTTCTCGGCCGACCAGGCACTCAGGTCGAGCGGCTCGCCGTTCAGCGTGGCACCGTGCAGCCGGACGGCCGCCGCCTCGATGAACGTCTCCGCGCCCGGCTCGGTGCACCGGAAGTCGACGGTCGTGGTGGAGCGGAAGGTGTCGGACCCGGGGTTGCCGTTTCCGTCGGTCAGATCGAGGGCGATGTCGTACCCGGTCACCTCGAGCAATCGACTCCGCTCGGCAGCCTCGACCTGGGTCAGGTTATGAACACCGGCCACGTGCACTCTCCTTCGAGCTGACTGCTTTTCCTCGCAGCCTATGCGGCGCGCCGGTGTCGCACCTCACCTGTACCGCCTTCGGCCGTGGGGAAGCGCCGAACTACTTGCGCGAGGAAGAATCGAAGCATGACAGAACGCGCGACCGTCGACATGTACTTCGACCCGCTGTGCCCGTGGGCCTGGATCACCTCCCGCTGGCTGCTCGAGGTGGAGAAGGTGCGCCCCCTCGACATCCGTTTCAACGTCATGAGCCTGGCCGTCCTGAACGAGGGCCGGGATCTCCCGGAGCAGTACCGAGAGCTGATGAACAAGGGCTGGGGCCCGGTCCGGGTCTGCATCGCCGCCGCCGAGACGGCCGGCCCGGAGGTGCTGCGGGATCTCTACACCGCCCTCGGCACCCGGATCCACCTGCAGAAGTACGAACTGGACGAGAAGCTGTTCCGGGAGGCGCTGACCGAGGTCGGCCTCGACCCGGAGCTGGCCGCCGCGGCGTTCACCGACGCCCACGACGAGGCCCTGCGGGCCAGCCACAACGCCGGGATGAAGCCGGTCGGCACGGATGTCGGCACCCCGGTGATCCACGCGCCCGGCCCGGACCCGGACTCGAAGGTCGCGTTCTTCGGCCCGGTCATCACCCCGGCGCCCAAGGGCGAGGCGGCCGGCAAGCTGTGGGACGGCGTGCTGCTGGTGGCCGGAACGCCCGGCTTCTACGAGATCAAGCGGAGCCGCGAAATCGGTCCGATTTTCGATTAGTTCGCCACTTGTTCGTCGCCCTGGTCGTTGGATGAGGTGATGTACACCTCATCCAGCGACGCGGTCGGCATGACCATCGGCGTCCAACGCGAAGTATGGGCCGATTTATCCCCTGAGCTGGCGGGACTCGTCGCGCCGCCGATCACCGTGACGGCCCGCCCGGCCGAACGTCCGGTGAACGCTCATCGACGGGCGCAGTTGGGCAGGTCACGCGGGAACGTGCCGGTGGGTGGGCGCCGGCGGTCCGCCGGGTAAGTTGCCTGCCATGACGGTCGTGCACCCGATCAGCCGGGCCTGGATCACCACTGGCGGTACCGGAGCCCAGAACTACGACGAGTTCGCCGACGACGCCGAAATCACCGACATCATCACGGCCAACGCGCACAGCTCGCTGGCCGTGGAAATGCCGCATCTCGCGCCCGAGTCCCTCGGGAAGACCTTCGCCGAATCCCTCCCGGACGCCGTCGTCCGGCTGGAGCGCGACACGTCCGAGGGCCACTACCGGCAGGCTGAGCACGTCGTGGTGCTCTACCGGATCACCGCGAAGGACGAGGCCCCCGCCTACGGCCTGTGGAGCCTGGTCGACACCGACCAGATCTCCACCAGCGCCGACGAGCCGGGCCTGGTCATCCGCAACGAGGACGTCTTCATCGCCAAGGTCCGCGAGCGGGTCGCGCTCGCCGACGCGCTGCAGACCCTGCTCTCCCCGGTGCTGCTGCTGCAGACCGGCAAGGGCGAGGAGCTGCACGCGGCCCTGGCCGACGCCTGCGACGCCGCGGGCGAGCCGGAGGCCACCGACACCGACCAGACCGGCCGGACCCACGCCATCTGGACCGTCGGCGCGGGCGAGCTGCAGGACCGGCTCACCGCGCTGGCCGGCGGCGGCGACCTGGTCGTCGCGGACGGCAACCACCGCAGCCTGGCCGCGCAGACCGGCGGCCTGCCGCGCTTCCTCGCGGTGATCACCACCCCGGCGTCGGTCGCCATCCAGCCCTACAACCGCCTGCTCAGCGAGCTCCCGGCGCGGCCCGAGGAGCTTCTGGAGGGCCTGCGCGCGGCCGGTGCGACGGTCACCGAGCTGCCGCGCGCCGCGGCTCTTCCCGGCAAAGGGACGATTGAGATGTACGCCGGTGGCCGCTCCTATGCGGTCGGTCTCCCGTCCGACCCGGCCGGCACCGCGGTGGAGAACCTGGACCACGCCCTCGTCGAGCGGGTGCTCCTGCGTGACGTCCTGGGCCTGGACCCGGGCGACAAGCGGATCTCCTACATCGGCGGCGACTACCCGGTCGAGTGGCTGCGCGGCGAGGTCGACGCCGGCCGCGCCGAGCTGGCCGTGCTGATCGCCCCGGTGACCGTCGAGGACTTCGTCGAGGTCAACCTGGCCCGGCTGAAGCTGCCCCGGAAGAGCACCTGGTTCACCCCGAAGGCGCGCGGCGGTCTCGTCCTCGCCCAGCTCGGCTGACCCCGGGCGATGCTCCACCCCCAGGTAACGGCGGCGGCGAGTCTTCGCCGCCGCCCCACCGCCGAGGAGTCGGCCGCCGGCCCCTACGAGCGGCTCCAGTTCGTCCGGGCCGCGATGGAAGAGGCCGTCGAGGTGGAGACCGGCCCGGCTCTGCCGTTGCCGGTCGTCGTCGACCTGGACGCCGACGGCGTGCCCGGCCGGCTGTACGCGACCCGGGCCGGCGCCCCGGTCTTCGTCTACCTGCATGGCGGCGGCTGGTGCTACGGCAGCATCGAGTCGGTCGACCGATTCTGCCGGCGCGTCGCCGACCGCTCCGGCCTGGCCGTGCTCTCGGTGGGCTACCGGCTCGCCCCGGAGCACGTCTACCCGGCCGCGCTCGACGACGTCGCGACCGTCCTCGGCCACGTCCGCAAGAACGGGGCCGAGCTGGGCGTCGACCCGTTCCGGCTGGCGATCGGCGGGGACAGCGCCGGCGGCCACCTGGCCACCGTCACCGCGCGGCGGCAGCGGGACGCCGCCACCCCGCTGGACTACCAGGCGCTGATCTACCCGGCCCTCGACCCGCTCACCTCCGCCGAGTCCTACGCGGAGCTCGGGGAGTACGGCCTGGACCGGGCCTCGATGAGGCTGGCCTGGGAGACCTTCGTCCCGGACCCGCGGCAGCGGCTCACCCCGGACGTCGCGCCGCTCGCGGTCGCCGACCTGTCCGGGATGCCGTCCACCCTGATCATCACGGCGGAGTACGACGTGCTCCGGGACGAGGGCGCCGACTACGCGGACGCGCTGGCCGCCGCCGGGGTGCCGGTCGTGCACACCCGCTACATGGGCATGAACCACGGTTTCGCCCGCAAGATCGCCACCATCGACGCGGCCCGGGCCGCCGCCGACCAGGTGGCCTCAGCTCTGCGTGCGGCCCTCACCTTCTGACAGGTGCGGGCCGCGCGCCCTTTTTAGCCGGGCCCTTCTCAGCCGGCCAGGATCAGCTCGAAGTCGTACCCGAAGAAGAGGCCGGTCTCGACCACGCCGGGCATCTGCTTCAACCGGGCGTGCGCGTCCTCGGCGATCTCACTGAACCGCAGGTCCAGGGTCAGGTTGCCGCGCTCGGTGATGACCGGGCCGTCCTTGCCGCCGGCCGGGCGCAGGGTGACCTCCTCCAGCCCGGGGAAGTCCTCGAGCTTCTCGAAGATCAGGCTGAGCGCGGCCGGGTCGATCTCCACCGGCGCCGCGAAGTTCTGCCCCAGCCGCTTCACGATCTTGGACTGGTCGACCACGATGA
The DNA here is from genome assembly GCF_019704555.1 of Actinoplanes sp. L3-i22. Classification (NCBI taxonomy): domain Bacteria; kingdom Bacillati; phylum Actinomycetota; class Actinomycetes; order Micromonosporales; family Micromonosporaceae; genus Actinoplanes; species Actinoplanes sp. L3-i22. The sequence continues at coordinate 1,320,320 of NZ_AP024745.1, forward strand.
ACGCCTTCGGCGCCGCGGCCATCATCAGCTTCTCCTGGTAGAGCGCGCCGCCCCGGCCCTTGATCAGCCGTTTGTGGTCGTCCACCTCGTCGGCGCCGTCGAAGCACCAGTCCGGGCGGGCGTCGTTCAGCGTGGTGATCCGCAGACCGAGCGCCGAGCAGGCGTTCGCCACCTCGATCGAGGTCGGGATCGCGGTGAAGGAGAGCCCCTCCTTCTCGGCGCGGGCCGCGAGGGCCTGCAGGGTGAGGAAGCTGGTCGAGCCGGAGCCGACGCCGACGGTCTGCCCGTCCCGCAGCTCGGCGGCCAGCCGCGCCGCCGCCTCCCGCTTGGCTTCCTCGTTCTTGATGGCACCTGACCAGGTCAGGCCGTTGGGGCGGTTCGTCCACTGCATGTGATGGTCAACCGTTTCCAGGAGCGGTCCGTGGTCGACCTCATCGTAGTCAGCGGCGGGGGAGGTCTTCGCGCGGCAGCCAATTGCGCCGCACGATCACCAGGTCCCGCTCGGCGTCGGCGAGCTGTTCCTCGGACGGCCGGCAGGCATCCCGGGCACGCAGCGCCGCACCCACACTGACCTGCGACGATCCCGATCCGACCAGGCCGCGCAGGCCACGCTCGGCCTCCCGGTCCTCGCTGTTCCCGCCGCCACCCGGCGCGGGCCGGCGCGGCGGGCGCCCGCTCACCGGCGGCGCCGGCACCGGGGTCGCCGGAGCGGCCGGAACCGGCGGAGCCGCCGGCGTCGGCGCGGCGGCCGGGGCCGACGGGACCGGTGCCCCGGCCGGAGCCGACCGAACCGGAGCGGCCGGAGCGGCCGGGACCGGTGGAGCCGACGGGACCGGTGGAGCCGACGGGACCGGCGGGGCGGACGGGGGCGGGCCGGGCACCGGGGTGGCCGGCTCGGCCGGAGCGGGATTCGACCCGGACGGGGGGCGCACCCGCCGGCGGCGGCGTTCGGGTTCGGGTTCGGCCATGACCCGACGGTACCGCCGCCGACGGCCTCAGAACGTCTCGGTCGCGCTGGGCGCCCGGTGCCAGCCGAACGCCAGGCTCGGATCGTTCCCGGTCAGCTGCCGGACCCGGCCGGCCGCGGCAAGCGTGGCCAGCGAGGTCCCGCCCAGGTAGACCGCGCCGAGATCGGTCACCGTGGCGGTCAGGTCGGCCGGGTCACCGGTCCGCACACAGGCCGCGCCCGCCGGACCGCCGGTCAGCCGCCAGCGGCCGGTGTTCGCCGGCAGGATCGGGTCGTCCACCTCCAGCACCACGTCGACCGGCGCGCGGTACCGCCGGGCGGCGAGCGCGCCCGGCACGTCCACCAGGCGTACCCAGAGCGCGTCGGCGAGCGTGGTGCCCAGCCGGCGCGGCTCGTCCACCAGGTACTGCAGCGGCTCGTCGACCGCGCCGTGGCTGAACTTCACGGTCCGGGTCAGGTCGATGCCGAGCAGGAACCGCCACAGCGCCTGATACGCCTGCGGGTCGGCGGCGACCACCTCGGTCACCTGCGCGGTGGAGTCCGGCCCGTGCGACGACCAGCCGTCCTTGACCCGCCAGCGCGCGTAGCCGGTCGGGCCGCCGGGACCGTCGTGGACCACCGCGTACTCCCGGGTGGCGCCGTCACGGTGCTCCGACGGATCGGTGAGGACCGAGCGCCACCAGCGGTCGTCCCGGTCGGACCAGCCGACCCGATCGACCCGCACCTGGTCGAAGACCTTGCTGATCTCGGAGAGCAGGCCGGTCGGCTCACCCATCCGCAGTCGCCCGGACGGCTCGGCCGGCGGGACGGTCAGGCGAACCTCGCGGTTCATGATCGTGAACCGGAGGCGGGACGCGGCCGCGCCGTACCCGAATCTGGGGTAGATCGCGGTCTCGCTGGCCCACAGCACCGCGAGCGGCTCGCGCCCGGCCGCCGCGATGTCCTCGAGCTGCCGGCGCATCAGCGCGGTCAGCAGACCCCGCCGCCGGTGGGTGGGCCGCACCCCGACCGAGGAGATGTGCGCGGCCGGCAGCACCGCCCCCGGCACGGTCAGCTCGCGGCTGTAGGCCACCGTCTGCCCGGCCACCTGCCCGGCGTCGTCGGCGATCAGGGAACGCTCGGGCTCGAAGACCTCCCGCTCGGCGGTCTTCGCCGCGCCCGCCAGCTCCTCGTGGAAGACCACGCCGAGCAGGTCGCAGATGGCCGGGAAGTCCTCGATCGTGCCCTGCCGGATTCGTATGCCGTCATCCATGGAGCTTGTGTAACGGACTCGCGTGGGTACGGGCCACCGATTTGCGGCGTCGTTACTCTCGAATCAGACGGCCGACCGGCCGCCTGGTCGAAAGAGGGGGAACATGCCGGAGCAACCGCAGTGGTCGGAGCGGACGCTCGACATGCCGCCGCAGGACCCGTGGGCGGAACCGCCGACGGTCACCGCGCCGGCCGTGCCGGAAGCTGGCGAGCCCACGCGGCCGCACCAGCCGACCTCCCCGGCGCCTCAGGCGCCGCAGTCACCGCAGTCACCGTTCAGTCAGGGCCGGGCCTCGGTCACGCCACGCACCCAGCGGCAGGACCAGACCGCTGTGCACGAGCCGACCGGGACCGGCTGGCCGGGCACCTCCGCGCCGCGGGCCGAGCACAGCCTCGGCTGGCACATGCGCCGCCTGCGCCGCGGCGGCGAGTGGAGCACCGCCGCCGTCCTGTTCGCGTTTGTCTGCTGGGGCATCTGGGCGCTCTCCGAGGGCGGCTCGCTGGGCACCCCGATGGTGGTGTTCGTGATCACGTTGCTGGTCGGCGTGGGCGTCTTCGCGCTCGCCCGGCTGGTCGGCCGCCTGGTCCTGGAGAGGTATCTGAACCGTCCCCGCCACACGGCCCGCGGCGCGCACATGGTCGCCGGGCTGTATCTGACCGGCGTCGGGTTCACGTTCCTGCGCCAGACCGAATGGGTGATGGACGCCTTCAACTGGGTGAAGAGCGTCTTCTAGCCACGTGTTGACGATGTTGAGTTGAGTCGACTGTACGAATCAACGTTGATAGTTGATTCGTACAGTCGATGTGTTGATTCATATTGACGTCAAGACGTCTCCGACACGTGGGCCGTGATGATCCGCCAGCCCTCGTCGAGACGGGCCCACGCCTGGGTCTGCCGGCCGACGACGTCCGATCCCGGATACCCGAAGAGCGTCGTGACGACGGCGGTGCTGACGCCGTACGTCTGGATCTGGGTCTCCTTCAATCGGCGGCCCGGCGGCAGCGGGCCCTGAGCGAGCCGCCACCGCCGCTGTTCCTCGATGTCGTTCTGCTGGTCGGCGATGCCGAAGCGGACCGCCCGGTCGGCGAAGAAGCCGAGCATGCCTTCCACGTCGTTGTCGACCAGCGCCTGCTCGTACGCCTCGAACGCCGCCGCCACCTCGGCGACCACCTCGGGCCGGTCCCGTTCCACGGTCACGCCGCGGAGGGCACGGGCACGCCGCCCTCGGGCGCCTCGGTGAACGCGTTGCCCTCCATCGCCGGCGGCTCGCCCGGCTCGGGCACCCGCGGCACGGGCTTGGTCAGCGCGACCAGCCCGAGAATCACGGTCAGGAACAGGTAGCCGAGCGCGACCTGCCCGTTCGCGTTCCACTGCACCTTCTCGGCGTGGATCAGCCCGACGAAGGTGAGCACCGCGCCGGACCCGGCGAAGACCGCCGCGTGCCAGAAGCGCTTGTCGATGATGAACGCGACGATCGCCCCGAGCACCAGCCCGGCCAGGATCGCCCCTTCGCCGAGTGTCTTCAGCCCGTCGTAGACCACCCCGGCCCCGGTCAGCGCGTCGTTGCCGACCGCCGCCGCGGTGGTGCCGGCCGCCGCGAGCGCGTTGTCCATCTGGCCGGTCGCCCAGCTCGCGATGTTCGGGATGAGCGCGGCGACCACCGCCGCGGCGTGCGCCCGGGGCGTCGCCTGGAACGCCTGCGCGCCGATCAGCAGCCCGATGTAGAGCAGGATCGGCACGATCGCCGCGGTCGGGAAGATCGCGCCGAGCAGGCCGAACAGGCCGAAGAAGCAGAGCAGCGCGATCACCACGCCGGTCGCCATCGAGTAGCCGGTGCGGCCGCCGGCCGCCTTCCAGCCGGGGTGGCCGACGTAGACCGCGGGCGGGAACGGCGAGCCCAGGCAGGACCCGACGATCGCGCCGGCGCCGTCGGCGAGCAGCACGCTGCGCAGGTTGTACCGGTCGCCGGCGGTGGCCGCGCTCTCCACGTTGGTCATCGCCTCGGTGAAGTTGTAGACGCCGAGCGGGATCGCGGTGGCCAGCAGCGGCGCCATGTCCCGGAGCCCGTCGACCAGCAGGTCGAACTTGAGGTGCGGGAACGCGAACGCGATGTCCTTGGCGGCGGCGGTCACGTCCGGCACCGACATCGCCCCGCCGAGCCAGCCGATCGCCGAGCCGGCCAGCAGCGCGACCAGCCCGATCGGCAGGTTGAACGGCAGTTTCACGTCGGTGAGCAGGCCGATCAGCAGCAGGCCGAAGACCGGCAGGGCGATCCAGGCGGCCTTCCACATGTTGCCGGCCGGGTTCATCGAGATGAAGGTGATCGAGATGCCGGCCAGTGTGCCGAGCAGCGCCGCACGCGGCGCGTACTTGCGGATGTACGGCCCGACGAACGCCCCGATCAGCACGATCACGCCGATGATGAACGCCCAGGCGATGCCGGCCGTCCACGCCTTCACCGGGTCCTTGGTGGTCAGGTAGATCGGCAGCATGATCACGAAGATGACGATGAACATGTGCGGGACGCTCGGGCCGTACGGCATCGCCGTGACGTCCGTGCGGTTCTCCCGCGCGGCCAGCCGGCGGGCCAGCCAGGTGTAGTAGATGTTGCCGCCGACCAGGGCGATCCCGAGCGCCGGCAGGATCACGCCGAACACGTCGGAGGCCGGCATCTTGATCACGCCGAGGCAGAGCCCGGTGAGGGTGAGCACGTTGACCAGGACGTTGACGCCGAAGCCGAAGAAGGCGTTGGTGTCGCCCCGGACCCAGTAGGGAAGTTTGGCCGTGGTGGTGGTAGCGGTCATTTGTCTACCCCTTCGAGGGCGGCGATCACTGCGGGGGAGTCCGCGACCCAGCCGAAGATCCCGCCCTGGGCGGCGATCATCTGCAGGCCGACACGCTGGAATTCGGGGAAGTAGGAGCCGACGCAGTCGGCCAGGACGAGGCACTCGTAGCCGCGGTCGTTGGCTTCCCGGACCGTGGTGTGGACGCAGACCTCGGTGGTGACCCCGGTGACGATCAGGCTGGTGCAACCCTCAAGGATCTTGGAAAGATCCGTTCCGTAGAAGGCGCCTTTGCCGGGCTTGTCGACGACGTCCTCGCCGTCGAGGGGCGCAAGCTCGTCGATGATGTCGTGGCCGTACTCGCCGCGAATCAGGATTTTCCCGAATCGTCCTTCTTGGCCGATCATCGAGCCACGCTTCAGCTTTGCCGGCGGGCAGTCCGACAAATCGGGCAGGTGGCCCTCGCGGGTGTGGATCACCTTGAGGCCGGCGGCACGCCCGGCCGCCAGCAGCGCGGCGAGCGGCTCGATCGTCCGCCGCAGCTGTTTCACGTCGTTGCCCAGGCTCTCCCCGAAGCCACCGGGCAGCAGGAAGTCCCGCTGCATGTCGATGACGATCAGCGCGGTGCTGCTCAGGTCGAACGAGAACGGGCCGGGATCGGCGGCGACGGTCGGCATGGCTCAGGCCTCCGTCGCGGCGATCACGGCGTCCGACGTGGACACGCAGCCGAAGACGCCGCCCTGCATGGTCACCATGTGCAGCGCGGCGGCATGGTTGGCCGGGTCGGTCGCCCCGGTGCAGTCGCTCAGGATCAGGCACTCGTACCCGCGGTCGTTCGCCTCGCGCATGGTCGTGTGCACGCAGACATCCGTGGTGATGCCGGTCAGGATCAGATGCGTGATCCCGTGCGTACGCAGGATCAGGTCGAGGTTGGTGGCGTAGAACGCGCCCTTGCCCGGCTTGTCGACGATCACCTCGCCGGCCACCGGGGCCACCTCGGGCACGATCTCCCAGCCCGGCTCGCCCTTGATCAGGATCCGGCCGGACGGCCCCGGCGAGCCGATCTCGGCGCCGATCCGCGCGGAGCGCCAGCGTTTGTTCGCCGGCAGGTCGGAGAGGTCCGGGTCGTGTCCTTCCCGGGTATGGATGACCAGCATGCCCAGGTCGCGGACGTGCTGCAGAAGTTTGGCGGTGGCCGGCAGTCCGGCGCGGGTGAGCTCGATGTCGTAGCCCATCGCGTCGACGTAGCCGCCCGGCCCACAGAAGTCGGTCTGCCAGTCGATGCAGAGCAGCGCGGTCCGGCTCACCGGCACCGTGCCGTCGTAGGGCCAGGGATAGGGGTTGGCTTGGACACTCCCGATCGTCGGCATATCGTCGATTGTCGACAGTTCTGTTTCCGGGAATCCCACCCCAGGTAACGCCGTGATTTCCCGGCGTGATCTTCAGATCAGGTAGGCGCGAGCTCCGTGCGCGTTCAGGGCCGAAAGAATTTCCGGTACGCCACCCCGCCGCACCGCCTCGAACAGCCGCTCGTGCCGGTGCACGCCGTCGGCCGGCCGCGCCGTCTCGGCCTCGCGGCGCATGTTCACCGCCATGTACAGCTGGATCTTCACCAGGATCGTCTCGTACAGTGCGGTCAGCTGCCGGTTCCCGCTGAGCGCGACCACCTCCACGTGGAAGCGGCGATGCGCGTTGGCCAGCTCCAGTCGATCCCCGGCGCCGGTCGCGGTCCGGATGGTGTCCAGCGCCGCGGTCAGCCGGGTCAGGTCGCGCCGCTCCGGAGCGGACGTCACCGCGTGCCGTTCCAGCAGGTCACGGAGCTCGTACAACTCCCGTACGTCGTCGTCGGAAAGCGTCGCCACCCGCGCGCCCCGCCGCGGGATGTGCTCGACCAGCCCCTGCTCGGCGAGGAGGCGCATCGCCTCGCGCAGCGGCGCGCGGCTGATCCCGAGGCGCTTGGTCAGCTGCTCCTCGACCAGTCGCTCGCCCGGATCGGTCCGCCCGCTCAGGATGTCCCGCCGCAGCCGATCGACCGCGAGCTCGACGAGGCTGTACGCCGCCAACTCCCCGTCACTCACGCGCCCAGTCTGTCAGGAGCTGTCCCGCCCGCGGCGGCGGTCCCGGGCGGACAGCCAGATCGCCGCGAGGCTCATCGATATTCCCAGTCCGAGAAGGGCGAACCAGAACACGGCCATGGGCGGAGGATAGCTTTCCCCCGCCCATCGCCGGCCCGGTCAGGCGTCGGCCAGCACCTTGCCGGTCTCCAGCAGCGACTTGAGGTCGCTGAGCACCCAGGCCCAGCCGCCGCCACCCTCGGCCGCGGCGTCCGGCGTGCCGGAGACCATGGTCGCGACCGCCGGGGCGTCGGTCACGTCATGCGTGATGGTCACCCGGCAGACGCCGGGCGCCGAGTCCTCGATCTCGTAGGTCAGCGTGGTGAAGCCCTCGGCCGCGGTGTTCGCGTCCATCAGCATCCGCCAGGTCTGGACGAGCCGGCGCGGTGCCTCGGCCTCCAGCACCTCACCGTCCAGGATCGGGTCCGGCATGTCGAAGCCGTTGGCCTTGGCGTAGTCCTTCATGCCCTGGTTGGCGTTCGAGTGGTACTTGCCGCCCTTCTTCAGCTCGAAGAACTGCGGCGTCGCGTAGCCGTACTTCGCGTTCCACTCCGGATCGGTGATCGCCTGCCAGATCTTCTCCGGCGTGGACTTGATCCAGATGCGGAAGACCTTGGTGTCGCTCATGACTCTTCCTCCAGCGTGCGCTTGAGATCGATGAGGGCTGTGACCTGGTGCTCGGTGTACTTGTCGATCCACCGGTCGTGGATCTGCCGGATCGGGACGACGTTGAGGAAGTGCAACTTCTCCCGCCCCGATCGGCGCGTGACGACGAGTCCCGCCTCCTCGAGCACCTTCAGGTGCTTGGCGACGCCGAACCGCGTCATGTCCAGCTCCGACTCCAGCTCGGTGAGCGTGCGGCCGTCCCGCCCGAAGAGCAGGTCGAGCAGGAAGCGACGGCTCGGGTCGGCCAGCGCCTTGAACACCCGATCGTCGTCCGTCATGACGCTAAGTTATGTGACCATTAGGTCACATGTCAACCCCGGGCTGCCCTGCGGCCTCCAGCGTTCCTGGTGGGCGACGGTCATGACGGGCGAATGCCGAAGCCGCTAGCGGCGCCGGGCGAGCATCTCCTGCTCCAGCTCCCAGGACTCGCCGTCATCCGTCGAGACGTACCCCAGCCAGCGGAAACTTCCCTCGGTCAGCTCGGTGAAGAGCCAGCGCACCGACGTCCCGTCACCCTGCCGGCCCTCCTGGACGATGTCACCGTTCTCCCCGGCCCGGCCGGTCAGCGTCCACGTCCGCCCCAGCGGCGAGAACCAGACGATGTGCCAGTGATCCGCCTCCGGGTCGTAGAGCCGCATCGTGCTCCCGGTCCGGCTGACCGGCCACCCGTCCGGCCCGGGCACGGTGAACCACATGACGTCCTGCACCGCACGCCCGGCCAGGACCCACCCGAACGTCCACACCACGGTTCCGGTGAGCCACTCGCCGTCCGGGAGCCGATAGCGGTTGATCACGTCCCAGGTGCCGACCAGCCGACCATAAAGATCAAGAGCTTTTTCATTGCTTGCGTACGGACGATCCGCCGCGAGCCCGTCGAGAAGCGTCATGCCCCGACCCTCCCGCCCGGCCGCCGGCCCGGTCTTGAACGAACTTGTCGTACCCCGTCGCTACGGTCGGGCCATGTTGGAGTTCCGGGCGCTGTGCACCGCCGGGCAGACCAGGGCCACCGCGGTCCGCTGCCCCGGCGGCCACTCCGCCGAGGAGCCGGTCGTCGCCGCCGCGGTCGTGCTCGTCCGGCGCGGCCTGTTCGTCCGGCACACCGGCGGCCGGGCCGTCCTGGCCGACGTCACCACGGGCTATCTGCAGCGTCCCGGCGAGACCCAGCGGATCAGCCATCCCCGCGGCGGTGACGTCTGCACCTCGCTGACCGTCCCGCCGGAACTCGCCGACCGCTTCGCCCACGCCGGCCCGGTGCGCGTCCCGGCGGCCGCCGACCTGATCCACCGCCGATTGCTCGCGGCCCCGCCGGGGGAGCGGTCCGACCTGGTGGGGGAACTGCTGGCCGCGCTCCTCCCGGCGTCCCGGGTGGCCCGGGCGGCGCACCCGGTGGTCGAGGGCGTGCGCGAGTTGCTGCACACCGACCCGGCTCTCGACCTGACCGCGCTCGCCGAGTCCGCCGGCTGGTCGCCGTGGCATCTGTCCCGCTCGTTCCGCCAGGTCACCGGGTCCACGCTGAGCGCCTATCGCCGCCGCCTGCGGGTCCGCGCCGCGATCGACGACCTGGCCGCCGACCCGGCGGCCGGCCTGGCCACGATCGCGGCCCGCGCGGGATTCGCCGACCAGGCACACATGACCCGGGCGATCCGCGCCGAGACCGGCTCGCCCCCGGCCGCGCTCCGCCGCCGGCTGTCCGACAGTGATCAGGCCACGCCGCGGCCCTCCCGGGCCGCCCCGCCGCTCGCGTATGCTCCCCGCGGCGAAGCCGTAGCGCAGAGGTCGTCGCGCCTTGGCACCGAGCAGGAGGACGCCGGTTCGAATCCGGTCGGCTTCGCCCCCGAAACCGTCCCGAGGCCGGGCCCACCGGTCCCGGAGTCCGCTCCGAGGCCGGGCCGACTCGTCTCGGAAACCGCTCGGAGCCCGTCCCGAGGGTGGGCCGATGAGCGGGCATGACCGGCTGGCGCTGGCCGAGTGGCAGCGCATCCGACGATATGCGGTGCCCGCCCGGATGATCGAGGAGTGCGCGGCGGCGCGTGCGCGCGGCGACTGGGCCGCCGCCTGCGCGGCCGGCGAGGTCGACGTCACCTTCGACGCCGAGTCGCTGACCACCCGGCACGGCCCGGCCGTCACCGCCGTGCTGCTCGAGATGCTGGCCGGCTTCGCGCCCGATCTGCTGCGCTGGCACCTGCCCCGGGCGCTCGGCGGCCACACCACCCTGGCCACCGGCAAGGACTACATTCTGGCTCCGGACGGCCCGGTCGAGCAGGACACGGTCGTGCTCGTGGTCCGCTCCCCGGTCTCGGTGCTCGGCTCGCAGCGGCTGACGCTCTCCGCGTCCAGGCTCGGCGACCTGCTGACGGAGGCCGATCCCCGGGAGTCGCCACCGCAGCCGATCCGGCTCGCGCCGCACCACTGGGACGCCCGGCGGGCCGGTGAGCTGCGCGCCGCGGCCGGCGGTTCGGCCGAGCGCCTGCCCGGCTTCACCCCGGCCGGCGACCCGCTCCCGGCCGCCGCGCTGGGGGCGGGCAACGACGCCCCGGCGCGCGTCGAGCGGGCCCTGCTGGCCGGGCAACCGTTCGCCGGGTGGCACGAGGCCGGTCTGCGGTTGCCGCCCGACGATTTCCCCGTCCAGGCGGATCCCCGGTCGTCCGATCCCCGGTCGCCGGAGAGCGCCGTCGATCGGCGGATCGACCCGGTGGAAGCCCGGTGGATCGACCCGTGGGCGGTGGCCGCCGAGGCCCGGCGGGTCGCCGCCCGGTTCGGCCACCGGACCCTGGCCCTCTGGTTCTCCTATGACCGGCTGCTGCGCCTCGACGTCGACGCCGACACCGTGCGGGTCACTCCGGTCACCGTCGTCTGGCGGCGGAACGACGAGATGCGCCGGCTGCCGGTGCTGTCGCTCGAGATGCTGGGCTACCCGGTCGACCTGGAGCTGGTCCGGAGCGGCCGGTTGCCGGCCGGCGCGCTGCACCCGCTGGTCCGGGCGGCGCTGTTCCCGGCCGCCCCGCCGGCGCCCGTGGCGCCGCCGCCCGATCCGGCGCCGATCCGGGTGCGCTGCCGCGGCGAGTGGCATCCGGTCGAGCACCGGGCCGGGCAGCTCCGGTTGCCCCTCCACACCGCCGACGAGGAGCAGCGGGAACGTGCCCTGCGCGCCTTCGGCGGCACGGTGACCGGCTGCTTCGCCGCGGCGCAGACCTGGACCGGTGCGTCCGGCCGGCTGCCGAGACGGCTGCGCGCCCACCGCGACGACCTGTGGCTGCGGATGCTGCACGGCGGCACCCGGACGGTGCTGGAGCTCCTCGACGCCGGGATGGACCCGCGGATCCGGGACGGCCGCGGCCGGACCCTGCTGCACCAGGTCCGCGCGTTCGACCACGCCCGCCTGCTGCCCCGGCTGCTCGCCGCCGGCCTGGACGTGAACGCCCGCGACAAGGAGGGCAGCACCCCGCTCTACCTGGCGGTGGTCCACGTCTGGCCGGCCGGGCTGATCACCGCCCTGGTCGACGCGGGCGCCGACCCGCACACCCCGAACCAGGACGACCAGTCGGTGCTCGGCTACATCGACGAGTACCTGGAGTTCTTCGCCTTCGAGGAGTACGACGGCGACGACGCCCCGGAATACGAGAGCATCCGTGGCCCCGAGTTCCGGGCCGCCATCGACTACCTGAAGGAGCGCGCATGACGTCCGGACTGGACGCCGCCGACGAGGTGCTGGACCGGATCCGGGCCACCCGGACCGAGCCGGCCACCGACCACCAGGTGGCCGCACTGGCCCTGACCGTCGCGGCGAACCTGCCGGTGCTGCTCTGGGGCGAGCCGGGAATCGGCAAGTCGGCCACCCTCGGCCAGCTCGCCGAGGGCCTGGGCGCCCCGATGGAGACCGTGATCGCCAGCGTGCACGAGCCGTCCGACTTCGCCGGCCTGCCGATCGTCGGCGACGACCCGGCGACGCAGGGCGTGCCGATGGCCCCGCCGGACTGGGCGGTCCGGCTGTCCCGGGCCGGCCGCGGCATCCTGTTCCTGGACGAGCTCTCCTCGGCGCCGCCCGCGGTCCAGGCCGCCCTGCTGCGGGTGGTCCTGGAACGCCGGGTCGGCAGCCTGTCCCTGCCGCCCTCGGTACGGATCGTCGCCGCGGCGAACCCGCCGGCCAGCGCCGCCGACGGATGGCACCTGAGCCCGCCGCTGGCCAACCGGTTCGTCCACCTGCACTGGACGCACGACCCGCGGGTGGTCGCCCGGGGCCTGGCCGGCGTCTGGCCGCGGGCCGAGGTGCCGGTCATCGCCACCGCCCGGACGCCGAGCGCGCTGGCCCGTGCCCGCGGCGTGCTCGCCGGGTTCCTCACCGCCCGGCCCGGCCTGACCCACCACCTGCCGTCCGACGCCGAGGCCCGCGGCGGCGCCTGGCCCTCCCCGCGCACCTGGGACATGGCGCTGCGCCTGCTGGTCTTCCACTTCTGCACGAACACCGCTCGGGAGGCGCTGACCACGGCTCTGGTCGGCGCGGTCGGCGACGGCGCGGGACTGGAGCTGGCGACGTACCTCCATGAGCTTGATCTTCCTGATCCGGAACGGGTGCTGGCCGACCCGGCCGCGTTCGCCCTGCCCGACCGGGGTGACCGGCAGCTCGCCTTCCTCACCGCGGTGGTCTCCGCGATCGAGGCGTCGGTGACCCGGGAACGCTGGGAGGCGGGCTGGGTCGTGCTGGCCAAGGCGGTCGACGCCGGGGTGCCCGACGTGGCCGCCCGCGCCGCGTTCGACCTGGCCCGGATGCGCCGGCCGGACTGGCCGGTGCCGGCCTCGATCGACGCGTTCGTCGAGGTGCTCAGCGTGTCCGGGCTGCTGGCCGGTGCCTGACCCGGAGGTCCCGCTGGACCGGACGAAACTGCTGGCCGCCCGACTGAAAGCGGCCGGCGCCCAGCCGTACCTCGCCTCCGCCCTCTACAGCCTCACGGTGGTGCCGACGACCGCGATCGCCACGATGGCCGTCGACCGGCACTGGCGCTGCTACGTCGCCCCGGAGTTCGTCGCCGCCACGCCGGTCCCCGAACTGGCCGCGGTCTGGCTGCACGAGGCCGCACACCTGCTGCGCGACCATTTCGGGCGCGCCGAGCTGGTCCCGCCGAAGTTCGCCGGCGACCACCACCGGATCAACGTGGCCCAGGACTGCGAGATCAACGACGACATCGCCGGGCTGCCCGCCGGCGCGCTGAAGCCGGCGACGTTCGGCCTGGCCACCGGCCGCCTGTTCGAGGAGTACCTGCCCGCGATCCCGGCCACGGCCCACCATCCACAGTGCGGCTCCGGCGCCCACGGCAGCCCGATGCCCTGGGAGTCCGGCACCGCCCCACGGGTCAGCCCGGTCGAGGCGGCCGCCATCCGCCGCCAGACCGCCCAGGCGATCCGCGCGGCGGCGAAGTCCCGCGGCAACCTGCCGGGCGGCTGGCAGCGCTGGGCCGACCGGATCCTGGAGCCGGTCGTCGACTGGCGGCGCGCCCTGGCCGGCGCGGTCCGCGAGGCGGCCGCCTGGGCGGCCGGTGCGGTCGACTACACCTACCATCGCCCGTCCCGCCGGGGCGCCGCCCTGCCGCGAGTGGTCCTGCCCAGCCTGCGCCGCCCGACCGCCCGGGTCGCGGTGGTGGTCGACACGTCCGGCTCGATGGGCGACGACGAACTCACCGCGGTCCTGGCCGAGCTGTCCGGCGTCCTGCGCGCGGTCGGCATCGGCCGGGAGCGCGTCACGGTCCTCTCCTGCGACGCCGACGTCCAGACCGTCCGCCGGGTGGGCAACATCGGCGAGGTCGAACTGGCCGGCGGCGGCGGCACCGACATGCGGGTGGGCATCGAGCACGCCCTGCGGGCCCGCCTGAAGCCGAACATCATCGTGGTCTTCACCGACGGCTACACCCCGTGGCCCGACCATGCCCCGGGCCAGACCCGGGTGGTGGCCGGCCTGATCGGCGCCTCCCCACCACCCCCACCCACCTGGATCGAGTCGATCCACATCCCCGAGACCCTCTGACAGCGACGCCGTGGCCCTTCTGACAGCGACCTCCGCGGCCCTTCTGACAGCGACCTCCGCCGCCCCGGCGTCCGCACGGGCCCACGGCGATCCCGCTCAGCGGCCGAAAGGCGTGAAGGAATCGCGACCGGATACGTGGCCCTGATCACGATCACGGCCTTGTTCGGGCCACGCGCCGGGAGACATCGGCGAACCCGGCGGGCGTGTCGTCGTACCGCGAAAATCGGCCAAGCCGAAGCGGCCGGAACCCAAGGGCATCGAGACACCCGGCAAGCGCTGATGGAAATCCGCCCGATTTTACCGGCGAGGATCCGGGCGCGCCGCAGTTCGCCGGAGAAGCCGCGGGCCGGCCACGCACTCGTCCGAAGAGTCGCGCAGAGCACGAAACCGAAGCGCCCGACAAGGACAGTCTCGGCACCGCGACGCCCGTTCACGCGAAACTGGCCAAGAAGATCCACTGCCGAGTGACAGCAAACGACCCCGGTCGAGGGAATCCCTCTGACCAGGGCCGATGCGGTGGAGCGGGCGCCGAGAATCGAACTCGCGTAATCAGTTTGGAAGATCGCTACCCGACACCGTGATCTAGGCGAATCGCCTGCTCAGGATGGGTGACTGAGTGACCGATCATGACCGCTCGTGGCCCTTGTTGATCTCGGCTACTGGCCCGCTAATGGCCCGGTTCCCGTGCCGCCCGACCGCTTGCGGCCCGCCGGCCCACCCGCCCGCGGTGACTGTCCTTCCCAATGGCAAGCCGCGAAGCGGCGCGGCAGCAGATGCGGCATTGGGCGGGCTGGGCGGAGGACTAGCCGCATTATGGCCGTTCAAAATCTTGACGTGTCTTTCCTGGCTTGCTCGCGTAGGTCGTCGATCAACCCTGCGAGTACCTCGATCTCCGCTGTCAGCCGAAATGCGTGTTGATCGCGGTCGGCATACTCCGTCGATCTGGTGGCCCGGATGTCTTCTTCGATCTTGGCAAGAGACTCGTAGGTAGCTAGCGCGGCGCGAAATACCTCCGGCCATGCTGCCAGGAGCTTTCTGAACTCTGGTGTGGTGTCGAGCTGGGACAGAGCGTCGAGAGTCGCCTGCTCACGTTCGTCTGCGATCGAGTGATCGAATGGACGGCGGGCCTCTATCGCCCGTCGCAACTCGTCTCGGACATGGGCGATCCAGGGAAGGATCTTGAGGTAGGCCTCGCGCGCACGAACCTCACGCGCGGTCCGTGCGTCGCGGGCGGCCTTGCGCCAGTCAAGGGCAAACGTCACGGCCAGAGTCGCGCCGGAGCCGAGCAGAGTGAAGCAACCCGCAATGACGGCCGTTGCCCACCATGGAGCAGCCGCAGTGGTCGGCTGCGCAAGAGAAAGCATCGAGCCAAGGTAAGGCTGAGAACCTGGTGGAGTCCACGCGCGGGCAGCGAATCCGCCGGGTCAGTGGATCGAGGCACGAATCTTGGCCGGCGTGCCGGCCGATGCCGGCCGGAGGCCGCCAGCAGGCCGAGCGCGCCGGCCGCGCCGCGCTTGCGTGGCGCCTTGGTCCAGAAGAGATCAATTCGGCAGTACGTGACCGATATGGGACGGTGGAATAAAGATCGATTCGGCGTGCTCAGGAATTTCAGCACAAGACAAGGGCTTGTCTTGAAGCTGACAAAGTTTCCCTCCTGAACTTTCGGCTGATACATGTAGTAGGGAAGGCATCGACAGTGATCGAATGGCGATCCTTGTGAAGAGCTTTGCATTGGAAAGTGAGGCGGCCCGGGTGGACATTAATGAAGTTGCTACCTCTGTGGCTTCGGCATTGGCTTCATCTATGGCGACAGGCATTTGGATTTATGCTCGTGAGCGTGTGGCTCAAATCTTAGGGAATGGCGCCGAGGAGCGGGCCGTCCTGTCCGATCTGGATAATATGCAAGCTGCCCTAACTCAGGCACCGGCGGAGGAAAAGGAAAGCCTTTCTGTCATTGCTGAGGCTGAGATTCGTGGGCAGCTTAAGCACCGACTCCGACGGGATCCGAAATTTGCCGCGGAGTTCGCAGCCTTGGCGAATGAAGTGTCGCTGCGCATTTCATCGCAGCCGTCCGGAACCGTCTTTCAGCATGGGAAGTCTGAAGGAAACAGCACATTCTTTCAAGTTGGACGTGACTTTCATGGACGACTTCCTGGATCAGCTGATTAGGGGATATAGATGGACTGGGCAACGGGGGATGGGCAATCGGACTTGGACCGTGACTATGAAAAAGAGGCGCGGAAAGATACTATGCTTCCCGTGCAGCTAGGAATAGCTACCGAAAATAGTACATTCTTTCAGGTTGGCGGTAGTCTCCATCAGAATCTGATTCGGTTGGTTCCTTCGATGGCTGTAGATCTTGAGGCGCGTAATGAGCTGGTGACCTTTGAGCCACCTCCAGGGTATTGGGACGCAGTAGGGCTATTTGATGGATCTGAAGGCAATGATTCATCTGAACTTCAGGCTTCATCTTCTGTTGTCGTGCTTAAGGGGCCGGTCGGAATTGGTCGTCGAACGGCGGCGTTGGCGCTCCTCGCAAGGGATAATTCCACGGGTGAGATCCGTGAACTGCTACCGGATTGGTCGAAGCCTAGAGCCGATGTACTTCACGCAGAGCCGGGGGGACGGTATCTTCTTGATCTGACGTATGAGGAAGCCGATTTGGGAGATTTATTTTCCAAAACCCTCCAAGAGCACGCGGCCAGGCTTGCAAAAGTGGGCGCCCGGATGGTGATCACAGTGACCCCAGATGTCTGGCGTTCATGCGAGCAGCAAACGGCCAATTTTACCATCTTGTTGGATATTCCTGATCCGATTAATGTCGTCACTAAGCGTTTATGGGCTAGAAGTTCTGGGCACGCCATTGATGAAATAAAGGCGATTCCTCAACTCGCTAATCTGCTCCGTGATCTGATTGATAATCGTAGGCCTCCTCGGCGCGCCGTCGATCTGTCGGAAGCTCTGTCCTCTCCGAGTCAGCTAGACCAGGAAAGTGTCGATAGGATAGTCGCTGAGTACCACCATTGGAAGGGCTTCCTTGACGAGCAACTTGGCGACGTTAAAGATGAGTCTGACCGTCAGACCTACGCTCGGCAGCGGGCTCTTCTTATCGCCGCGTCCGTTTTGAACGGAGTGGCCGCCGACATCGTCTTTTCAGCCTCTTACGCTTTACTGGATCGTATAAAGGCATCTCCTCCGGCAGGCGAACTTCTCGTGGGCCCGGAGTTGTCAGGCCTTCTGGCACGTATACAAGCGGATCGTGCTGGCGATGCTGTCTTTTTAACGACCAAGCATCCGGGTCTGGACAACGCAGTTCTTGATAGGGTCTGGACGGAAAGGCCTCAGCTTCGGCAAGATCTTCTTGAATGGCTTGCAGACCTAACTACTGAGCGAGGATTGGCGTACAAGTGTATTGACCGTGTTTCTTGGGTGCTTGCCAGGATCGCTGTTGAACATAGGGCGTTGGAAGTTCTTGATGTAGTCCAGCGTTGGCTGGCCGAAGGGCGGCAACACCGGAGGCTTTCGGTATCACTACTGCAAGAACTCGCACAGAGTCGTGATATCGGATCTGCGGTTCGTCGTAAACTCTATGAGTGGGCTAATTCGAAGAACGTGCCCGTTCATGTGGGTACTGGTGTCGCTGAAGTATGCTCAGGGGAATTTGGTGTGCGATACCCTGAAATGGCTCTTGTGCGGCTACGCTTGTTGGCTGATAGCCCTATCGGGGAAATACGATACGCTGCCTTCGGGGCAGTGCGTAAGTTGGCAAAGTCGAGTGATTTAATCCGCAGGGCTGTAGTGCGACAAGTTTTTACTTGGGTGGTAAGTGATGCCTATCGCCAAGTCGGGAAATCAGTAAGCTTGTCGATCTTCGATCCGAGCGGCGAGGATCCCGTATTCGATGAAATTTTGAACGACGCGACTAGCGACGCGGAGATTTTTGCCAGAATTCGAGACGGATGGTTGACCCTTATTGATGACAGGGAAACCCGTCCTAAGGCGCTGGAAGTTGCTTGGCGCTGGTTGGAACAGGTCGATGACGGCAAATCAGACAGTAGTGCTGTCATTGATGTCCTGGCGCCAGCTATACGTGCGTCAATCAACCTCGATGGCGTAGGGCCATTTCTCGTTAGGTCGCCGGAAAAGGTCTCGGCCGCGAGGGAGGCGCTTCTTCTGCGGCTCGTTAGGCCCCATGCTGATGATGCCGTTGGTCATGTGTTGCGCCAGCGGGAGCCAAATTGACGGTTTGGCAAAGTGCATTAGGTTGGCTGCATGTGGCCGGATGGCGCCGTTGCAAGATCAGCACGGCTATTGATTCTGAGGTGGATGGAGCAGTATTCAAGCTAACTGTATATGTGTTGTGGCGTAGGACTGCTGGTGAGTTGCCCGAGAGAAATTTGGCTGAAATACATGAGGCCGTGGTGAAGTCGGCTGGTGAGGCTCTGGAAATGAGCTCGGTCCTTTCTCTCCAATCCGCGGAATTGAGGGTTAGGGCTGCGTTATCCGAATTGCAGGTTAAGATCAATGCGAATAAAGTACTAGTGTTTTTTGATAGTTTTTTAGAGGCGGATGAGTATGATATTAAAATTGCATGGCGCAGTCGGCAAGAGCGGCGCGCTGTAAATGCGGCTGCTGTTAATGAGATGGCGCGCTTGAAGTTCCTAAGAGATGAAGTGTTCGCGGACTCACTGCTGGCTCGTATTTGGTGGATGCAGCAACGGCCTGAGCTGGTGTCATCTATTGGTAATAGTGTATTTCTTGAAGCAGTGACGGCGGCTACCGCGCGCGAAGAGGCTGATGGATATGAGAGCGAAGGGCTGTTAGAGTTCCTGCGAGAATTTACGCAGTGGCTCAAGAGCGGAGATGCTCGCGCTGACATGACAATCAGCCTTTTCGATAGCCTGTTGGCAACACTGCGAGAGGACGATCTGCGCGATTCTTTGCAGCGTGGTTTCTCCAAGTAGTCGGTCTACTCGCGCAGGTGTTATCTGGCAGCGATCAGCTGTTGGAGGCAAGCGGGTCATTTCCGTGCTCCGCATACGCAGGTATTCCACGATCTCGCGCAATGATTGCAGTATGAATTCGGCGGTATAGCCGTTCAGGGAGGTGTTTCTCTATCTCGGTGCGCTCCACGAAGCGCCATTCTGTTAGCTCTCCGTCGCGGAAGTTAATGCTATTTTGTATTGCTTCTGGCAGAATGCCTGCATCGAAGACGAAGAGCATTTTGTCGCCTTCTGCCTCTGCTGGTGCCCAATCGATGACAAGAAGGCTTCCTGCTGCCTGGAGCAGGCCTAGTTCTTCTTGGACCTCGCGGATGCATGCAGCTCTAGGCGATTCGCCCGGCTCGACGTAACCGCCGGGGATGTCCCAACCCGCCTTATACGCAGGCTTTACGAGCAGAACGCGTCCGGCTTCATCGAAGAAGAGGGCGCCGGCGGCGACGCGAGGAGTGGCCATCGGGGGTGTGTCGGATGTCGTCACACCGAGCAGAATAGGGCGAGTGGATCAGTCGAGCACGTGGAGACGGCGTGCCAGGCTGACAAGCTCCGAGGACGGCTTGCCGCGCTGCTGGCGGATCCAGATGAGAACAAGCTGGCGACCGAGGTAGTGGTGCCGGACCTGTTCTGGGGCCATCTGCTCGGCGTCGAGGAGGATGGACAGCGCTTCGTCTTGGCGGTTCCAGGCGCCATAAGCCCGGGAGACCTCCAGGGCGTGGCGGACTCGGCGCTCCATCGGAAGGCCGGCGGTGTTGACCCGTGGTCCAAGGTCGATCGCTACCTGCACGTTTCCGAGTTCGCCGGCTGCGGCAACCCGGTGAATCGCGACGTTGGTCGGGCCGAAGGCCGTCCACAGGTGGTTGGCGTCCCGGCCCAATCGGCCGGCGGCCTCGTCGGCGGCAGTCAGGAACGTCCGTGCTGTGCCTGCGTCGTTCGCCCTGGCGGCGGCGACCGATCCGCCCAGCAGCAACGTCCCGTAGACGGACAGCAGCTCCGGCCCGGCTTCGGTGAGGTACTGGTCCAGGTAGTCGGCGGCGTCGGTCGTTAGGCGCACGGCGTCCTGGTACCGGCCGGTGGACAGGAGTGCGTGGCTGACGGAGCGGAACAGTGACCCAGTGATCGTAGGGTCTCCAGCCGGCCGGACCACGGAGAGACCGCGGTCGGCCGCGATCCACGCGAGGTCCGTCTCGCCAAGCTTGGTGAGCTGCGTCGCGGCCAACTGGTAGGTGAGGCCCAGCAGGCTCCGCGCTTCCTCCTGGTTGCGGCCGTCCAACTCGTCGGCGGCGGCCTGCGCCTGATGGAGCAGTCCGGGAAGCCGGCCGGTGACGAATCCGAACCGGGATGCCTGGTAGGCGTCCCAGAGCTTCCCGGTCTCCTTCCGAAGTTCGTCGAGGTTCGGCGGAACCGAGCCCTCGCCGCGGGCGCCAAGTGCCGTGATCGCCCGGTACTCCATGAGGGCGGTCCGGAGAGCCGGCACCGTTTCCATGCCGCTGTCCGTCGTCCACTCGACGAGGGACGGCTCGGCGAGCAGATCGCCGAGTGAGACGTCCAAGACGTCAGCGAGCGACTTGATCACCGAGAGGCGATCAAGTTCGATGCGGTTGTTCTCGATCTTGCCGAGCCAGTCCGCGGTACGACCGATCAGGCCAGCGAGTACCTCCTGAGACAGGCCGCGCCGGCGGCGGTACCAGGCGACTCGCTCGCCGATCGTCAAGTTCATGGTCATGCCGTGCATCCGCTGACCCTCCCCGTGTGGAGATCGGCGACCCCGGAATGATTTTCCGGGTTCCTGGGCGGTTTTGGCCACAGCCTGTGTCCATGACCGTTTCTACCGCTTCCGCCTCGGTCCCCGCTTGCCGCTCGTGCGCCGGTGTGGGCTGGAAGTACACGACCCACCGGACCGCTCTGCGGATGGTGGCTCAGTCGTGCCGGGACGCGCGGCTGACGGCTCGCCGCTCCTGCATGGACTGCGGTGGGCGTGGCCAGTTGGTGGCGACGGCCTCATAAGCCGGCACCGGGACGGGTGCTGGCCCTTTCGCTCGCCCGCCCGTCTCGGTGCCCTTCGACCCGGTGTGGTGGAGGACTCCGTGATTCCACGTCCTGGTGACGTTCTGATCGTCGATCGCAACGCGTCGGTGCAGTTCGGTGGCGAGTGCCGGCTGCTGTTTCGTGTGATCTCGGTCAGCAACCGATCGACCTATGACGGCTGGGCCTGGATCCAGGGCTACTCGCTGAACAGCGCGGGTGACGCGATCGAGCGCCGGGAGATCTTCGTGCGTAGAGCGGGCCTGCGCCTCTACCGCCCTCAACCTGGTCGGCCGAACGTGGGGAGCAGCAAGTGAGCGTCTTCCTGTCTGCCGTGGTCCGTGAGCAACTGGATTTCGCCCAAATGCAGCTCGACCGGCACGTCGCTCCGAGCGCGGACGGCCGCTGCGGGGCCTGCGGCGAGGAGGATCCGTGCTCGCTCCGCCGGGTGGCGCTGCGGGTCTTCGGTCGGTACGGCCGCCTTCCTCGTCGGTGGCCCGGTGCCTCGCGTCCGGAACAGGTCAGCACCCCGAAGACGTGGAACGGCTGGCTTCAGGCGTCCACCGCGGTCGAGGACCCGACAGCTTGACCCATCTTGTTCAGTCGTCCTTACAGGCCTTATGGTCCTGTATTGACATGCTGTGATCTCAAGCTGAGCCCGATGGGTGGATCCCGATGGCGTACGAGATTCCGACGCCGAAGTACCTGCGCGTGCTGAACGCGCTCCGTGGCCGCATCGAGGACGGGACCTACGCTCCCGGCGCCGGCCTGCCGTCCGAGAGCCAGTTGTGCACCGAGTTCGACGTGTCCCGGCCGACGGTGCTGAAAGCGCTCGGGATCCTCAAGCAGGACGGCTGGATCGAATCTCAGCAGGGCAAGGGCAGTTTCGTACGCGGTCGGCCGCCATCCGAGCGCAACTCGCCGCAGTACGCGGGTGACGCGATCGACCTGGACGAAACGGCCGAGACGGAGATCCTGCATGTCGGGCCGGTCCTGGCTGTGCCGTGGGTCTCGGCCGCGCTCGGGATCCCGGAGGGGACTCCCGTCTATGAGCGGCGTCGGCGCACGATTTCGTCGTCCGGGCCGATCGACCTGATCTCCACCTTTGTCCCGGTGGACATTGCCGTCGGGACCGACGTGATTAGGCCAGACCCGATCTCCGGCAGCATTCTGGAACACATCACAAGCCGGAAGAGGCTTCGTGCCGACTACGCCACCGAGCTGCTAACCGCCCGACGGGTCGACGAGGCTGAGGCCGTTGCGCTGGACGTGCCGGCCGACGAAGCAGTGCTGAGCGTCGTTGTAACGGTCCACCAGTCCACGGGCGAAGCGATCATGGCTTCGCTGATCGTCATGCCGGGGAGTCGGCATGAGATCGAGGACTCCTACCCGCTGTCGTGAATGCTGGTTTACTACCTGGTTTGGCGTCCCTCCTCGGCGTCTGCGGCGGCCCGGATGGCTTCGAATAGGCGGCCCGCTGTGCCAGGCACCTTGACCGCCTCAATCGCGTATGGGCCGACTCGCACGATCGGCTCGGAATAGGTGCCCTCAAGCCGAAGCGAGTATCGAGCAGCAAGCTCGGCTCGGGTGAGGCTGGGTGTCGCAGCCAGCAGCGCCTTCTGCTCGTTCCCGGTGCCGACTGCGTACTGGTCCAGGTGCTCGATGACGTCGCGCGCTTCCTTGACTCCTGGCAAAGCCGCATCGAACTTGGCCAGCGCATCGGTGATACACCGCTGAGCCTCCGGCTTCGTGAGCGATCTGGCGGCCAGTTGGGCGGCCCGCCGGACGTTCCGTAGCGCGACCAAGAGGAGAAGTGCATCCGGCAGTCCTGTGCCGTCACCGAGTAGGCGAGCTGCTGGAAGCTCGCAGGCCTTTGCCCAGAGCCAAGCGTGGCTAAGGGCCAGGTCGTACGGGGGCTGCAAGCTCGGGGTCGTCACGGGGACCAGGGTCCGCCGGCGAGTGCGCGTTCGCTACTGCATTCCGGGCTGAGACCTGCGGCAGACCGCCGGACGTCCCCTGGGCGTCCTAGGGCGTGTTTTAGAAGTTGGGTTTTGCCGGTGAGGGTCACGGCGTGGCGGTCATCGATAACTGAAGAGGTCTCCGGTAAGTGGTTCAGCGACCAAGCTAGAACTTCATACCGGAGACCTCGTGGCCACCTTAGCGGTGACGACGCGGCATGACCTCACCGACGCTCAGTGGCAGCGGCTTGCTCCGTTGCTGCCTGCTGTGTCGGGGAACGGGCGGCCGCCGAAGTGGACGAAACGGCAGCTCATCAACGGGATCCGCTGGCGGATCCGGAACGGGGTTCCGTGGCGGGACGTCGCCGCCGTCTATCCGCCCTGGCCTACCGTCTATGGACTGTTTCGCCGCTGGCAACGCGACGGCACCTGGGACAGCATCCTGGCCGCTCTGCAGGCCCATGCCGATGCGGCCGGCCGGATCCGCTGGGACATCAGCATCGACTCGATGACCAGCCGCGCCCATCAGCACGCGGCCGGTGCTCGCCGCGACGGGCAGTTGCAGAAGGAACCGCCCGGCGGCGTGCACACCGAACCTGATGATCACGGCCTGGGGCGGTCGCGGGGCGGGTTGACCACCAAGACGCATCTGGCCTGTGAGCAGGGGCAGAAGGTCATGGCGTTCATCGTGACCGCCGGGCAGTGCGGGGACAGTCCGCAGTTCATCCCGGTCCTGTCCAGGATCCGGGTCGGCCGGCCCGGCGGTGGCCGGCCCCGGACCCGCCCCGACACGGTCCTCGCCGACAAGGCCTACACCTCGAAAGAAAACCGTTCCTACCTGCGTAAACGCGGAATCCGGGCGTGCATTCCCAGCAAGAGTGACCAGGACGCCCACCGCAAAGCCAAAGGCCGCAAAGGCGGCCGGCCACCCGCTTTCGACCGGCTCGTCTACCGGCAACGCCACGCCGTCGAATGCGGCATCAACCGCCTCAAACGCCACCGCGGCGTCGCGACCCGCTACGACAAACTTGCCGTCCGCTACCAGGCAGTTCTGACCATCACCATCATCTGCGAGTGGCTCTGACCTGCTTATGAAACACGCCCTAATTGGTCGTTGCGCCATTTGAAGATCGGACATAGGTGGTTGCTTGTGCTTACATGCTGAACTAACTTGTAAGCATAAGCGGATGTCACATTGACGTTCGTGCGATCAGGAGGTCCGGTCCGGATGGTTCCGCTGACGTTGAAGGTGCCTGTCCCGTTCGACTACGTGTTCCCGGCCGGTGCGCTCTGTCTCGGGGTGGAGGCCGCGGTCGACTTCGACCGGCGGCAGGACCAGGACAACCAGGTCCGCGACAAAGAGACCGGCGAGCGGGTCTGGGTGGTCCGGGTCCTGGACCTCGACCCGGCCGCGGGCAAGTTCGGCCGCACGTCTGAGGTCAAGGTCAAGATCTGCGCGCCGCACCAGCCGGTGCCGCCGGCCTCTGCCGTGCCGGGCTACCCGCCGTCGATCGAGTTCGACGGGCTGACGCTCACGCCGTACGTCGACTCCCAGCGCTGCAAGGGCGCCGGTCCCTGCAAGTCACGCATGGCGTACTCGCTGCGTGCCACGGCCATTCGCCCGGTCGCTGTCGGCGCTGCTGCCTGACGGCTCTCTCTGAGTGCGCGGGCGGGCCGTTTCCCCGCCAAGAGTCCCGGCCCGCCCGCGCGCTGACCCGCAACCCCTCGACCTACGAAGGAGGGCCTGGTGCCCACCGTAAAGCAGGCTGCGCCGACCGATCTCCGTACCTTCTTCCTCGACCTGTCCGCGCTGCTGCGCGACCGGCCGGCTCTGTCCGCCACTGCCACCGAGCGAGCCGACTGGTTCGACCGGAAGGCCGAGCTGCTGGAAAGTATCGCCGCGACGACCCCTGAGGCCGCCGAGCTGGCGATCACCGCTCGGGAGACCGCGACGTGGATTCGCGGGGGTGCGGCATGAGCGCTCGGCCCCTCGACCGCCCGCAGTCGCGGGTGATGACCCGATCGATCTCGATCCTGCGCCGGATGACCGGCCGGGGCCACCTGGCAATCGTGCTGGCCGTCCTCTGCCCCGGCTGCGACCTGTGGGTCAGTCCTCGGCGGTACGACGTGCGGCACATGGCCTGCAAGACCTGCGTACGGACGCTGGCCCGCCCGCCTCGCGTCGGCCGGGGGCGATAGCTGTGCCCCTGGTCAACGTGATCCCCGGGGAGAAGATCCCCACCGCTCCGCTCAACACCCGGCTTCCGGTCTGGCGCATCCCCGGCTGGCTGCTCGTCTTCGTCTGGCTCGGCCGCGGGACGTTCCGCTCGGTCGTGCTGACCGGCCGGTACTGGTGGATCACCGGGCCGCTGGCCGTCTCCGGATGGCTGATCCAGGCGCACGGATGGCTGGCACTGCTGAGTGTCGTGAGCGGTCTCGCTGCGGCGATCGCTGCCTGGTGGCGCTTCTACCCGGCCTCCTGGATGCGCTTCGGCTGGTACCCGCTGGTCGGCCGCTGCCGCCGGCTGTGGATCTACCGGCGGGGCTGGACTCCGGCTATGACCGCGTGCGGGCTGGCCTCGATGCACGGCGGCCAGCGGTGGGTGCCGCGCCTGCTCGGCGTGCGGTCGGATCAGTGGGGCGACCGGGTGACGGTTCGCCTGCTGCCGGGCCAGCACCCGGACGACTGGTCGAAAGCGGCGCCGCGCCTGGCGTACTCGTTCCGCCTCCGCGAAGCACGGGCCTTCACCACGGACCGCCCGGATCGGGTGGTGCTGTACTTCGCTCGCCGCGACCCGCTGGCCGCCGTCGTCGATCCGCTGCCGGTGCCGGCAACACTCGACCTGTCCGGCCTGGAAGTCGGGAAGCAGGAAGCCGGCACGCCCTACCGGCTGCGCCTGGCCGGTTCGCACGTGCTGATCGCCGGTGCGACGAACTCGGGCAAGGGCTCGGTCATCTGGTCCCTGCTCCGCTCGCTGGCCGCCGGCATCTCGTCCGGGCTGGTCGAGGTGTGGGCGTTCGACCCGAAGGGCGGCATGGAACTGGCAGCGGGCGCACCGCTGTTCGCCCGATTCGTCTACGACGACCCGGAAGCAATGGCCGGCGTCCTGGAGGAGGCCGTCAAGCGGATGCGGCAGCGTGCGGCCCGACTGCGCGGGATCACCCGCCAGCACACGCCGACCGCCGACGAGCCGCTGATCCTCGTCCTGGTCGACGAGCTGGCCGCGCTGACCGCCTACCTGACCGATCGCAAGATCCGCGACCGGATCCGGGAATCGCTGAGCCTGCTGCTGTCCCAGGGCCGGGCGGTCGGCGTCCACGTGATCGCCGCGCTTCAGGATCCGCGCAAAGAGGTGCTGCCGTTCCGGGACCTGTTCCCGACCCGGATCGCGCTGCGGATGACCGAACCCGAACAGTCCGACCTGGTGCTCGGCGACGGTGCACGGGACCGCGGGGCAACCTGCGACCTGATCCCGGAGACCTCGCCCGGTATCGGGTTCGTGGTCCTGGAGGGCGTGCGCGAACCGGTCCGGGTCCGCTTCTCCTACCTGGACGATGACGACCTGGCCGACCTGGCCGCCATCTACGCGCCGGGCGGTGAGCGGTGAAGTCTCGCGCCGAACGGATCGAGGGCCTGCTCCTGGTCGCGATCCTGCTGATCGTTGCCGGGTTCGCCGGCGCCGCCTCGTTCACCCACGTCAAGGACTGGACGATGGCGAATTCCCCGGCGGGTACGGGGGAGTGGTTCGGCTGGGCGAACGCGGTCATCTCCGAGCTGATCCCGATGGCGGCGCTGCTGACGATCCGGCAGCGTCGCCGGGCCGGCGGCTCGGTCGGCTACCCACTGTTCCTGCTCGTCTGCGCGGCGGGCCTCTCATTGTCCGCTCAGCTCGCAGTCGCCAAACCCGGACCGTCCGGATGGCTGCTCTCCGCTGTCCCGGCTCTGGCCTTCCTGGGCCTGTCCAAGCTCGTGCTGGCACAAGCCCCGGCGGCGGCGCCGGCGGAGCAGGAGGAGCCGGCACCGATCTCGGTGTCGGTGCCGGAAGAGATCCCGGCACCCAACCCTCCTCGGCTCGGCCTGGTGCCCGTGCCGGCCTCGGCCTTCCCCGCTCGCCCTCGTGAGGCTGCCCTGTGACGACCCTCGTGGAACCCCGACCCGGCTCACGCGCTGCCCGGATGCGCCAGCCACTCGCCAAGGACGCGCTGAAGCTGCTCGCCGAGCAGCACGGCGTCTGCGTCCGCCCGCTGGTCCTCCGCCGCACGGACACCGCGACCGGTCTGACCGAACTGGTCGAGGTGCCGTGCGGCGCCCGGCTGGCCGCCAAGTGCAAGCCCTGCGCCGAGCGGAACCGGAAGCTCCGGATCCAGCAGATCCGGGAAGGCTGGCACCTGGACGACGAGCCGGCGGTCCGCCCGGACCAGCCGGGAGATGAGGATCTCGACCTGGTGAAGATCCGCGCCCATCTCGAGTTCGACCGGGCCGCGCTGCACTACGAGCCGATGACCGCGGACGTGCGGGCGGAGCGGCTGGCCGACCTGGATCGCCAGATCGAGGACGCCGACGAGGTTCTGGCCGAGACGGATCTCCGGGGCCGGCTCACCCCGAAGGAGCGCGACGACCGTCCTCGCCGTGCCCGTTCCACTCGCCGCCGGCACGATTCCCCGGATCTGCCCCGGCTTCCGGTCGACCCGCGCACGGTCGGCCGTGCCTTCCAGGGCCGGGCCGGTCAGACCTACCGCCCGTCGATGCTGATCACGCTGACGCTGGACTCGCACGGCCCGGTGCACTCGCACTCGCGTCGCGGTGCCTATGTGCTCCCGTGTGCCTGCGGGGAGCGTCACCACCCGCACGACCCGAAGCTGGGCACGCCGGTCGACCCGACGACCTACGACTACCGCCGGGCCGCGCTCGACGCGATCCACTTCGCCCGGGTGCTCGACCGCTGGTGGCAGAACCTGCGCCGGGCAGCGGGCTGGAACGTCCAGTACGCGGGCGCCGTGGAGCTCCAACGGCGCCTTGCCCCGCACGCCCACTTCGCGGTCCGCGGCACGCTGCCCCGGAAGGTGGTCAACCAGGTCGCGGCGGCCACCTACCACCAGGTGTGGTGGCCCTCGTTCGACGAACTCGTCCACACGATCGACCGCCCGCCGGTCTGGAACGCCGACCGCGCCGGCTACGTCGACCCGGCCACCGGGAAGCCGCTCCCGACCTGGGGCGAGGCGCTGGACGCTCTGGAGGACCCGGACGCCCGCCCGGCGTACGTCGCGCGCCTCGGCCGCGTCGACGCCCGCGGCATCGCCCAGGGCACCAAGGACGCCGAACGCTCGATCCGGTACGTGACGAAGTACGTCACCAAGGACCTGACCGAGCACGTCCCGTCCAACGCGGGCGCTCAGACCGCGCACGCCGACCGGCTGCACGCGGAGCTGTCGGTCCTGCCCTGCTCGCCGACCTGCGCGAACTGGCTGCTCTACGGCGTCCAGCCCGACCGCGCCAAGGCCGGCCTGTCCCCGGGCCGCTGCACCGGCAAGGTCCACCAGCGGTCGACCCTCGGCTTCACCGGCCGCCGCGTTCTGGTGTCTCGGCAGTGGTCCGGCAAGACCCTCGCCGATCACCGGGCGGACAACCGCGCCTGGATCCGCGCGGCCCTCGGCGAGCCCGAGCAGGAGGACCAACCGCAGAAGGACCGGTTCCGCTTCGAGCTGGCCCGGCCGGAGGACCCGGATGTCCTGCCCCTGGAACACCGCATCCTGCGCGCCGTATCGGCCCGGATCCGGTGGCGATCGCAGGTGAGAGCAATGACCCCGACCCACAAGGAGGAACCGGATGGCTGACGAGCTGTTGACCGCGGATGAGGTCGCCGCTCGCCTTCGTGCCACTACGAGATTTGTGCGCCGCCTCGTCTCCGAGCGCCGCATCGAGTACGTCAAGGTCGGCCGCCTGGTCCGCTTCGAGCCGGCCGCGATCGTCCACTACATCGACTCCCACCGCGTCGCCCCGACCGATCGGGCGGCGATCCGTGCCTACGTACGAGGAGCCCACTGATGGCCAACAAAAAGGGCCACCGCCGTTTCGGCAACGTCCGCAAACTGCCCTCGGGCCGGTTCCAGGCGCGCTACCTCGGCCCGGACGGCATCGAGCGGAAGGCCCCGAACACCTTCGACACCGAGCGTCTGGCCGGGAAGTGGCTCACGCTGGTCGAGTCCGAGATCATCCGCGGCGAGTGGCAGGCGCCGGAGGCCGGCGACGTGCACCTGGTGGAGTACGGCCGGGACTGGATCGCGCACCGCAAACTCCAGCCGCGCACCCGGGAGAACTACGAGGACCTGTTCCGGCTGCACATCGAACCGACCCTCGGGCACCTGGCGCTCGGCGCGATCAAGCCGCAGACGATTCGCTCGTGGCGCGGGAAGATCCTCAAAGGCGGCACGAGCGAGCCGCAGGCGGTCAAGGCCTACTCGCTGCTTCGGGCGATCCTCAACACCGCGATCCGCGAGGACGAGATTCTCAAGCAAAACCCCTGCAGAATCCCCGGGTACGACCGCTACCACACCCCGGAGCGACCGGTCGCCACCGTCGTCCAGGTCCTCGCGCTCGCCGAGCAGATGCCGGACCGATACGTGGCGCTGATCACCGTCGCGGCCTTCTCCGGACTGCGCTGGGGCGAACTCGCGGCGCTGCGCCGGTGCGATGTCGACGAACGGGCCGGGACTGTCCGCGTACCCAGGAAATTGGCCGCGCTGAAAAGCGGCCTGGAGTTCGGAGCGCCGAAGTCCGCGGCAGGAATCCGGGTCGTCGCTCTTCCGGCAATGGCCCAGGCGGCGCTGACCAGGCACTTGGTGGACTACGCCGGCGCTGATCCGGAGTCTTTGGTGTTCACCGGCGACAAGGACAAGCCGCTGCGAACCGGCAACTTCCGACGGGCGGTGAAGTGGTCGAAGGCGCTGGTGGACGCGGGGATGCCGGCGGGCTTCCACTTCCACGACCTCCGGCATACCGGAAACAACATCGCGGCGGCAAGTGGCGCCAGCACCCGGGAGCTGATGCACCGCATGGGACACGCGAGCATGCGAGCCGCGCTGATCTACCAGCACGCGACGAGTGACCGCGACCGGGAGATCGCCGACAGCATGGACAAGCGGATCGCCAAGAGCTCGAAACCCAAGGGCAAGGGCAAGCGTGGGCGCCGCAAGGCCTAATGGCACGCCAATGGCACGCAAGATCACCCGGTAGGTGACAGCAAACGGCCCTGGTCGGGGGAAATCCCCTCTGACCAGGGCCGTTGTAGTTGAGCGGGCGACGAGAATCGAACTCGCGTAATCAGTTTGGAAGACTGAGGCTCTACCATTGAGCTACGCCCGCGAGGACCCGGAACATCCCGGGTCTCGTGCATAGCTTACTGAATCATCTGCCGTCCGCGCGAACCGGATTCCCCAGCAGGTGACTCCAGCGCACACGCGAGCAAGCAGACCGCATACACTGGCCGACGCCACGGGGTGTGGCGCAGCTTGGTAGCGCACTCGCTTTGGGAGCGAGGGGCCGTGGGTTCAAATCCCGCCACCCCGACTGATCACCAACTATCGGCAGCAACAAGGAGTACGCCTGTGAAGAGCACCGTCGAGACTCTGAGCCCGACTCGGGTGAAGCTCGCCATCGAGGTGCCGTTCGACGAGCTCAAGCCGAGCCTGCAGAAGGCGTACCGGGAGATCGGCGCGCAGGTTCAGGTTCCGGGCTTCCGAAAGGGCAAGATCCCGGCGGCGGTCATCGACCAGCGGGTCGGTCGTGGTGCGGTCCTCAACGAGGCCGTCCAGGAAGCGATCCCGGAGCAGATCCTCGCCGCGGTCAAGGAGCACGACGTCAAGACGCTCGGTCGGCCCGAGGTGGAGATCACCGAGTTCGCCGACAACGCGCCGCTGAAGTTCACGGCCGAGGTCGACGTCCGTCCCGAGATCGCGATCCCGGACCTGTCCACGATCACCGTGGAGGTCCCGGCCGTCGAGATCGGCGACAGCGAAATCGACGAGCAGATCAACGGCCTGCGTGAGCGCTTCGCGACGCTGAAGACCGTCGAGCGCGCCGCGGTGGAGGGCGACTACGTCCAGCTCGACCTGAACGCCACCGTCGACGGCGA
The DNA here is from genome assembly GCF_019704555.1 of Actinoplanes sp. L3-i22. Taxonomy (NCBI): domain Bacteria; kingdom Bacillati; phylum Actinomycetota; class Actinomycetes; order Micromonosporales; family Micromonosporaceae; genus Actinoplanes; species Actinoplanes sp. L3-i22. The sequence continues at coordinate 1,351,230 of NZ_AP024745.1, forward strand.
AGAGGTTCCGGGCGGCTCGGCCACCAACATCTCCCACGAGGTGGGCAGCAAGCAGCTGCTCCCCGGCCTGGACGAGGTGCTGGTCGGCCTCTCCGCCGGCGAGGAGGCGAACTTCACCACCCAGCTCGTCGGCGGCGACTTCGCCGGCCGTGACGCCGAGGTGAAGGTTGCCGTCCGGACCGTCAAGGACAAGCAGCTGCCCGAGATCGACGACGAGTTCGCCCAGCTGGCGAGCGAGTTCGACACCCTGGAGGAGCTGCGCGGCGACCTGCGCGAGCGGCTCACCAAGGCGAAGAAGGTCGAGCAGATCTACGCGGCTCGGGACGAGGCGCTCAAGCAGCTCGTCGACGCCGCCGAGATCCCCGCGCCGGAGGGCGTCGTCAAGGACGAGGTCGACGGCCGCAAGCAGGCGATGACCGACCAGCTGGAGCGGATCGGCGCGACCCTGCAGGACTACCTGGCCTCCGAGGAGAAGACCGAGGAGCAGATCGACCAGGAGCTGACCGAGGCCGCCCAGGAGGGCGTCCGGATCCAGCTGCTGCTCGACACGGTCGCCGACGCCGAGGACGTCCAGGTCACCGACGACGAGTTCGGTCACGAGATCGTGCACCGGGCGCAGCGCGCCCAGATGCAGCCCCAGCAGTACTACGACCAGCTGGTCCGCTCGGGTGCCGCGGCCGCCGTCTTCGGCGACGTGCGCCGGGGCAAGGCCCTCGCCTCGGTCATGGAGCAGGTCACGATGAAGGACAGCGAGGGCAACGTGCTCTCCCTGGACGACCTCCGCGCCGCCTCCGAGGACGAGCACGCCGGTCACAACCACTGATCAAAGGCAGATCAGGGCAGGCTTCACTCGGCCACCGCGCACCGCTCACGGTGCGCGGTGGCCGCTGTCATTTCGGGGGTACGGCGGAGGCCCGGTGCGCTGTCAGCGAACACCCGCCTGAGCGGGAAGCTGATGCGCAATCGACCCGTTAGGTTGGTCGTACGACGGACAACTGCCGGCCGGAGTCTCGGCCGACACAGCAAGCTGTGAAGGGCTGCCATGACCGATCTCCACATCCCAACCGGGCCGGTGTCGCGGCGCGGCGGCGACTCCTTGAGTGGCAACCTCGACGACTCGGTCTTCAACCGCCTGCTGCGTGAGCGGATCATCTTCCTCGGCAGCGAGGTGACCGACGCGGTCGCCAACCGCATCTGCGCGCAACTGCTGCTGCTCTCCGCCGAAGACCCGGAGCAGGACATCCACCTCTGGATCAACTCGCCCGGCGGCTCTGTCTACTCGGGTATGGCCATCTACGACACGATGCAGTTCATCGACAACGACGTGTCGACCGTCGGGATGGGGATGGCTGCCTCGATGGGGCAGTTCCTGCTCTGCGCCGGGACCGCGGGCAAGCGCTATGCCCTGCCGCACGCCCGGATCATGATGCACCAGCCGTCGGGTGGCATGGGCGGCACCGCCGCCGACATCGCCATCCAGGCGGAGCAGATGCTCTACACCAAGCGCATGTTCCAGGATCGGATCGCGTTCCACACCGGTCAGAGCCCGGAGCAGATCGCCGACGACTTCGACCGGGACCGTTGGTTCACGGCAGCCGAGGCGAAAGATTATGGCTTCATCGACAAGGTGATCACCGGGGCCGTCCAGGTCCCGGACGGCGCCGGCACGCTGAACTGAGGAGCTGACCCATGACCGACCTTTCCATGCCTCCCGGGTTCGCTCCGGTGCACAACCGCTACGTGCTGCCCTCGTTCTCCGAGCGCACCTCGTGGGGCATCAAGGAGTCGAACCCGTACAACAAGATGTTCGAGGACCGGATCATCTTCCTCGGCGTCCAGGTGGACGACGCGTCGGCCAACGACGTGATGGCCCAGCTGCTGACGCTGGAGAGCACCGACCCGGACCGCGACATCACGATGTACATCAACTCGCCCGGTGGCTCCTTCACCGCCATGACGGCGATCTACGACACCATGCAGTACGTCCGCCCCGACATCAGCACGGTCTGCCTCGGCCAGGCGGCCAGCGCGGCCGCGGTGCTGCTGGCGGCCGGCACGCCCGGCAAGCGGATGGCGCTCCCGCACTCGCGGATCATCATCCACCAGCCGGCCACCGAGGGTGGTTACGGCCAGGGGTCGGACATCGAGATCCAGGCGCGCGAGATCATGCGGATGCGGACCCAGCTCGAGGAGATGCTGGCCCGCCACTCCGGCCAGACGGTCGAGAAGGTCCGCAAGGACATCGACCGCGACAAGATCATGACCGCCGCCGAGACCAAGGAGTACGGCCTGGTCGACACGGTGCTGGTCAGCCGGAAGAAGAGCCTGCAGGCAGTCGGCTCGAACAGCTGAGGTACTCGATGTCAGGGGCCGGACCGGTCTGACTAGACTGGCCGGTCCCTGACACGCCCGTTTTGGGGGGTCGGAGAACAGCCCCTTTGCGGGTAACGTCGAGCCAGCAGCCTCAGTTACGCGGGTCGGCAGACGATGAGATGGCAACGAGGCATTCCGTCCTCGGACACGGACCGGCCAGTGGTCAGTCGTTGAGCGCAAGGAGAACGTAGGTGGCACGGATCGGTGACGGTGGCGACCTACTCAAGTGCTCCTTCTGTGGGAAGTCACAGAAGCAGGTCAAGAAGCTCATCGCGGGCCCTGGGGTCTACATCTGCGACGAGTGCATCGATCTCTGTAATGAGATCATCGAGGAGGAGTTGGCCGAGACCGGCGAGGTGAAGTGGGAAGAGCTTCCCAAGCCGATGGAGATCTGCCAGTTCCTGGACAACTATGTAGTGGGCCAGGAGCACGCCAAGAAGGCGCTCGCCGTCGCGGTCTACAACCACTACAAGCGGATCCAGGCCGAGTCGAGCGGTGCTCCCGGTGGGGGCAGCGACGTCGAGGTGGCCAAGTCCAACATCATGCTCATCGGCCCCACGGGCTGCGGCAAGACGCACCTGGCGCAGACCCTGGCCCGGATGCTGAACGTGCCGTTCGCCATCGCGGACGCCACGGCGCTGACCGAGGCCGGCTACGTCGGTGAGGATGTCGAGAACATCCTGCTCAAGCTCATCCAGGCGGCGGACTACGACGTCAAGCGCGCCGAGCAGGGCATCATCTACATCGACGAGGTCGACAAGATCGCTCGCAAGAGTGAGAACCCGTCGATCACCCGGGACGTCTCCGGTGAGGGCGTGCAGCAGGCCCTGCTGAAGATCCTCGAGGGTACGGTCGCGAACGTTCCGCCCCAGGGCGGCCGTAAGCACCCGCACCAGGAGTTCATCCAGATCGACACGACGAACGTGCTGTTCATCGTGGGTGGCGCGTTCGCCGGCCTGGACCGGATCATCGAGCAGCGCGTCGGCCAGAGCGGGGTCGGCTTCGGCGCCCGGCTGCGGTCGATCTCGGAGCGGAACACCGACGACATCTTCAGCAAGGTGATGCCGGAGGACATGCTGAAATTCGGGCTCATCCCCGAGTTCATCGGCCGTCTCCCGGTGATCACGTCGGTCCGCAACCTCGACCGGGACGCGCTCATCAAGATCTTGACCGAGCCGCGGAACGCCTACGTCAAGCAGTACCAACGTCTCTTCGAGCTCGACGGTGTCGAGCTGGAGTTCGACGAGGGTGCGCTGTCGGCCATCGCGGATCAGGCCATGCTGCGCGGCACGGGCGCCCGTGGTCTCCGGGCGATCATGGAGGAAGTCCTCCAGAACGTCATGTTCGAGGTGCCCAGCAACCCGGACGCGGCTCGCGTCGTGATCACCCGTGAGGTGGTCGTGGAGAACGTGATCCCGACGATCGTCCCGCGTGAGTTCGTCGGCCGGCGCCGGCACGCGCGCGAGGAGAAGTCGGCCTGAGCGACACCCGCGATCTGGCGGGCATCCTCGCCGGCATCGAACGCGGGGACCGGCACGTGCCGGTCCCGTGGCTCGAGGTCGTTCCTCCACCGTCGCCCGATCGGGCGGCGGTGGTGTCGTTCCCGGGTCACGTCGTGGTCGCCGCCGACGTGGAGCCCGACTGGGCCGGGAAGCTCGCCGGTGAGGACTTCGCCGCACCCACCGGCCCGCGCTTCCTGACCGCCCTGGAGGACCGTTTCGGCCTGCGTGCCGGGGCGTTCGACGTCGCCCTGCTCGCGGGGCCGCTGCCGGGCGATCCGCCGCTCCCGCTGACCCCGCTCGACGCGAGCGGGCATCCGCGGGCGTTGCGCGCCCACCGATACCGGGCCGACGTGCGCGTGTGGGAGTCCGAGCACGGCCTGCTGGTCGTCGGCCGGGGGCTCGCCGGGCGCTGGGAGGTCGCCTTCGAGGTGGACCCGGCGGCGCAGGGAAGGGGCCACGGCCGGCTGCTGGCGACGGCGGCCCGCCACCTGATCCCGGAGGACCGGCCGATCTGGGCGCAGTGCGCCCCGGGCAACTCCGCAAGCCTCCGCGTGCTCCTGGCCGCCGGCTACCAGCCGGTCGGCTCAGAGATCCTGCTGATGCCGGCCACCGCCGGCTGGTAACCACCCGGCCGACCCTCTGGTTGCGCAGTTGCTGCCGGCCAGCCGGCCTGGGTTGGCCAGCCTGGGTTGGCCAAGTGCCGGCACCCGAGTTGCCGGGGTTGGCCAGCCCCGCCGGCCAGTCCTTTCAGTGACCAGCCGCCCGGTCGGCCAGCCCTCGCCCGCCGCCCCTGGTTGGCCAGGCGCTGCCGGCCAGCTGCCGCGGGGTCCCGCCCGGTGTGGTCAGCGCTGCCCGGCCTGTTGGCCCTGGGCTAGCCAGCCGCTGCCGGCGGGCCGGCCGACAGTTCGGTTGGCAAGTGCTGCCAGACGGTCGCTTGGTCGATCAGCCGGGGCTGGCCCGTGGTCTGGCGGAGGAGCGCCTGGTCAGCCGCCTACTGGGTAGTCCCCACCCGCCACGGGGGCCTGCCCAATGCCCATTATCCCGGGTTGGCCGGGATCGTGGTTTTGGCCTGTGGACAACCTGCTGGTGTGGATAACGGTGGGGTGGCCGGGGCGGGGTGTGGCCTGGGGCTGGGGGTGGACGGGAGACGGGGCTCACGTCGTACGCTCGGATTTATGCGCGTCGCCGTTTGCCAGCTGAACTCGCGGGAAGACCGCGCCCATAATCTTGCCGTCGCGAGGTCGTTGCTCGAGCGCGCCGCCGCAGGCGGCGCCGAGCTGGCGGTGCTCCCGGAGTACGTGGACTTTCTCGGTCGCGCGGCGGACGCCCCCAAGCCGGAGGCGATCGACGGCGAGTTCGCCGCGTTCTTCGCCACGGCGGCGCGCGAGCTCGGGCTCTGGGTGCACGCCGGCTCGTTCCACGAGATCGGCCCCGACGAGGATCGGACCTTCAACACCACGCTGCTCTTCCGGCCGGACGGTTCGCTTGCGGCGAGCTATCGCAAGATTCATCTGTACGACGTGGAGATCGCCGGCCGGGTCTCGTACCAGGAGTCGCGCACCGTCGCGCCGGGGGAGCGGACCGTCGTCGCCGAGGTCGACGGGGTGCCGACCGGGCTGAGCATCTGTTACGACCTGCGCTTTCCGGAGTTGTACCGGCAGCTCGCGATCGCCGGCGCGAAGATCCTCGTGGTGCCCGCGGCGTTCATGCTGCACACCGGGCGGGACCACTGGGAGGTGCTGCTCCGCGCCCGGGCGATCGAGAACCAGTGCTTCGTCCTGGCCGCCGGTCAGATCGGCGATCACGAGCCGGGGCGGACGTGCTTCGGGCGGAGCATGATCATCGACCCGTGGGGGACGGTGCTCGCGCAGGCCCCGGACACCGAGAGCGTGGTGCTCGCCGACCTGGATCTGGGCCGGCTGGAGACGATCCGTGCGGAACTACCGAGCCTGGCGAATCGGCGTCTCTGACCGAGATGTATCCGGCGTCACAGACTCTGGATCAGGTAGCTGACGACCGCCAGCCCGACGACCGCGGAGCCGACCAGCAGGAGGGCGCCGCCCATCCGGGTCGGGCCGCGCATGAGCAGCTTCCGCGCCGAGACGACGACGGTCACCAGCACAAGTACGCCGATCACCAGCTGCCAGAGCGGAACCAGCAGCCCGAGGAAGGCGTCGACCGCCAGCGTCTCGGATGCGTTCATGAGGCCACTCTGTCACGGTTTTCTGTCCCCGTGTGCCACCGCGCCGCCGGTGACGTGCACGGTCGTCGATTTGCGGTTCGGGCGGGCGGTCAAGTAATTTCTTCTCTGCCCACGGGAAACCGGTACGGACGGCCACGAAAGTGACAATCCGGATCGCGCCTTCGAGGGCCGCTGGAGCGAGCTACGCTTGAGT